>CAYRFK010000005.1:0-35420 GCA_964423465.1 uncultured Verrucomicrobiota bacterium | reverse complement strand
ATCGTGGTCGTCGGGTCCATCAACATGGATCTCGTCGCCCGCGTCGCCCGCCTTCCGCGCCCCGGCGAAACACTTCACGGCCGCTCGTTCGACACCGTTCCCGGTGGCAAGGGCGCCAACCAGGCCGTTGCCGCCGCGCGCCTGGGCGCCGCGGTGTGGATGGTCGGGCGGGTCGGCGGCGATACGTTCGGCGGCCGCCTTGTCGAATCGCTGCGCGGGTACGGCGTCGACACGCGCCACGTCCGCACGACAGCGGACTGCTCCAGCGGCGTCGCCACGATCGGCGTCGAAGAATCCGGCGAGAATGCCATCGTGGTCATCGCGGGAGCCAACGGCCTTGTGACGCCGGACGACGTTGCCCGCGCGGAACGCGTCATCGCGGCCGCGGACACCGTGCTGCTGCAACTCGAGATCCCGCCCGCAACGGTCGCGGCCGCGATCGCCACGGCCCGCCGCCACGGCGTCCGCGTCATCCTCAACCCCGCGCCCGCGCCGGCCGCACTGCCGGCAGCGCGGTTTCACGTCGACGTGATCTGCCCGAACGAGAGCGAAGCCCGGGCACTCACCGGCATCGGCGGCAAGGGCATCCCTGCCGCCCTTGCACAGGCCCGATGGCTCGTCGGACATGGAGCCGGACTCGCCGTCGTCACACTGGGCGCCCGGGGCGCCGCCTGGTGCGAACGCGGCGGCGAACCCGTCCACATGCCTCCGTTCCGCGTAACGGCGGTCGACACCACCGCGGCCGGCGACGCCTTCGCCAGCGCCCTCGCGGTCGCGCTCTCGGAGGGCCGCGGCGCGGAAGAGGCCGTACGCTTCGCCTGTGCGGCCGGCGCACTGGCCGCCACGAAACCCGGCGCCCAGCCCGCGATGCCGACACGGGCGCACGTGGACGCCCTTGCCGCCAAGAACGCCTCTCTCCAGATGTCTGCTGTAGCCGGGGGCGTCGACCCCGGCCACCGTGTGCACCGACGTCCACACCTGCCGGGGCCGGCGGCCCCGGCTACAGATGACCGACGCAAGAAAGGAAGATCATGAGCACCATCCCACACGTCCTCCTCGCCCTCGCCACCCTACTCGCCATCGCACCCGGCTGTTCACGCCGGGACGCTGCGCCGCAACCCGCGCCAGGGGCCGCGGCGGACGCCGCCGCGAAGCCCCGCATCGCGCTCGTAATGAAGTCGCTCGCCAACGAGTTCTTCGCGACGATGGCCGAGGGCGCGAAGGCGCACCAGACCGCCAACGCCGGACGCTACGAACTGGTCGTGAACGGCATCAAGGACGAACGGGATCTGGCCCGGCAGGTATCGCTGGTCGAGGACATGGTCGCGCAAGGCGTGAAGGCCATCGTCATCGCGCCAGCGGACTCGAAGGCCCTCGTACCCGTGCTCAAGCGCGCACGCGACCAGGGCATCGTCGTCGTGAACATCGACAACAAGCTCGATGCGGACGTGCTGGCCTCGACGGGCGTGCGGATCCCGTTCGTCGGACCGGACAACCGCGCCGGCGCACGCAAGGTGGGCGAGGCCGTCGCGGCGAAGCTCAAGACCGGCGATGCCGTACTGGTGCTTGAGGGCATCCGCACCTCCTTCAACGGCCAGCAGCGCCGGCTCGGGTTTGAGGACGCCGCCAAGGACGCCGGGCTTGTCATCGCCGACTCACAGTCCGCCCAGTGGGAGATGAATATCGCCAGTCAGGTCGGATCCGCCATGCTCTCCGCGCACCCCGGGGCGAAGGCGATCCTGTCCGCGAACGACAACATGGCGCTCGGCGCTCTGGCGGCCGTGAGGTCGGGCGGCAAGGCGGGCCAGGTAATCGTCGCGGGCTTCGACAACATCCAGGCCGTGCGGCAGGCGATCAAGGCGGGCGACATCCTCGCCACGGCGGACCAGCACGGCGACCAGCTCGCGGTCTACGGCATCGAGTACGCGCTGCAGATTCTCGACGGCAAGGCCGAGCCGGCGGACCGCGAAACGCCGGTCGATCTGGTCACCGCGGAGAACGTGAAGGAATAGCGGTCCCGGCCCGGACGGAGCCGGGCCCTCCAGGTCCATGAACCCAAGCCCCATACCGCGCATCCGTACGGCCGGGCTCGGCAAGTCGTATGCTGTGCCGGTCCTCTGCGGCGTCGATTTCGAGTGCCTGCCGGGCGAGGTTCATGCGCTGATTGGCGCCAACGGAGCGGGCAAGAGCACGCTCGCGAAGATCCTTTGCGGCCTCGTCCGCGCCGACGCGGGAACCCTGTCGCTGGACGGCGTCCCCTACGCGCCCGTGGGCAAGCCGGATGCTGAAGCGGCGGGGATCCACATCGTCCACCAGGAACTCAACATCATCGGAACGCTGTCCGTCGCGGAAAACCTGTTCCTGTCGCGCCTTCCGCGCCGCGCGGGCGTCATCGACCGCACCCGCCTGCGGCGCGATGCCCGCGAGGCGCTGGCGCGAGTCGACCTCGGGGCACTCGATCCCGACACGCCGGTCGAATCGCTCGGGATCGGCATCCGCCAGCAGATCGAGATCGCCGGGGCGCTGGCTCAGAACTGCCGCCTGCTGATCCTCGACGAACCGACCGCGGCACTCATGGACCCGCAGATCGAGCGGCTTTTCGAGCACATCCGCAGGCTCCGGTCCGCGGGCGTGTCGTTGATCTACATCAGCCACCGGATGGACGAGATCCGCCGCATCGCCGACCGGGTCTCCGTCCTGCGCGACGGACGCCTCGTTGCAACCTGCCCCGCCGCGGACCTAGCGCCGGACGAGGCGGTCCGCCTCATGGCCGGCCGCGACGTCGAATCCTCGCGCGCCGCGCCGCGCACGCCGGGGCCCCCGCGGCTTCGCGTCAGCGGGTTGTGCCGCGGGACGGCGATACGCGATGTCACCTTCGACGCGCGCGCCGGCGAGATCCTCGGCATCGCCGGGCTGGTCGGATCGGGTCGAACGGAGCTGCTGCGCGCGATCTTTGGCGCCGACCGCGCGGACGCGGGCGGCGTGGCGGTCGGCGACGCGCCTCCCCGCCGCTTCCGCTCGCCGCGCGAGGCGGTGAACGCCGGACTGGCGATGATCCCGGAGGACCGCAAGGAGCACGGCCTGCTGATGCCGCGGCCCATCCGCATCAACACGACCCTCGCCCACCTCGCCGCCTTCCGCCGGCGCGGCGGCCGGATCGACCGGCCTGCCGAGGATGTCGCGGTCCGCGAGGCGGGCGCGTCGATGGGTCTCCGGTGCAACGGCCCGGAACAGCCGGTGGCGGAGCTGAGCGGCGGGAACCAGCAGAAGGTGCTGATCGGGCGATGGCTGATGTGCGACGCGGCGGTCTACCTGTTCGACGAGCCGACCCGCGGCGTCGATGTCGCGGCCAAGGCGTCCATCTACCGCCTCCTCGACGACCTCGCGCGGCGCGGCAAGGCCTGCGTCGTCGTATCGAGCGAGATGGAGGAACTGATGTCCCTTTGCGACCGGATCGCCGTGCTGTCGGCGGGGCGGCTTGTGCGGACGTTCGAGCGCCGCGACTGGAGCCACGAACGACTGCTCGCGGCGGCCTTCGAGGGCATGGCGGGGGCGCCGCAACGCCAGGGGAGTGCACCATGAGCAAAGGCATCGACGGAGCGGCGCGGCCGCGCGGCTGGATGGCGGACTACGTCGGCATGCTCGTCGTGCTGGCCGTCCTCGTGACGCTCTTCTCGCTCCTCAGCGAGCGCTTCTTCGCGGCGCGGACCTTCATCACGATCGCCAACCAGATCCCCGACCTCGTCGCGGTCGCGGTGGGAATGACGCTGGTCCTGGTCATCGCGGGAATCGATCTCTCCGTCGGCTCCACGCTCGCGCTCGGGGCCTCCGTGCTGGGCGTCGCGATGGCCCGCTGGGGCTGGCCGCCTCTACCCGCGGCACTGCTGTGCGCCGGCGTCGGCCTCCTCTGCGGCATTCTGAATGGCGCGATCTCGGTCGGCGCCGGCATTCCGTCGTTCATCGTGACCCTCGGCATGCTCGAGATCGCCCGCGGCGGCGCGTATCTCGTCACCGACTCGCAGACGCAGTACATCGGCGCCGCCGTCGAGGCGATCGGCGCGCCCATTCCTGGACTGCTGGTGTCGCCCGCCTTCCTCATCGCCATTGGCCTGGTCGCGGCCGGACAGTTCGTCCTCACCCGCACGGTCTTCGGCCGGCACCTGGTCGCGATCGGCACGAACGAGACGGCGGTGCGCCTCTCCGGCATCGACCCGCGGCCGCCGAAGATCGCGGTCTTCGCGCTGGCGGGTCTGCTGAGCGGCATCGCGGGGGTCTTCCAGACCGCACGGCTCTCCTCCGCCGATCCCAACGGCGGCGTCGGCATGGAGCTCTCCGCCATCGCCGCGGTCGTCATCGGCGGCACCAGCCTGATGGGCGGACGAGGCTCGGTCGTGAACAGTTTCTTCGGCGTGCTGATCATTGCGGTGCTCCAGACGGGCCTCGCGCAGATCGGCGCGACCGAGCCGACCAAGCGCGTCATCACCGGCGCCGTGATCGTCGTGGCCGTTCTGGCCGACGCCCTTCGAAACCGGTGGCCGGCCTGTTGCCATTCATTCCGGCGTCGTCTATCGTCTTCCTTATGAACACGGCCACCTTCATCGACCTGAACCCGGAGATCATGCTCGGAAAGCCGGTGATCCGAGGCACCCGAATCACAGTCGAATTGGTGCTGAGGAAGATGGCCGAAGGAGCAACCGAGGCCGATCTGCTTCGCGCATATCCCCAGCTGTCCAGCGAGTCCCTTCGCGCAGCGGTCGCCTATGCCGCCGAGACCATCGCTCACGAGGAGTCGATCGCTGCGTTGGCATGACGCTCGCAGGGGAGGTCCGTTACTTTGCACCTGCTGGTCGACGAGAGTGGTGACGTTGCCATCGTACGGACTCTTCGAGAGGTCGGGCATGACGTGCTTTCCATCGCGGAAACTCATGCCGGTGCCACGGATCAGGAGGTTGTTGGCCTCGCAGCCCGGGAGCATCGGGTTCTTCTGACAGAGGACAAGGACTTCGGCCAACTCGTCTACGCCTCGGCCTGCCGACACTGCGGCGTCATCCTTCTTCGCTATCCGTTCCCGCTCGCCAGGAGGATCTCCATCCAACTCGCCGACATTCTCGACCATCATGCCGAACAAGTCGCCGGAGCTTTCTCGGTTATCCAACCCGGGCGAACCCGATTTCAGCGATCGCCTCCCGACAACCCATCTTCATGATGGACGCTTTAGAGCCCGACCGTATCCGACAACGCGCGACACTAACCCTGTTCGCCGGTCCCGCTTCACTGGGGAGTAATCACCATGGGAACTAAGATCCTTCGCTGTTTCCTCGCTACCGCCACGCTGCACGGAACTTGCCTCGCAGTCGCCCACGCGGCGCCGACGCCGCCGAACGTGATCGTGGTGATCACCGACGATCAGGGCTACGGCGAGTTGTCGGCCCACGGAAACCCGGTGCTGAAGACGCCGTGCCTCGACCGCCTCCGCGCGGAGAGCGTTCGCTTCGCCGACTTCCACGCCGCGCCGATGTGCACGCCGACGCGCGGACAGCTCATGACCGGCGTCGACGCGCTCCGCAACGGCGCGATGAACGTCAGCAGTGGCCGCACGCTGCTGCGGCGCGGGTTCCCGACGATGGCCGATGTCTTCGCGGCGTCCGGCTACCGGACCGGCCTCTTCGGCAAGTGGCACCTCGGCGACTCGCATCCGTTCCGGCCGCAGGACCGCGGCTTTCACGAGAGCCTCTGGTTCCCGTCGTCGCACATCGGATCCGTCCCCGATGCATGGGAGAACGATTACTTCGACGACACCTACATCCACAACGGCCGCCGGCGTGCGTTCGATGGCTACACGACCGACGTCCTTTTCCGCGAGGCCATGGGGTGGATGAAGACCGAGTCCTCCGCGGGCCGACCGTTCTTCTGCTACCTCGCCACCGCGGCACCGCACGGACCTCACTACGCGCCCGAGCGGTACCGGGAGCCGGTCCGCACCGCGCTGGACGCCGCCGCCGCACGACTGCCCGACCTGCCCGCCAAGGGGCGCGAGGAGTTGGTCCGATACCTGTCGATGATCGCGAACCTCGACGAGAACATCGGGCGGCTTGATGCGTTTCTCTCGACCACGGCGCTGCGCGAGAACACGGTTCTTGTCTTCCTGACCGACAATGGCAGCACGTTCGGCCCTCGCTATTTTAACGCAGGGATGAGGGGCGGAAAGGTCACGCTTTGGGAGGGCGGACACCGCGTCCCCTGTTTCGTACGCTGGCCCGCCGGCGGCCTGCGCGCACCGGCGGATGTCGCGGGGCTGACCCAGGTGCAGGACCTGCTGCCGACGCTCATCGACCTGTGCGGCCTCCGGGCACCGGAGGGCGTGCGGTTCGACGGCGTCAGCCTGGCGAACGTGCTGCGCGGTCCGGCCGTTCCGCCGGCCGATCGCATGCTGGTAATCAACTACAGCCGCATGCCGATCGGCGTCACGGGGCCGACGACGGACAGCCCCTCGGTCCCGCGCCGCGAGGGCGCCGCCGTGCTGTGGAAGCGGTGGCGGCTGCTCGAGGACCGCGAGCTCTACAACCTCGACGCCGACCCGATGCAGCAGACCAACGTGGTCGCCGCGCATCCCGACGTCGCTGCGAAGATGCGCGCTCACCTCGACGCCTGGTGGAGCGGCGTGAAGGACCACGTCAACGACTTCGAGGCGGTCTCCATCGGCCACGCGGCGGAGAATCCCGTCGTGCTGACCGCCTGCGAGTGGGCGGATGTCTTCATCGACCAGCAGGCGCAGGTCCGGCGAGGCGAGCGCAAGAACGGCATCTGGCACGTCGAGGTCGCGGCCGCGGGCGACTACGCGTTCGAACTTTCCCGCTGGCCGGCCGAATCGGGGCTCGGCCTCGTCGACCAGGTCCCGGAGAAGAGAGTCACTGACGGCACGCTTGTGGCGGGGCCGGCCTTCCCCGTCGCCTCCGCCCGCCTGCGCATCGGCGGCCTGGAACACACCGCGCCCGTCGCTGCGAATGCGAAGTCAGTGCGGTTCGTGCTCCCCCTCCCCGCCGGCCGCACGACGCTGCAAACGTGGTTCCTCGACGCAGCCGGCGCGGAGATCTGCGGGGCATACTTCATCCGCGTCGAGCGGCTCGGCGCGGCGCCGGTGCGGCTGATCCTCGACACTGACATGTCCGGCGACGCCGACGACGCGGGCACGCTGGCGATGCTCCACGCGCTCGCCGACCGCGGCGAGTGCGAGTTGCTGGCCACCGTGGTCAACCGCGCCGACCTCACGAAGGCTTCGGCCGCGGCGGTGGATGCCATCAACACGTACTACGGCCGGCCGGACCTGCCGATCGGAACGGACAAGGTCGGGCCGACGGCGCTGCAGCGGACGAGCCAGTATGCGCCGGGGCTGCGCGACGGGTTTCCGAACGACATCGGACCGGACGACAAGGCGCCGGATGCTCTGGGCATCTACCGGCGGGTCCTCTCCGCGCAGTCGGACGGCAGCGTCACCATCGCCAGCGTCGGGGCGCTCTCCAACGTGGCCGAACTGTGGCGGCGCGAGCCGGGGCTCGTGAAGGCGAAGGTGGTGCGGCTCGTCGTGATGGGCGGACAGGTCCCGCCCGCGGCGAAGGCCGAAACCAACATCGCGACGCATCCCGACGCCGCCCGCTTCGTCGCCGCAAACTGGCCGGGCGAGATCGTGTGGCAGGGCTTCGAGGTCGGCAACGCCGTGATGACCGGAGAGCGGCTCAAGCAGACCCCCGCCGCGAATCCGGTGCGCCGAGCCTTCGAACTGCGCCACTACGGGAAGCGCCCATCGATCGACGGAGGCCAGCCGAGCTACGACCAGTGCGCGGCGCTTTACGCGGTCCGCGGGCCCGATCCCGCGCTGTGGGACGTCGTCCGCGGCGGCCGCGTGCGGATCGACGAGGCCGGGCTGTCGCAGTGGGATCCCGACCCGGCCGGCCTCCACGCGTTCATCCGCCTCCGCGCCGCCCCCGCGGCCCTCGCGGAGATCATCGAGTCCCTGATGATCGCCCCCCCGGCCCGACAGCGATAAAGGCTCGCAAGGCTTGGAGGGGCGAGCTACTGCGAGCCCGAACGCAGCGCACCCGAAGCATCCCATGCCCCCGGCCTCGCATAGCGAGGCCCTCCATCACACGCGATGAAGACGGTGCCGCGTGGCCGGTGTCGAGTGACGGCCGATCCCCGTTGGATGTTGGGTGTTGGAGATTGGCTGTTGGATGTTGAGTCCGGCTGTCCCGAAGCCAACTCCCGCGCCCGACGGATTCGGGCGCCACGACGGATCTCCGCGCCGCATGGCGCGGAAGCGAAGCGGGCCTATTCGGACCGGATCGTCACTTCCACCGCTCCATCTCCGCGGACCGGGATGACCGCTTCGGCGGTTGCGGTCTTTCCGCCGGCCTCGACGGTCACGCGGTGGGTGCCGCGGAAGGCACGGAGGCGGATGGTTCCGGTGGAGTCAGTGTCGGCGGAGGCGCGGGTCCACCATTCATCTTTGATCAGCTTCCGCAGACGTTCGTACGCCGGTTTCGGGGACATGTCGGCGCGGACGAGGCCGGCCGGGGCGCCCTTCCATGCGCCGCGGTCGCTGAAGTCCCACCAAGTGATCGCCTCGACGGATGGGTGGCTGAACAGGAGGCGGTAGAACGATTCGACGTACTCCGCCTGCTTCGCCTCGCCCTCGGGCACGGTCGGCCATTCGCCGGGCTTATGACGATCGCCTTCGCGCGGCATGCCGTCGCCGCTCAGCACGGTCAACTCCGTGTAGTGCAGCGGCCGGCCAAACCGCGCAAAGCGTTCCGTCACGGACCATGTGCGCGCCGGGCTCCACGTGCCGCCGTGCATGTGCGACTGGATGCCGATCGCATCGGGCAGTGCATTGGATGCGGCGAGCGTCGCGATCAGTCGCTCGCAGGCCGGGCTTACGTCGAAATCGTTGTAGAGCAGCACCCGGCCGCCGTCGCGCGACGCCTCACGGGCCCAGCCGAGGGCCTGGCGGACCGGCTCCGCAGCTCCGTCGCGAATCGCCCACTGTCCGAGACCGGTGTCCGCGTGATGCCGCGCGGCGTTAGCCTCGTTCCACACGTCCCAGTAGGCGATCCACGGCTTGAATCTTGAAATGAGTTCCTCGACACGGCCGCGGAGCAGCGGGATGGCCTCGTCGGCAGTCTTCGGCGCCCAGCGCGGCCACACCTCATGCCAGCAGAGCGGGTGCCCCTTGGCCGCGATGTTGTGTTCCGCACACCAGCGCGCCATCCCCTCCAGCTTCGCCTCCGCCTTCCGGCCGGGTGCGCCTTCGTAGGAACCCCAGTAGAATGGAAGCGTGGCAAAGTTGAGGAGCGCGGCGAATCGATCCCTGTAGTCGCGCAACGCAGGATCGGTAGAGACCGGATCGATCAGAAATGCGTTGCAGCCAAAGAGGAACGCGTGGCGGGTCTGGGCGACCGTCACCTTTGCATCCTTCACGGGCCGCCCCGCGGCGTCGGTAACGCGGACGATGAGATCCGCCTGCCGGTGCTTCCGGATCCGCGACTCGATCGCGGCCGGCTCCATCGCCGCGCGGGCGACAACGACCGCAGGGTCGGGGCCGAGATCCTCGACACACAGGTCGGCGATCTCGATCGTGCCGGCCTTGTGGCCCACCTGGAGGCGAAGCGTGAGCTCGCCGGGCCCCCGCGCGCGATCGAGGGTCTGCGTGTCGCCATAGGCAGTCCACTCCGGCGCGATCGTTGTCACCACGTCGACCGCAGCGTGCCAGGGCGGACCGGACTGTTCAACGACCGCGCGAATCGGATTTCGCGTCGGCGATCGTCCGCGGAATGTGAGCGCGAGCCGGTGGTCGGATTCAACGGCGGCACTCAGCGGCTGGCCGATCTGCAGCCGATGGAACGGATCCGCCGGCTTGACGATGGTGAAACGAACGCCCGTCTCCCCGCCCGGCCCGGGCGAGGGCTCCACGGTCCACTGGGCCGCATCCGTCGCCGGCAGTGAGCCCTTCCAGTCCGCAGCGACCAGGCTCTCGCTGGCCGCCGCCGCCGCACTCCAAACCCCAACAACCACGAATGCTGTACGAATGAGACTCATGCGAGCCCTTATATCAGCCGTCCCGGCGGCTGTCAGTCCGTTCCGCAATCGCCCCAACCGCGACCGCGGCAGGGGGGCATATTGCATGATTCCAGCCGCCTGTAGCCGCGACCGGCCTGTCCTGCGTAGCGCGAAGCGGGATGGTCGCGGCAATGCGTCAACGTCCACAAGATCTGCCGCGACGATCCGCCTTCGTGCCGACGCTTCGGCGGGACAAGCCGGTCGCGGCTACAGCAGCCCCTCGGAGATGCCATGCGCGCCACGGCGCCACAGCCGCACGCCGCGCTTGTATCCCAACGGGGCGCGGGTCTATTCTATCGCCCATTCCGCGTCCGGATCGAAGGGCGCACCCGGCGCCCGGCGGACGCAGCGACGAAAGCTCAGGAGGAGACCATGGCAGAACGAAGCAGGTTGACGCGTCGGCGGTTCCTTGGGAACTCGGCGGCGACGGTGAGTGGCCTGGCGATCGCCGGCGCAGTGCCGCGCGTCGGGTGGACAGCGGCGACGGACACGATCCGCGTCGGTGTCATCGGCTGCGGCGGACGGGGCTCGGGCGCCGCGGAGAATTGTGTGGAGTCCTCGCAGGGCGTACAGATCGTCGCCCTCGCTGACGCGTTCGCGGATCGCTTGAACGGCCTGAAGGGCAAGTACAAGGTCCCGGACAACCGCTGCTTCGTCGGGCTCGATGCCTACCAGCAGCTCCTCGCGGCCGACGGGATCGACATGGTGATCCTGGCAACGCCCCCGGGCTTCCGCCCGATTCACTTCGCCGCCGCCGTTGCAGCGGGCAAACACATCTTCACCGAGAAGCCCGTCGCCGTCTGCGCGGCCGGCCTCCGCAAGATGCTGGAGTCCGCCACGGCGTCCGTCGCGAAGAAGCTCTCGGTTGTCGCCGGCACGCAGCGCCGCCACGAGCCACGGTACGTTGAGACGATGAAGCGCATCCACGACGGCGCCATCGGCGAGATCGTCTCCGCGCAGTGCTACTGGAACATGGGCGGCCTGTGGGTGAACAAGCGCCAGCCCGGCCAGAGCGACGTCGAGTGGCAGCTCCGCAACTGGCTCTACTTCACGTGGCTCTCCGGCGATCACATCGTCGAGCAGCACGTCCACAACATCGACGTGATCAACTGGGCGTTCCGCGCCCTGCCCGAGCAGGTGCACTCGATCGGCGGCCGCCAGTTCCGCACCGGCCCCGAGTTCGGAAACATCTACGACCACTTCGGGACGGAGTTCTTCTACCCGAACGACGTCCGCACCATGAGCATGTGCCGCCAGATCGAGGGCACGACGGGCAACGTCTCCGAACGCATCGTTGGCACGAAGGGCACGAGCGACGGCGGCGGCACGATCACGGGCGAGAAGCCCTGGAAGTACGAGGGGCCGAGTCCGAACCCCTACGTCCAGGAGCACGCCGACCTCATCGCCAGCATCCGCGGCGGCGCCTACCTCAACGAAGCGCAGCAAGTCACGGAGAGCACAATGTGCGCCGTGATGGCCCGCGAATCCGCCTACTCGCGCCAGCAGATGAAGCGCGAGTGGTTCATCCAGCGGTGCGAACTCGACCTGATGCCGCCCGCGGGGCTCAAGCTGACGGACTCGCTGCCGGTGCCGCCGGTGGCCGTTCCGGGCATCTATGAACTGCCGGGCATGCCCAAGGCCGACGGCGGCAAGAAGAAGAAGAACAAGTAGCCGTCGCACCCCTTCAACCCAAGGACATTTCCATGGATACGAAAGCAAACGTCAACCAGACCTCCGGGCGCGACACGGCCATTCTGGCCGGAGCCGCCGCCCTCGCCGGCGCGGCGGTCGCGCCGGTGCATGCGGCCGGATCGGATGAGATCCTCATCGGCCTCATCGGCTGCGGCGGCCGCGGCAGCGGCGCCATCAAACAGTGCCTGAACGCCGACCCCGGAATCGTCGTCGTCGCCCTCGCGGACCTCTTCCCGGAGAAGGCCCGCCGGCTGCGCGACTCGCTGATGAAGGACCCGAAGTACGCGGGCCGTATCCGCGTCCCGGACGACGCGATCTTCGGCGGCTTTGACTGCCACGAGAAGCTCGTGAAGACCAGCGCGCACCTGCTGCTGATGGCCACGGCCCCGGGCTTCCGCCCGTGGCAGATGATGGCCGCCATCCAGGCCGGCAAGCATGTGTTCACCGAAAAGCCCGTCGCGACCGACGTCGCCGGCGTCCGGGTCTTCATGGAAGCCTCCAAGCTGGCCGAGCAGAAGGGGCTCGCCATTGTGTGCGGCACGCAGCGGCGGCACGAGTTCAGCCGCGTCGAATTGATGAAGCGGATTCACGGCGGCGAGATCGGCGAGCTCGTTGGCGGCCAGTGCTACTGGTACGGCGGTGGCATCTGGTACCGCGGTCCGAAGGAGGGTCTCTCCGAGTTCGAGTGGCAGTGCGAGAACTGGTACCACTTCACCTGGCTCTCGGGCGACCAGATCTGCGAGCAGCACATCCATAACATCGATGTGATGAACTGGTGCTTCGACGGTCCGCCGAAGAAGTTCACCGCCGTCGGCGGCCGCGCCTGTCGCGACTACAGCACCGAGGCGAAGAAGGTCGCCGCGGCCTTCAAGAACGACGCCCAGTGGCAGAAGTACAACGGCGACATCTGGGACCACGTCTACGCCGAGTTCGAGTATGCGAACGGCGCGAAGTGCCTCAGCTTCAGCGGCCACAGTCCGGGAACGGGCCGCAGCAACGAAAAGATCGTGGGCACCAAGGCCGTCAGCGACTGCGCCAACCGCATCACGGGCCACAAGGGCGAGAAGATCTGGGAGTACAACGGCCCGAGCGTGAACGGCATGGATCAGGAGCACATCGACCTGATCAAGAGCATCCGCGCGGGCAAGCCGCTCAACGAAGGAATGCGTATTGCGGAAAGCACGCTCACGGCGATCGGCGCGCGGCTGGCCGCGACGACCGGACGTTCCTTCACCTGGGAGTGGCTGCTGAAGGCGTCGAAGAACGCGCTCGTGCCCGAGCGGTCGATGTGGAAGCCGGGTCCGGGCCTGTTCCACCCGATCTCGACGGGCTGCGATCCGCTCGTGTAGCGGACACGCAGAGATCCTGCACGGCCCGGCGGGGCGACCCGCCGGGCCGTTTCGCGTCCGCGGGGCATTGCGACGCGGCCCGCGATTCCCCGGTCCCAATTGTTTCCTATACCGCCGGTCTGGCGTATAATTCTCTCGTGAACGCCACGCCACACATCTTCTGGCGGGAGGAGTTCGGAACCCCGCGGGGCCGGCACCGAAGCGGATTCACCCTCATCGAACTGCTCGTGGTCGTTGCGATCATCGGCATCCTGATGATGATGATGGTCCCGCAGATCGCCAAGGCCACCGAGAAGGCGCGACGGACGTCGTGCGCCTCGAATCTCAGGGCCATCCTGATCTCCACGATGTCCGCCGCCAACGACAACGAGGGACGGTACCCGCTGCTGCACTCCAGCACGGTGCTGTGGACCGACGTAACGCGGGAATGGAGCGGCTACGGATGGTACGGTCCCGACTCGCGCCGCGGCGTCAACCACCTGGGCGCCAGGGGCCCCGCAGGAGGCAACGAAGGGTTCGTCGACGGCAGCGTGCGCTGGATCCCGTGGAGCGACATGCGGGCTCAACTACGCAGCGGGGCCTTCACCGTGTTCTGGTGACGGAGATGTCATGGCCTACCGGATTCTGACCTTTGACGGCGGCGGCATACGCGGATTGCTCACCGCAGTCCTCCTCGAGCGGATCGACCGGGAACTCCCCGGCTGGATCGATCGCGCCGATCTCCTGGCCGGCACCTCCACGGGCGCACTCATTGCGCTGGGGCTCGCGAAGGGAATGCGCCCGACCGAGGTGCGCGAACTGTACGAGAAGCACGGACCGGACATCTTTCACGACTCATGGCTCGACAATGTGCAGGACCTCGGCCGCCTCGTGGGCGCCGCCTACGACAACCGGCGACTCCGGCGCGTACTCAAGACCCGGTTCGGTGACATGCGACTGCGGGATCTCCGCCGGCGGGTGCTCGTCCCGGCCTTCGACCTCGACAACGGATCGGCCGATCCCGCCCGTCGCGCCTGGGCCGCGAAGTTCTTCCATAACTTTCCGGGGCCGGACAGCGACGGCGACCGCCTCGTGCGGGATGTCGCCCTCTACACAACCGCGGCCCCGACCTACTTCCCCTCGGTCGACGGCTTCATCGACGGCGGAGTGATCGCCAACAATCCATCCCTCGCCGCACTCGCCCAGTCACAGGACCCCCGCTCGGGAACCCGAAGGCCGCCGCTGCGGCAGGTCTCGCTCCTCTCCCTGGGCACCGGCCGATCACTCATGCGCATCGAGGGCGGGCGGCTCGACTGGGGCATTGGCCAATGGGCCAAGCCGCTCCTCGGGATCCTGACCGAAGGCTGCATGGACGTCGTCGACTACCAGTGTCGCCAGTTCCTTGGCCGCCGCTACCATCGACTCTCCCCTGCCTTCCCGCCCGAAGACCTCATACCCATGGACGCCGTCGCCCGCATGCCCGACCTTGTCCGCATCGCCGCATCCCTCGACATCGCCCCCACCCTCGCCTGGCTCCGATCCTCCTGGATGGGCAAGCCCTGAGGGTGCGAGGCCGCGCCGTCGACTGCGTGTTCGCCTCGACATCGCGTGCCGTGCGGAGCTTGACCGAACTCCCGGGATCCTTGCGGCGGTTCTGCTGTGCGTATTCACGGTCACGCTCGTGCTGACTATTCGTCGGCGCACCCGTAATGGGGCGGAACAGAAGAAGGGCTGGGGTGCGGGCTTTGCGCTGGCGATGGGGGCGACGGTCGTAACCCTCGGTCTCGACATATGGCGAAAAGTCTCCGCGGAGTCCTTCGAGCCAGCGCGATTGCTCATGAAGGTCGGCGGTCTGATCGCCAGACCATTCTATGGCGAGCGTATGCGCTGCGGCGACGGACATGACGACGTTCTTCGCCATGGTTCGCTGCAGCCGCGGGCGGAGGTCGCACAGAGGGTCCCTTGCGCGGCTCCACCCGCCACTCCGACGCGAAGCGGCGCGTAGTCGCGGCCATGCCCCTGCTTGTGCTGATCCTGCGGACAACGTCCCGCCGGCGAGCGCGTGGGGAAGGTAGGAACGCCAGCTCATGGCAGGCGCTTCGATGTCAGTGGGACGGGCAGCACATGGAAGTCGAAGCAGATCATGAGCCCGAGGCGACCGAAGGGCGAGTCGACCACTTGGACCGGTCGGTCGCCGGGCATGCACCATGCTGCATCGCCGGGCGTCCAGAGCGCCTTCTTCCGGTGGTGTGTGGCGAGGGATCCATCGGGCGCGAGAAGGACCTGCGAGTTGAAGCACTTGCCGCCTGAAGACTAGATCAGGCAAGGCAGATGTAGACGCGGAGTTCGCGGGAAAGCTGCGCGAACTGCCGCGAAGCCGGCCCGGGGATCGGCTGGGCGACACGACCGACAAAGAGGGGCGAGGTTGTGCGCGACCGATGTGTTACACAAATTGTAACGATCGTTACATTCTATGTAACAAGTGGACAGCGTTGCGGCGTCTTTGCGCGGGATCGGGATGGGGGGCGCGGGATCGGTCAGAAGCCGGGCCGTGTCGGACCTCGCTTCCTCAAACCCACGCCCAGTCCTCAGCCGGGTCGGCGGGCGGGGGGCCGAAGGGGCCGGGTGCGCCGACCCCTCCGAAAATGCCGAACATTCCCTGCTGGCCAACGGTCATGCCACCCGCTAGGATGCCGGCCTTTTGCGGGAGCAAGCGACGATGAAAAAAGAAAAGACCAGCATGATGCACCGCGATTCGTGGGTCACATACCGGCCCGCAATCAAGGTTCTCGACTGCACGATCCGCGACGGCGGATTGATGAACGACCACAAGTTTGACCTGGACTTCGTCCAGGCGTGTTATGCCACCTGCTGCGCCGCCGGGGTCGACTATATGGAACTCGGCTACAAGGCGGACAAGACCCTCTACGCGGCGGAGGAGAACGGCCCCTGGCGCTTCTGCAACGAGGATGACCTCCGCCGTGTGGTCGGCGACGAGCCTCCCGGCGTGAAGCTCTCCGTGATGGCCGATGTGGGACGGACGAACTACCGTGAGGACATCCTGCCGAAGGAGAAGAGCGCCCTGGATTGCATCCGCGTGGCCTGCTACATCCACCAGATCCCCGGCGCGATCGACATGATCAAGGACGCGCACGACAAGGGCTACGAGACGACGCTGAACCTCATGGCCCTCTCCACCGTGCCGGAGCACGAACTCCGCATCGCGCTGGAGGAGGTCGTGGAGAAGAGCCCGGTTGACGTCCTCTACGTCGTGGACAGCTTCGGCGCGCTCTACTCCGAGCAAATCCGCGACTACGTGAAACTGTTCCTGCGGATCGCCGGCAACGGGCGCAAGGTGGGCATCCACACGCACAACAACATGCAGCTGGCCTACGCGAACACCATTGAGGCGCTGATCGCGGGCGCAACGCGGTTGGATGTGACCATCAATGGCCTCGGCCGCGGCGCCGGCAACTGTCCGATGGAACTTCTCCTCAGCTTCCTGAAGAACCCGAAGTTCAACGTGCGCCCGGTGCTGGAGTGCATCCAGAAGTACTTCTTCCCGCTGCGGAAGACCATCCCGTGGGGCTACAGCATCCCGCACATGGTCTCGGGCATGCTCAACCAGCATCCGCGCGAGTCGATCGCATGGATGGAGAGCGGCCACCCGGACGCGATCGTCGACTTCTACGACAAGATGATCGAGTGAACCCGGCCCCTTGCCTTCGCGCCGCCGCGGAGGCATCATTGCGCCCATGAACGGGAGGGCCGCAAGGAATCTCGTCGTCTGCGACCCAAGGCAGATCCGGCCGACGCACATCGAAGGCCCGCCCCGCCTCGTGGCCGAGATCCTCATCCGCCTCGTCAAGGAAGGCCGTCCTCCGGCGTATCGGGTGCGTCGGAGGTCA
Organism: uncultured Verrucomicrobiota bacterium; assembly: GCA_964423465.1. GTDB lineage: Bacteria > Verrucomicrobiota > Kiritimatiellia > PWTM01 > PWTM01 > VGWF01. The sequence continues at coordinate 18,379 of CAYRFK010000005.1, read as the reverse complement.
GCCGTAACCCGATAGGAGTCCCCATGCATCCCCAGTGGAACCGCCGTGACTTTCTCGCTCACACCGCCGCCGCCATGCCGCTGCTTGCCGCGCCGGGCCTCGTACGCCGAACCGACGCCGCGGAACCGGAGGAGATCGCCGCGCCGGTGCGGACGATCACGAAGGGGCCGAAATGTCACTGGTTCGCCTACTACGACAAGGACCAGTTCTGTCCGACGAACCGGTTCGCGCTGTCGAACGAGGTCGACTTCGAGCACCGGTCGCCCACCGGCGATGACATTATCCGCGTCGGCATGGTTGACCTGCAGGAGAAGGACCGCTGGATCGAACTCGGCTCCAGCCGCGCCTGGAACTGGCAGCAGGGCTGCATGCTGCAGTGGGTGCCCGGCTCGGCCGACGAGGTGCTTTGGAACGATCGCGACGGCGACCGCTTTGTCTGTCACATCAAGGCCGTCCGCTCCGGCAAGACCCGCACGATCCCCCACCCTGTCTACGCGCTCAGCCCGTGCGGCGCATGGGCCGTCGCCCCCGACTTTCGCCGCCTCAACGACACGCGGCCGGGCTACGGCTATGCCGGGCTGCCGGACCCGAATCGCGACGTGCAGGCGCCGGAGGATGCGGGCATCTGGAAAGTCGACCTCAAGGCGGGCACGCAGTCCCTCCTGCTCTCCTTCGCCGACATCGCCAAGATCGAGCCGCCGGGCGGCTACTCGAAGGGGGCCAAGCACTGGTTCAACCACCTGCTCGTCGCGCCGGACGGGAAGCGCTTCGTCTTCCTGCACCGCTGGCGAGGCGAGGCCGAGGGCGCATCGTGGAAGACGCGGATGCTGTCGGTCGACGCCGACGGGAAGAACCCGTACGTGCTGATCCCCAGCGGCAAGGTTTCGCATTTTGTCTGGCGCGACGCGCAGCACATCCTCGCCTACGCCGGCTTCGGCCCGGAGGCGAAGGAGTGGCGGTTCCAGGTCTTCAAGGACCTGACCCAGGAGGCGACGGTCATCGACCATATGCTCCCGGTCGACGGCCACTGCACGTACGTCCCGAAACACGGCAACGAGTGGATTCTCTGCGACTCGTATCCGGACAAAGCCAACCGTAACCAGGCCCTCTACCTGCGCCACCTCCCGACCGGCCGCCGCATCACCATCGGCCGGTTCCAGCTTCCGCCCGAGTACAAGGGCGAGTGGCGCTGCGACCTTCACCCGCGCTGCAACCGCGACGGCACGCTCGCGTGCATCGACTCGCCGCACCCCGGCGCCGGCCGGCAGGTGCACGTGATCGACATCCGCTCCATCGTCGGCTGACCAGCCCAGCCGGCATGTATGAAACAGACCTGGAGGGCCGCGCTCCGTCGCGGCCGTATCCATGCGCACTTCATATGGGTCTTGCTCGCAGGGCTCTTGCATAGCCGATGATTTGGGATCTGCTGCGACTCGATCTCCTCGACGATCGGTCGTAGCGCCGGTATCCGACCGGCGCCCCCTTGCGTCCGGAGTTCAGCGTTGCGCCCGACGGATTCGGGCGCCACGGAGGAATCCCACGAGAAGTGACACGATCGTGGATCACGCAAGATGCGTCTGCCCTGCATTCGGAGCCCTGCATTCGGAACCTTGTGGCGGACCGCCGCCGTCGTTACACTCGCTGTATGGACAATCACGAACCAACCGATGTCCCGGACATCCATCGCGACGATCGGGGGAGCCGCGATCCATGCCATGATGCTGCAGGAATGCGCCGGGTTGGAGTGAAACGAGGAGCCGTGTCGACTGCGGGGCCGGCGCGCGGTCTTGGGATTCGCAGAGGTGTATACCGCTTTCGATCGTTTGAGGAGGCCGACGCCCAGTGGATCGGACTCAGCGGCGAGACGCCGCCGGAGTGCCCGCCCTATTCCGGCCGGTAGCGATAGCCGACGCCGTGGACCGTGAGGATGGTCCGCGGCTCCGCGGGCGCAGACTCGACCTTCTTCCGCAGTTGCGCGATGTGCTGGTCGAGGGTGCGCGTGGTCCCGAAGTAGTCGACGCCCCACACCTCGTTGAGCAGGACGTCGCGGGAGAGGACCTCGTCCGGGCGCGCGTGGAAGACCTCGATCATCCTCACCTCGCGCGCGGTGAGCTCGAATTCCCTCCGACCCAGCCGTCCGCGATAGGTCTTGCGGTCAATCTCGGCCCCGCCGAACCGCAGCACCGGCGGCAGTTCGGGTTTCGCCGCCGCTGGCGGGGCGGGCGGGGCGGCGGGACGCGATCGCCGCAGCACGGCGGCGATGCGGGCGAGCAGTTCGCGAACTCCGAAGGGTTTCGTGATGTAGTCGTCCGCGCCGAGTTCCAGGCCCACGACCTTGTCGATCTCCTCCCCCTTGGCGGTGAGAAGGATGATCGGGGTCGCCGCGTCGATAGCGCGGACGGCACGGCACACGTCGTAGCCGCTCCGCTCGGGCATCATGATATCCAGCAGGAGAAGGCCGAATCGCCCGGGCGCATAGGCCCGCAGAGCCTCGCCGCCGTTGACGGCGGTCTCCACCTTGTATCCCTCGCTCTCCAGCACGTCGGCGAGTCCCTGCCGGATGTGGGGATCGTCCTCCGCCACCAGGATGCGCACAACGCTCATGCGGACGTCTCCGGCACGGGCCCGCCCCTGTCGCGCCCGGTGTGCGGTTCGATATCCGCCGTCGAGAACAACCATTCGAAGCACGATCCGCCGCCGGCCCTCGGGCTGCAGGTGAGGTCGCCCCCCATCTCCCGTGCCAGGCGGCGGGCGATGCTCAGGCCAAGCCCTGTGCCCGGCACGCTGGCCGTCAGGGAATGGTCGATCCGGAAGAACTTCTCGAAGACCCGGTCGCGCAGGGCCACGGGAACGCCGGGGCCGCGGTCGAGGATGCGGATGGCCGCCCGGTCCGCCTCGATCTCCATGATGCCGCCGCCGGCCGCGTACTTGAGCGCGTTGTCGATCAGGTTGAGCACGATCTGCTCCGCCGCATCGCGGTCGACACGGATCCCGGCATCGTCCCCCGGCATACGCGCCTCGATGCGGACGCCGCCCGCGGCACACCGCGGCCGGTGCGCATCGAGCAGCCCGCCGAGCCATTCGGCCAGAACAAGCCTCTCCGGGCTGTACTGACGCCGCTGCTGTTCGATGCGGCTGAAATCCAACACGTTGTTCACGAGGCGGGTCAGCCGGTGGCTCTCCCCGACGATCGTATCGAGGTAGACCCGGCGTTTGTCCGGATCCGTCACGCGCCCCTCGCCCAGCATCTCGGCATACATGCGGATGGTGGTCAGCGGCGTCTTGAGCTCGTGCGACACGTTCGAGACGAACGAAGTCTTCTGCGCCGCGTCCAGCGCCTGACGGCGGGCTTCACGCAGAAGCATCGCGCCGCCCGCGAGAATCGCGATCACGAACGCGCCGACCGTCAGACCGGCGAGGAGGCGGTAGGATACCGCAGTCGCCGGGGCCGCATTGGGACGCCCCTTGTAGAAGGCGATCTGCCAGTGCGGCAACAGCGGCGCGAGCGAAACGGAGGCGGCGGAGGCCATCGGGTCGGCGATCTCCAAGCCGCCCGTCTGATGGAGGATCCGGCCGTCCCCGTCGAGGAGGGCAAAGGCGGTGCCCGGCGCAGCGACGGGCAGCGCGGGGGCAATCCGCGAAAGCAGCGTCATGGTCTCGATCTCCACGCCGCACAGGACTCCGTCATCCTCCGAGGTCAGCCAGCCGAGAAGATGAAGATCCCGTCCGGCATACCAGGGGATCCATCCGCCGGCTTCGGCACCCACGCCCAGCCTGGTGAGTTTCTGCAACTCCGCCTGAAGCGCCGCGGCCTTGTCCGCACCGCCCTTGGCATGCAACCCCGAGCGCCAGACCGCGGACCCGGCCTCCGGCGCCTCGTCGGTCGTCGAGACAGCCTTCCATGGAAGCGCGCCGCTCCACAACGGCTCGTACCGCCGGATAAAATCGCGTTCCTCCACCGTCTGCGGCGCATCCACCCGGGGCCATTCCAGACCGCGCTGCGAATGCCAGACGAAGACATTGCGCACGAGGGGGTTGTCCCGCTCCCACGCGCGCAACTCCTCCACCCGCGTCGCAGGCATCAACGTGCTCAGGCTCACGACAAGACCATCCTGCGCCTCGCGAACCGCGCCCAGGATTCCCGCCGCGGCGAGGCCGACCCGCTCCTCCGCCGCCGCGCGCGCCTCCATCCTCAGGCGGACCTCCTCACGACCCAGCAGGCGGATCGCCAGCCCGCCGGCGACGAGGGCCGGAATGGCGAGCAGCACGATGTACAGGATCGTCGAGATGCGCCGTTGCATGGTTCGATCATACGGGAGCCGCGCCGATCGCCAACAACAAAGCACCGAACGGCGGCGGGGAGGACACCCCGGATTCCACGGACGACACGGATGGGGCCGTTCCTCATCCTATCGCGATATCCGTGAAATCCGCGGTTTCCCTCCATGGGCCGCGCGGCAACCGCTCACTGCGCCTGCTGGTTGTAGACGCGGTAATTTTCGGCCCGCGAGGCCTTGCGGTCGACGTTGTCGAAGGACCTCGACTCCATCTTGGCGGCGGCCGCGCCGGCAGCCTCCATGTCCTTCTGCACATCCTCCTCGACGCTGAACTTCTGCGCCATCTTCTGCAAACGGCCCTGCTCCGCACGCAGCTTCGTCGCCGCCTCGCGGTTGCTCCCCTGATCATTCAACTCGATCGCCTCGTCGGCCGCGATGGCGATCCCGTTGCGGAGGTACTCGACGACAACCGCCCGGTTGCCGTGGCGGACGACCTCGGATTCATCCGCGCTGAATCGGGCCTCGACGCGGCCGGAGGCGTCCTCCTGCCGCCGGCTGTAGACGTTCTCGTAGCGGCAGCGGGCGAGTGCGATCTCGCGCACGTCGCTCGGACGGCCCGCCACCACCTCGACCTCGACCAGGGCGTACTTGGACTGCCCGCCATAGAGCTGGTTGAGCGCGATCTCGACGCGGCGGTCGTCCAGCCGGCCCTCGCGGCCGACGATGCGCAGTGGTCGCACACCCGACGGGAACTCGATTTCGATCCGCACCTCCCGCGCCGCGACGCTGAGCACATCGCCCAGTTCCGCCGCGAAGATCCGCGGCAGGTCGCGGCTGTGCTCGACGAAGTAGGAATTACCGTCACTCGCCTGCGCCAGCCGCGTCATCAGGTCCTCGTTGTAGTCCGTGCCGAGCCCCACCGTCGTCACCGAGATCCGCTCCTTCATCAGCGCCCGGCCCAGGCGTTCGAGATCCGCCGGCGTCGCAGGACCCGTGTTGGCGAGACCGTCGGAAAGCAGCAGGATCCGGTGCGTGAACCGCTCCCCGACATGCTTGCGCACCTCCGCGGCGCCCTGACTGACGCCTGCGAACAGCGCGGTGTTGCCGCGCGACCGGATGGACCGGATGCGGCCCTCGATCCACTCGGCATTGGCCGCGAGTTGGGCCGGGACGATAGTCTCGACCTCGTGGTCGTAGACGACGACCGAGACGAGATCTTCCTCCCCCAGCCGCCGCACGGCCTCGATCGCCGCCTCCTTTGCCCGTTCGATCTTGTCGCCGCTCATCGAGCCCGAGCGGTCAAGAACCAGCGCGAGGTTCACCGGCGAACGGCCCGCGCCGTCCGGGGGCCGGGGTGCGTCGAGCGTCACCTTCACCACCGCCCGCTGCGGACCTCCGGCCGGAAGCACCGCCCGGTCGAGTTCCACGCGGCACTGCACGCCGTCGGTCGTCTTCGCCGGCACCGTCAGAGCCAACCCGGCCGCGATCGCCGCGGCCGCCGTCCACATCACGTTCGTCGTCATGGTCCTGCTCCCTTCGTGCGGGACGCGGGCCCGGTCCCCCGGGATCCACCGCCCCTGTTCACGCGCATGAGACGCCATCCAGCCCCCCGGCGGGTCATGGCGGGGCCAAGGAATTGTAAAACGATTGTCATGTGCCCGCCCACGCCGTCCCATTCCGGGCTTGGATTGCGGCGGGATGCCCGTATCATGGCCGGCCGTATCGCAACCCGACGGAGCCCGATCATGATGACATCGCGAGAGATCCGCCAGTCGTTCCTCGACTTTTTCCGGTCGAAGGGTCACGACATCGTCCCCAGTTCCCCCGTCGTGCTCCAGGCGGACCCCACCCTGCTCTTCGCCAACGCGGGCATGAACCAGTTCAAGGAGATCTTCCTCGGCGCCCGCGAGGCGACGGCAAAGCGGATCGCGGACACCCAGAAGTGCATCCGGGTCAGCGGCAAACACAACGATCTCGAGGAGGTCGGCCACGATACCTACCACCACACATTCTTCGAGATGCTCGGCAACTGGTCGTTCGGCGACTACTACAAGCGCGAGGCGATCGCGTGGGCGTGGGAACTGTTGACCGGGGTCTGGAAGCTGCCGAAGGAGCGGTTGTGGGTGACGGTCTTCCGCGAGGACGACGAGGCCGAGCGGATCTGGCGAGAGGTCACCGACATCGACCCGGCGCACATCCTCCGGTTCAACGAAAAGGACAACTTCTGGGAGATGGGCGAGACCGGCCCCTGCGGCCCGTGCTCGGAGATCCACTTCGACCGCACGCCGGGCGGCTGCGACGGCAAGCTCGTCAACGCCGGCAGCCCCGACTGCATCGAGATTTGGAACCTCGTGTTCATGCAGCATAACCGCCGGTCCGACGGCTCCCTCGAGGACCTCCCCGCGAAGCACGTCGACACCGGCATGGGCTTCGAGCGCGTCGCCGCCGTGATTCAGGGCAAGCCCTCCAACTACGACACCGACGTCTTCATGCCACTGATCGAGGCCGTCGCGGCCCGCTGCGGGAAGCCCTACGAGGGCGAAGCCGCAATCGCCATGCGTGTCATTGCCGACCACATCCGCACGCTGTCCTTCGCCATCGCCGACGGCGTGCTGCCGTCCAACGAGGGCCGCGGCTACGTCCTCCGCCGCCTGCTCCGCCGCGCGGTCCGCTACGGGCGCAAGCTCGGCCTTCGCGAGCCATTCCTCGGCGACCTCGTCCCCGTACTCGAGGCCGCGATGGGCGACGTCTTCCCCGAACTGCCGCGCAACCGGACGCAGGTGCTCCGCGCCCTCAAGGCCGAGGAGGAGGGCTTTGCCGCCACGCTCGACCGCGGCATCGCGCTGTTCGAAGACGTTGCCACGGCCGCCGCCCGCGACGGCGGCAAGACCTTCCCCGGCGATCAGGCGTTCAAGCTCTACGACACCTTCGGCTTCCCGATCGACCTCACCCGCCTGATGGCCGCGGAGAAGGGCCTCGCGACCGATGAAGCCGGCTTCGAGACGCTCATGGCCGCCCAACGCGAGCGCGGCCGCTCGGCCCGCAAGGGCGCCGCGGCAGGTCGCGAGGGTGACGTCGTTGCGGACCTCGTCGCCGCCGGCCTCCGCTCCGCCTTCACCGGCTACGACGGGCTCGAGGGCGACGCGACGGTGCTCGCTCTCTTCCTCGACGGCACGCGCGTGGCCGAACTGCCCGAGGGCGCCGAGGGCGACGTGCTGCTCGACGCGACCCCCTTCTACGGCGAGGCGGGCGGCCAGGTCGGGGACACGGGCCGCATCGAGGCCGACGGCGCCGCCTTCGAGGTCGCCGACACGCAAAAGCCGGCGGACGGCATCCTGATGCACCGCGGCCGCGTCGTGCTCGGCCGTCTCGCCGAGGGCATGAAGGTCCGCGCCCGCGTCGACAGCGACCGCCGCACCGCGATCCTGCGGCACCACACCGCGACGCACCTGCTCAACGCCGCGCTGCGCGAGTTCGTCAGCCCGCAGGTCAAGCAGGCCGGATCGATGGTCTCGCCCGACCGCCTCCGCTTCGACTTCACGTGGTTCGAGGGGATCGATCCCGCAGTCCTGGCGAAAGTCGAGGCCCGCGTGAACGGCTGGATCCTTGAGAACCGGCCGGTCCGTACTTCCTCGATGGCGCTCAAAGACGTCGCCGGCTCCGGCATCATCGCGGTCTTCGATGAGAAGTACGGCGAGACGGTGCGCGTGATCGACGTCGACGGTGTCTCGAAGGAGCTCTGCGGCGGCACACATGCGGCGCAGACCGGCCAGATCGGCCTCTTCCGCATCGCATCCGAGAGCTCGGTGGCGGCCGGAGTCCGCCGCATCGAGGCGATGTGCGGCATGCCCGCCTACGAATTGGCGCGGTCAGAACATGAACTGCTCGGCGACCTCTGCCGGCGTTTCAGCGCGAACCCGGCGGAGCTTGCGGCCCGTATCGACGCACTGGTCGAGGGCAACCGCCGGCTCGAGAAGGAGCTGAAGCAGAAGGCCGCAGCGGCCGCGCTGGGCCAGGTCGACGCCCTGCTGGCACGCGTGCGCGACGTGTCCGGCGTCCCGCTGGTAGCCGGATTCACCGGTGAGGTTCCGTCCGACGCGCTCCGCGATCTGGCTGAAGCCATCCGCACCAAGCTCGCCAGTGGCGTCATCGTGCTGGGCTCCGCGAGCGACGGCAAGGCCGCCTTCATCGCGACGGCGAGCGACGATCTCGTGAAGCGGGGCGTCCACGCCGGCAAGCTGATCGGCGCCATCGCGAAGCTCGCGGGCGGCGGCGGTGGCGGCCAGCCGGCGCGTGCTCAGGCCGGCGGCAAGGATCCCGCGAAGGCCCCCGACGCCGTGGCAAAGGCGGCCGACATCCTCGCCGCGCAGCTCGGCGGCTGATCCGCCCCACACGCCCGATCGAAATCGCTGGACCGTCCAACCCTTGGACGTTCCACGGTGTCTCGTTTCCAAGCCCCGGACACCGTGCTCCGCGCTTGGCGCCGTTACATAATTTGTAACGATCGTTACAAATTATGTAACAGACCACGATGCGTGCGGGCTTGACTTGCGGCGCGCGCGGGGGCTTGCTTGCGGGCATCGAACACAGCGGGGGGATCGTGATGAACTCGACGTTGAATCGGCGGCAGGTTCTGGCGGGCGGGGCGGCAGGGCTGGGCGCGATGTTGTGGGGGACGAACAAGGCGTGGGCCGGTGCGAATGACCGGGTCCGCGTGGCTGTAATCGGCATCCACGGCATGGGGCAATCACACATCCAGGCCTACCAGGCGCTGCCGAACGTCGAGGTGGCGGCGCTGTGCGATATCGATGAGAACCTCTTCGCAGGCGTCATCGAGAAGCACTTTACGAAGAAGAACCTTCCGAAACCGAAAACCTATACCGACCTGAGAAAGCTCTACGAAGACAAGGCCATCGATGCGGTCTCGGTCGTCACTCCGAACCACTGGCACACCCTTGCGGCGATCTGGGCGATCCAGACCGGCAAGCATGTCAGCGTCGAGAAACCCTGCTGCCACAACATTCACGAGGGCCGAAAGCTCGTCGAGGCGGCGAAGAAGTACAAAGTGATCGTGCAGGACGGCGCCGAGCAGCGGAGCAATCCCTGTTCGCAAACGATGGCGAAGTTCCTGCAGGACGGCGGACTCGGCGAGGTCTACATGGCCAAGGGGCTCTGCTACAAGTGGCGCAAGACAATCGGCCACGAGCCGGACGAGCCCGTCCCGCCGGGCGTCCATTATGACCTCTGGCAGGGCCCCGCTCCGACGAGGCCGTTCAACAAGAACCGGTTTCACTACAACTGGCACTGGAACTGGGACTACGGCAACGGCGACATGGGCAATCAGGGCGTGCACGAGATGGACATCGCTCGCTGGGGCCTCGGCGTGACGCTGCCGACCCGCATCCACGCCGTCGGCGGGCACATGATGTTCGATGACGACCAGCAAACGCCGAACGTTCTTCTTTCAACCTTCGAGTTTCCGAACCCGGCTGGCGGCGCGGACAAGAAGAAGATCCTGCAGTTCGAGGTCCGCGGCTGGGTCACCAACGCCGAGGACGGCATGTGGATGAAGAAGTCCTCGACCGACGGCTACATGGCGACCAGCGCCGGAAACACCGTCGGCAACCTGTTTTTCGGATCGAAGGGCTACATGGCGAAGAGCGTCGGCGAATGGCGGACGTTCATGGGCGAGAAGCGTGAGCCCGGACCGACCGGATCGGGCACGGCGGACCACTATGCCGAGTTCGTCGACGCCATCCGCGGCGTCGATCCCGCCGCCTATAACCGCAGCATCGAGGACGGCTTCCACTCCTGCGCGCTGATCCACCTTGGCAATATCGCATTCCGGCTGGGCCGCACGCTCGACTTCGATCCGGTCACCCTGACGTTCCCGAGGGATGCCGAAGCCAACGCGATGCTGACGCGCGAATACCGGGCGCCGTACATCGTGCCGGACAAGGTCTAAAAACGGAAAGGGCGCCCCGGTTGCCCGGGGCGCCCTCTTCAAATCACCCTTTGGGGGTGGGCGCTCTAGCGCCGGCCACGGCCGCCGCCGCCGCCGCCACCACCGCCGAAATCGCGCCGGCCGCCGCCGCCACCACCGCCGAAACCGCCGCCGCCGCCGCCGCCGAAGTCACCACGGGGACGCTCCTCGCGGGGGCGCGCCTCGTTGACCGTCAGAGCGCGGCCGCCGAGGTTCTGACCGTGGTACTGGGCGATCGCCTTGTTGGCGTCGTCCTGCGAACCCATCTGGACGAAGCCGAAGCCGCGGGAGCGGCCGCTGAACTTGTCCATGACGATTTCGCAGCTGACGACCTGACCGCACTGCTTGAACATCTCGAGCAGTTCGCTCTCGGTGGTGTCAAACGACAGGTTACCAACGAACAACTTAGTGGCCATGTTGCGTACTCTTCCCTAACCGCTGCGGCAGGAGGCCGAAGTGGATGTTCCTGAACCATTCAGGTTTCTGACTGTCACCGAGCACGAACACGGGCTGCGTTTGACAATCTACCACACTCACTGCGACTTCTTCTGACTGCAGACGGCGTGACGGTATCACAGTTCCCGGGGGACGCAAGCACTTTGTACGCCCACTTTTCGCATCCGACGGCGGACCCTTTCGGCTATACTGAGGACCACGGTCGGGTCCGAAGGCCGCCGGAGTATCGTGACACGAAGTGCCGCCATCCTTGTTGCGTGGCTTGCCGGAGGCATCGCCCTCCGCGCGGCGCCGTATGTTTCCGAGTTCATGGCCTCGAACCAGACTGGCATCCAGGACCAGTTCGGATCGCGCCCGGATTGGATCGAGATCACGAACCCGGATAGCGACGCGCTTTCGCTGAACGGCTGGTACCTCACCGACAACCCCTCCAACCCGACGAAATGGCGGTTCCCCGCCGTGACGATTCCGGCCCGCGGCGCGCTCCTCGTCTACGCCTCCGGCCGCGCATCGGGCCTCACCAACGGCGAGATTCACGCAGACTTTCAGCTCGACAAGGGTGGCGAATATCTCGCGCTCGTCGCGACCAACGGAAGCACGATTGTCTCCGCCTACGCGCCGACGTTTCCACCCCAATACACCGACGTGTCCTATGGAATTCACAGAACCCCCGGCACGAACACGACCCTGCTGGACATCACCGCACCCTGCCGTGTGCTCGTGCCGGCGATCAACCCCGGCACGTCGTGGACCGGTCCCGCCTTCGATGACTCGGGCTGGACATCCACCACCTTCGCCGTCGGATACTTCACCAACGCCAGCCCCGACCTCACCGCAGAACTCGGCATCGACCTGCGGACGCAGATGTACAAGCTTCGCTCCTCCGTCCTGATCCGGTCCCCCTTCGCGGTGGCCGACACATCCGCGGTCCACCACCTCAGCCTCGATGCGAAGGTCGACGACGGGGTCGCCGTCTTCCTGAACGGCTTCTGGATCCTCTCGTCCAACGCCCCGCCGGCCGCAGACCTCTCGCACGATTCCATCGCGATGTACAACCGCAACCCCACCGCCTTCACACCCCTGCCCCTGGACGCCGGGATCCCGCACCTCCGCAACGGCACGAACTGGATGGCGGTTCAATGCGTGAACCGCACCAACTCGAGCCCCGATCTGTTCTTTCAGCCACGCCTGGTCGCAACGACGGAATCGATGAACCATCCCCAGGGCTATTTCGCCATCGCAACGCCCGGCGTCACCAACGGCGGTCCCGAGACGTTCCGCCTGCCCCAGACGGTCGCGTTCTCCGCGCCCTCCGGCATCCACACAAACGGCTTCATCCTCACGCTCGCCGGAGCGGGGGCGGGACAGCAGATCCGCTACACGACCAACTCCGTCGTGCCGACGACCAACAGCCTTCTCTACGCCGGCCCGCTGACCGTCTCCACCAGCCTCCACGTTCGCGCCCGGGTCTTCGCCACCAACGGACAGTGCGGGGTGGTATCCACCGCGCAGTACACGTTCGCGGATCCCAACGTGCGCACCTTCCGGTCGAACCTGCCCCTTCTCATCCTCCGCAATGTCGATGCCGGCATGGCCGGGGCGGTGACCACGCAGGTGACGAACGTCACCTGCCACGCATTCCTGGTCGAGCCTGCCTCCAACGGGGAGTCGGCGGTGACAGCCCCCGCAACCATCGAGGCCCGCTGCGGAATGAATGTGCGCGGCAGGTCCTCGGCCGGATTCGCCAAGAAGCCGTATGCGCTTGAGTTCTGGAGCGAGGAGGATGTCGACGACGACCGCGAGGTTCTCGGCATGCCGCGCGAGTCCGATTGGTCGATGATCGGATGCTACAACTACGACCGGACGTACATCTACAACGCCCTGGCTTTCGAGTTGGGCCGCCAGATTGGCCAGTGGGCTCCGGACGGGCGGTGGGTGGAGGTCTTCTGGTCCACCAACGCGACGATCAACCTGGCGTCGAACCAGTACGCCGGCCTCTACTTCCTGTGCGAGAAGATCAAGATCTCCGGCCGGCGCGTCGACCTGCCGGAACTCGATCCGTGGGAGACGGGTGTCCCCGACTGCACGGGCGGCTACATCATCAAGATCGACCAGACCACGACCGACGAGGACGAGTTCGCGTGGACGACCGGCACGACGCGATTGGGCGTGATTCTCTCCGACCCGTTCCGGACCAACCTGGTCCCCCAGCAGATCACCTACATGACGAACCACGTCCAGCGCTTCGAGAATGCGCTCAATGGAGCCGCCTTCACGAACCCCGCAACGGGCTACCCCGCCTACATCGACGTCCCGTCGTGGATCGACCACCACTGGGTGAACCTGCTGTCCAAGAACCCGGACTCCCTGCGCCTGAGCGCCTACATGTTCAAGGACCGCGGCGAACGCATCGCCGCCGGACCGCTGTGGGATTTCGACCGGTGCTTCTCGTCGTACGATCCGCGCAGCACCAACGCCGTCGAATGGTTCGCATCGGGCGGGACGGATGCCTTCGGCTACGGCTGGTGGAGCCGGCTCTTTGCCGACCCGGCCTTCCGCCAGGCCCACGTCGACCGGTGGCAGGAACTGCGGGAGGACGTCTTCGCCCTGACGAACCTGATGGCGATCGTCGACCGGTACTCGGGGCACATCGGCACCAACGCCCCCACGAGGGATTTCATTCGCTGGAGCATGTGGCCCTCGGCCGCGCACGGCTCGAACTACGCCGGCGAGATCGCCTATCTCAAGACCTGGCTCTCGAACCGCGTCGCGTGGATCGATGCTCAGTACACGGCCCGCCCCGGCATCTCCCCCGCGTCTGGCGTCGTCACGGCCGGCACCTCGTTCGCGCTGTCGGGCCTGACAGGCACCGTCTATTACACGACGGACGGCTCCGATCCCCTCCGCGCAGGCGGCTCGCTTAACCCCTCCGCACAGATCTACACCACCGCCGTGCCGCTGCCGTCCACGGCCCTCGTCACCGCACGCGCCTTGGCCGGCACCAATTGGAGCGGCGCCGCCACGTCCCTCTTCATGGTCGACGAGGCCTATGCAGGCCCCGCCGACTTGGCCGTCGGCGAGATCCACTACCAACCGCTCGCCCCGATCGGCACGGAACTGGCCGCCCTGCCCGAGGTCATGCCGCGGCACTTTGAGTTCCTCGAGATCGTCAACGTCTCGACCGGGCGCGTGAATCTTGACGGCGTGCAACTCGCCGAGGGCGATCCGGCCGGGGCGGTGACGCTCGACGCCCTCTCGCTGGCGCCGGGCGGCCGCGCGATCGTCGTCGCGGACCGCCGCGCATTCGAGGCGCGCCACGGCACGAACGTCGCGCACCTCATCGCGGGCGAATGGAACGCCGGCGAGTTGTCCGACGGCGGCGAGATGCTCACTCTCCTTTCCCGCGAGGGCGCGATTATCCGGCAGACGGGCTACAAAGATTCCAGCGCGTGGCCGGGCCGGGCCGACGGAAAGGGTAGTTCGCTCGAGTTCGCCGGTGTGGAATGGACCGACGCGGCCCTGTCGAACGCTTCGAACTGGAGGTCATCGTCCGAGATCCACGGCTCGCCGGGAATCGAAGGCGCCGGCCCCGACCGCCGCGTGGCGATCAACGAGATCCTCACCCACACCGATCTTCCGTTCGTCGACGCGATCGAGTTGATGAATCCGGGAACGCAGACGGTCGACCTCGCCGGCTGGTACCTGGGCGATGTGGTCGAACCGGAAACCGAGGACAGCTTCCGGCAGCTTGCCATCCCCGCCGGCATGAGCCTTGCGCCCGGCGCATTCGTGGTTTTCGACGAGACCGAGTTCGCACCCAACGGCGAATGGAACCCGGCCGCCGGAACCCCGGCGGCATGGGAGTTCCGCCTCGACGCGGCCCACGGCGAGGAGGTCTCCCTCATCGAGGCCGATGCGTCGGGTCGCCCGCTCCGATTCGTCGACCGGCTGGAGTTCGGCGCGACCCTGAACGGACGCACCGTCGGCCGCTGGCCGGACGGCACCGGCTCCGTCTACAACCTTTCGGCACAGACGCTGGTCGACGCCGCCTCGCCCCTCGTCCCCCGCCCCACGGAGGGCGCCCCCAACGCGCCGCCGCGCGTCGGCGACGTGGTGATCGCCGAGGCGCACCCGGTGCCGACGGGTCCGGGACAGGTGCCGTTCATCGAGCTCTGGAACACGGGAACGAACACGGAGAACCTCGCCCACTGGACACTCCGCGGCGACGTCGATATCGACTTCACGGGAGGCCCGCAGCTTGCGCCTGGAGGCCGCCTCGTCCTCGTTCCCTTCAGCCCGGCGGCCACCGACACATCCAACGCATTCCGCGCAGCCTACGGCATCGAGGGCGCCCTCCTCCTCACCGGCCCCTGGCCGACCAACGACGCCCCGGCGGCGGCGGGGCGAATCCGGCTCTACCGCGCGGACGAACCGCCCATGGAGGAGCCCGGATTCCATCCCCAAGTGCTCGAGGACGACGTCGAATACACCAACGCGCCTCCGTGGCCGGACGGTTTCGCGGGTGGCGGTCTGTCGCTCAATCGCCGCAGCGCGGGACTGCGCGCCGACCTGACCGCGAGTTGGAGGACCGACATCCCCTCCCCCGGCGCACCGGGTCCATCGTTCGCCGGCTGGACCAACGCACTGGGCACCGGCGATGCGTTCGCGGACGATGACGGGGACGGCGTGCCCAATCTGCTTGAGTACGCGACCGGGGGTGATCCGGCGCTCCCGGATTCCGGCGCCTCGGGGATGCAGTTCGCCCACACGCCGGCCGGCTTCGACATCCGCTTCCACGACGCGCTCGACCGGCCCGGCGCCGATCCGGTCGTCCAACGCGCCCCGCACGTCGCGGGACCGTGGGAGGACGTGCCCGACGCCGTCGTGAGCAACCTGCCCGGGTTCGATGTCCGCTCCGCCACGATGCCGCCCCCGGGCGGCGGCACCAACCTGTTTCTCCGGCTGCGCGCGAGGACAACGCCCTGACCTTGCCATTCTGGAGGGCCGGGCCGCTGCGAGGCCGCAGGACAAGTGCTTCGGTGCCGTTGGTTCGGACTCGCGTAGCTCGTCCCTCCATCAACAGGACGAGTGCTCGTAGCTCGTTCCGCCATCAACCGGGAGCGTCGCTGGCTTGAGCCGGGCTTGTGCGCGGGCGGCCGACGATGAACAGGCTCCGGATTGGCTCCAGCGAGACCCTCGCACGCGTAACGGCTTCGCCGGAGTTCCGACCCGGCATCGAGTCCAGCGGCCGGATCGCGCCGGTGTGCGGATCCCACACAGCCAGGGCGAGGTCGCCCCGCAGGGTCAGGTCGGCACTCACCGGCTGTCCGCTGGAATTGGCGAAGAAGTACACCTGCGCTCCGCCGATGTCCCGGTGCAGGTACGCGAACTGCCGGTTCCCGCCCTCATAGGCGTCCGGATGCGACGCGGGACGGCCGCGGAGTGGAACGCGCGGAAGATCGGGCGCGCCGGTGATCCGCACGTCCCACGCGAAGCCCAGCCCGTCCAGCGCGGCCCGGAGCGACGCCTCGTCCGGCGATGGCACGAACACGCCCTTCCCGCCGGGGCCGAACATGGCGTCGGACAGCCGTTTCACGTCGGCATCGCGGCCGAACTCGGCCGACTTCTCCGGCAGGCATGTCGTCGCGATGACGCGTCCGCCGCCGTCGAGCCAGGCCTTGATCTTCTCGAGGTTCGACAGGCGGATCGTGCGGCACGCGGGCAGGATCACGACGCGGTATCGCTCGTGGTTGACCTTGTTCGCGAGGACGAACTCCTTCCCGTCGGCCCCGCAGCGCGCGTCGATGACCGTCGGATGCAGCATCGTGAAATCGCGCCGCAATTCGCCGGTCAGAATCCGCATCAGGTCGTAGTAATCCGACCCCGGCACCGGGTCGTGGCCGTGCGTGAACGGGAGCTGGCCGACGTGGTAGCGCGCGCGCAGGTCGTCGATCGGGTAGAGAATGCCGATGTCCGCCACATGCCGCCCGGCGCGAAGCAGCGACTCGCAGCGCGCGGCCCATCGATTGAAGGCCGGCAGTTCCGGCCCGATCGCCGGATTGCGCCACGAGATCTCGGGCACGATGCGCATCTTCGCAGGGTCCCACCACGTGCCGTGAGGAAGGAGGCAGTTCACGCCGCGCGCGTAGACCTCCATGCCGGCGCGGTAGAGCATGTTCGAGTCGTTCGGCAGCGATTGGTGGAAGTTGCCGTAGATCTCGCAGACGAGCAGCGGCTTGTCGAAGTTCGCGGCGGCCGAGGCCGGCACCTTGAAGCCGTCGACTCCGTGGTGCCAGTAATGGATGTAGTCGGTCAGCGGGCATCCCTGGTCGCGGTAGAATAGCATCGAATCGCCCGGTCCCTGCAGCGGGTTGGCGCGGTAGGACGCCGCAGGATGGCCCGACGACATCACGCCGCGGCGGGCGGCCCATGCGCCGGTGATGCCCGGGTAGCCGGCGGCGAAGGCCTCGTCGCGAAGTCCGAGCAGCGCGGCGCGCGCGGAACCGGTCTCGGGGCCGATGTCCTCCCACAGCGCGCCCAGCAGCGGCGCGGCGTCGCGGCCATGGCGCTCGCGGAAGGCGTCCATGAGCCGCGGCGTCCACATCAGGCAATCGGGCACGTGGTAGACGGCCAGGTCGTCGTAGAATGTCATCTTGATGGTCGAGCCGAAATGGCCGGGGAAGCGATCGTCGAACCGGTCGTAGGTCAGGCCGACAAACTTGGCCATGGCTTCCGGATCGAGGCAATCGACGAAGCGGCCATTCGGCGCGGTGGCGCAGACGAACGCCTGCAGGTCCCAGCGTCCGGCCGGCGCGGCCCAGCGGAGCGTCGCCCCGCCGCCTTCGAGCCGGTTGGTTGCCACCGCGCGCCCGTCGAGCCGGGTCACGATCATGTCGCCCGCGACATCGATTGCCGCATCGTGCCAGCGGCTCAACGCGATATCGACCGGTGTCGCGGGGAGCAGGCGGTAGCTGCCGCGCCGCACGTGCGGCCGCAGCGCCCGCTGGTTGCCGTTGAACTGCCAGAAGAGGAAGTCGTCGGCCCCGCGGACGCCGAACGCGAGGCCCGCGGATCCCTTCTCGATACGGAACCGCGATTCGATCACGTAGGCCGCCGGCAGCTTCAGTCCGTCGATCCACATCGGCTGGCAATCCGTCGCGCGCAGTCCCTCCGCCGTCACGGTCGAGGCACCACCGTTCGTCCACGCGAACACGGCCGCCTTCGCCCCGCCGAAGCGCTCCTCGAAGAGCACGCGGCCCGCGGGGTCGCGGATGCGGAGGAACTCGTAGACCGCCGCCTCTTCCGGCGGTTGGCGGAACCCGGCGCTGCCGCCGGCCAGCGAGGCCGTGGCGGGCGCCCAGCGGACGTCCTTTGTGACGACCCCGCGCGCGCCTGTATCCAGATTCCGCGCCACGACTCCCATCACGGCGCCCGTCGCGACCGACACCGCCACGTCGCACGGCCCCGTGACCGTCGCCGTGCCGCGGGTCAGGTACTTCATCAGGTGCTCCGGGTGCAACTCCGCCATGCGGTTGCCGGCGGTGCCGGAGGGGAAATCGCAGTCGTCGTAGAAGACCACCTGCATCCCGAGTTCCTTCGCGGTGTCGAGGATGCAGCCGTACATCCCGAAAAATTCGTCCGTCAGGTACTCCGGCGAAGTCGC
>CAYRFK010000004.1:0-58645 GCA_964423465.1 uncultured Verrucomicrobiota bacterium | reverse complement strand
CCCTTCCTGCGCGGGTTCACCGGCTTCCGCACCCTGATGCTGGTCGACGGCATCCGGCTGAACAACTCCGTCTTTCGCGACGGTCCGAACCAGTATTGGAACACGGTCGATCCACTGTCGCTGCGCGACCTGGAGGTCGTCATGGGCCCGTCGTCCGTGCTCTACGGCAGCGACGCCATCGGCGGCACGGTCAATGCGCTGCCCGTCCAACCCCCGCCGGCCGGCGGCCCGACGTGGACCGGCCGCGCCTACTACCGCTACTCCTCGGCGGAGAACTCGAACGTCGGACGACTCCAGGTGGGCGGACGGCCGGATGAGAAGACCGGGTTCGTCGCGGGCCTCTCGCTGAAGGATTTCGGCGATGTCGAGGGCGGCGACGAGGTCGGCGAGCAGTCCCACACCGGCTATGACGAGTGGGATGCCGATGCCATGATCACGCGCCAGTTGGGCGATCGCGGTCTGCTGACCATCGGCCATCAGACCGTGCGCCAGAACGATGCGTGGCGCACGCACCGCACGGTGTACGGCCTGACCTGGGAGGGGCTCAAGCACGGCACCGACAAGGTTCTTGCCTACGACCAGGCGCGCGATCTGACGTGGGTGACACTCGCCGCGAAGGATCCCGGCCCGGTCGTCGACGACCTGAGCGTGACCGTCTACCGCCAGAACCAGAGCGAGGACGAGTACCGCGTCAAGGAGGACGACAGCGCGGGAGAGAAGGGCTTCGATGTCACAACCTGGGGCGCCTCACTGCAGCTTGAATCCGACACGGATCTCGGCCGCTGGGTCTACGGCGTCGAGTACGCCCGCGACCTCATCGATTCCTACGGCCACAAGCTGAAGGCCGACGGCAGCGTGGGCAAGAAGGACATCCAAGGCCCGGTCGCCGACGACGCGACCTACGACACGGTCGGAGTCTACGTCCAGGATCTGATTCCGCTGGCGGACGACCGGCTTCAGATCATCCCCGGCCTCCGTTACACGCACAATCAGACCCAGGCCGGCCGCGTGGCCGATCCGGTGTCCGGCAAGGCCATGAGCGTCGAAGGCGACTGGGACGCGATCGTCGGATCGCTGCGCGCCTCGCTCTCGCTTGACGCGAAGGAGCGTGTGGCGGTCTTCGCCGGCGCCTCGCAGGGCTTCCGCGCCCCGAACCTCTCCGATCTCACACGCTTTGACATCGCCCGCAGTGGCGAGGTCGAGACGCCGGTGGCCGATCTGGAGCCCGAGCAGTTCATCTCCCTCGAGGCGGGCATCAAGCTCCGTACAGAAAAGGCCTCCGCCCAGGCGGCGTTCTATCACACGCTGATCGACGACCTCATCGTCCGCACGCCGACGGGCCGCTCGATCGAGGACCTGAGCGAGGTCACGAAGAGGAACTCCGGCGAAGGCTGGGTGCAGGGCGTCGAACTGTCCGGCGAGTACCGGTTCGTGCCCGACTGGGCGCTGCGCGGGATGGCCGCGTGGATGGACGGCGAGATCGACACCTATCCGACGTCTGATCCCGAGGCCGTCCGGGACAACATGACGCGCCTGATGCCCCCGACCGCTGAGGTCGCCTTGCGCTGGCAGCCCGCCGGCACGCGCTGGTGGGCCGAGGCCGCGGTCCGCGGCGCCGGCAAGGCCGACCATCTCTCGTCCGAGGATCTGCGCGACACACAGCGCATTCCGCCCGGCGGAACGCCCGGGTACGTCATCGGCTCCATCCGGGGTGGCGTGCGCGTAGGGAACGACACGCACCTGACGGCGGCCGTCGAGAACCTGACCGACGAGGACTACCGCATCCACGGCTCCGGTGTGAACGAGCCGGGGCGGAACTTCGTGCTGGCCGTCGACGCGCGCTTCTGAGACGGGCGCAAAGGCGCCCGCTCACCGTGCCATGGAGCGAAGGATCTCCGCCTCCGATCCGGCGAGGATCTCGAGCATCTCCACGGCCTCGTCGGCGGCGCGAAGCCGATCCAACGCATCGGTTCTGTGGCAGATGGCGCAGAGGCGCGCGAGAAGATGCAGGTGGATGCGATCGTCCTGACTGGCGATGAGAAAGTAGATGTCCGTGGTCAGCCCGTCGGGCGATCCGAACGGAAGCGACTGGACGGTCCGCGCAAGCAGGATGAACGAGTCGTCGAACATGTAGGGGTCGTGGTGCTCCGGATGCAGCATGGCGACGCCTCCCGGCAGGGCCGTGGAGGCGAGACGCTCGCGTGCCTCCAGGCTGATCCGGAGTTCCTCGGGCTGCACGACGAGGCCGGTTGCGGCGGCCAGGGCGGCCATTTCGCGGATCAGCGACGCGCGCGTACGTGCCGCCAGCGCCGGCTCGATGAAGCGGACCCGCATCAACTCGGGGATGATCGCATGCTGCCGCGAAAGGTCGTGGTACTTGGCACTGGTCTTCCGATGAAAATCGTCGAGCCCGTCGCATTCGAGGCCCAGCACGCGGCACGACGCCCATCCGTCGATGTCCTTCCGACGGAAGACGACCCGGTTTCCCATCGATTCGAACGGGATCTCCCCGGCGCGGACGAGTTCGTCCACCTCCGCCTCCGTGACGTGGAGGTACTCCGCGGCTTCCCGGACATTGAACGTGCGATGCGGCATGACACCCTCCGGCGCGGCGGCCGGCATAGGCGCATCCTACGGGCAGATCGGCGAAAAGTCACGCGCCGGAAATCCCGCGGCCGCGGTGTTCCAATGTTACATAAAATGTAACGATCGTTACAAAAGATGTAACACAAGGAACGGGCTCGAGGAGCTGCGGGGGGCCGTCAGTGCAGTTTCACGACGCGGCCGGTGAGGCGGGCGCGTTCGGCGGCGAAGACGATACGGTGGGATTCAAGGGTTTCGGCGGGACCGGATAGGATCGACGACCGGTCGCCGGTGGCGACGGCGCGGATGAAGGCGTCGAACAGTCCGCCGTCGCCGCCGCCATGTCCCCCGTCGGCGCGCCGACGCGCCGGTGTGACGACGCGCTCGCAGCCCGTGCGGAGGTCCGTGCAGCGGATCGTCCGGCTGTCGCCGAGCAGTTCGCCGCGGGTGCCGAAGATCCGCGTCGTGCGGTCGTACTTCATCGACGTGAAGGCGGTCATGGTGAAGGTCGCACTGGTTCCGCCATCGAACTCCATCGCGACGACCTGGTGGTCGACGACGTCGTTGTCGCAGGCGTAGACGCAGCGCCCGTAGGGTCCCTCGCGCAAGGCGCGCCGGACGGCGGCGGGCGTGGCCTCGGGGGCCATGACATTGACGGGCCATCCGCGGAAGCCCCGGCGCAGCAGGCCGGGATAGAGCCGGGCCGCGTCGTAGGGACAGGCGCGCGCGACGGGGCAGTCGAGGCACCGGTCCGCGGCGCGCGACGGACGGTTCGCGGGGCGAAAATGCAGGAGCGATCCGAACGATGACACGCGGCAGCACGGCCGGCCGACGACATGGCGGATCCAGTCCAGGTCGTGGCACGACTTCGACATGAGCATGAAGGTGGATTCCGCCTCGTTGCGCCAGTTGCCGCGCACGAACGAATGCGCCTGGTGCCAGTAGCCGACCGGCTCAAGGTGCTGGACGCTCACCACGTCGCCGAGCACACCGCTGTCGACGACCCGTTTCACGGCCCGGGTGTAGGCCGTGTACCGGAGCACGTGCCCGACGGCGAAGATGGACCCGCACTTCACGACGGCGTCATGGATGCGCCGGCAGGCGGGCCCGGTCGGGGCCATGGGCTTTTCGAGGAGGATATGATAGCCCAGCCGGGCGAACGCCAGCGCCGGGGCCTCGTGCAGGGCGTCGGGCGTGGCGATTACAACGGCATCGGCAAGCCGCGGCCGCGCGGCCGCCTCGCGCCAGTCGCGAAAGACGCGGGATGGATCGATCCCATGGGCGGAGGCCATCGTTTCGCGCTGGAACGCGCGGGGCTCGGCCACGGCGACGATGCGGGCGCGACGCGGCATGGCGGCCGCACAGCGTGCATAGACCCCGCCGCGGTCGCCGGCGCCGGCGATGAGAACCGTCACGGGCTGCGCGCGGATCGTCACCGCGGCGGCTCCGCCGGCGCATCGGGCGCGGGGGACATTTCGACCGGCTGCGTGTTCGTGGACAACGCATCCGAAAGGGGTGCCGGCGCCAGCGTCTCGTGCATCTCCACGGGCCCAGGAGCCGGCGCAGCCACAGGGGCGTTCGTGCCCGCAGGCGGCGCATAGACCCGCACATAGTCGACGCGCATCCGGGCCGGGAGGACCGTGTGCGAGGGCCGTTCGTTCTCACCGGGCGGAGGCAGCAGCGAAAGGCAGAGGAACTGGGAGACCCTCGAGATGCCGCGCCACGTGCGGAAGGTCTCGCAGCCATCGACCGAGAACACATATTCCCTCTCGGTCCACCGCAGCCCGTAGACATGGAAATCCGCGCTCGGAACGACATTGGTGAGCCCGTGCGAATCGAGGTCGATCATCGCCCCGGAGGCCTGCGGCGGCGGCGCATTGGAAAGAACCCTCACCTGCCCGAGGGTGTTGGTGCCCAGGCGCGGCGTGCCCTCGTAGCTGTCCCAGTAGGCGCCCTGCGACAGGGCCCGGTCCCGTTCGCCGTCCCCTGCGTAGGAGAGGATGTCGATCTCGGCGCCGGAGGTACCCGGCTGACCGGGCTTCATGCCGAGAGAGGCCGACATCAGCCAGAACGCGCTTCGTAGTCCACGCGTGGAATGGGTGCGGATCCGTGCCTCGAAGTAGCCGAAGGTCCGGCGGTACGAGGGCTGCGTGGTCAGCCAGGCGGACACGGGCCCGCCTTCGGGCTCCGATGCACTCAGGGCCAACACCCCGGACACCTCGTTCGATGCGGCCTCGCGGGACAGCCTCACCCAACCGCGAGACCGGTCCACAAGGAAGTGCGCCCACTTGGAGGAATCCAGCGGGCCGTCGAACTCATCATGCCAGTCCAGCGTGTATCCGGGGGGCACGTGCGTCGAGTGGACGACGGTAGCCGGTTCCGCAGACCACGCCCGCGCCGTCGCGAAGCACAGAAGGCCGGCGAAAGCGCTCCACAGGAAGGGGCGCCTCATTCCCCTCCCCCTCCGCGGCCGTCGCGTTCCTGCAGGCCCGAGGCGATCGCGGCGCGGTGCCGTTCCTCTTCCGCCTGCCGCGCCGCATACTTGGCGTCTCGCCATGCATCGACCGGACAGGGCCGGAACCCTTCGGCATCGGGTTCCGGATTGCGTGCCAGTTCCGCGGCCCCGGCCCGCAGAATTGACAGCGCCTCGCTTCGGCGGGGATCCTCCACAGACAGCGGCGCCAGGCAGGGACTCACCTCCGGGCGGTCGAAGCTGATCTGCGGCCCCTTGTTGCCACCGTGCGACAGCATCTTGCGCAACGGAACACCCGTCAAGGTCTCCAGCCGCTCCACCTGCTTCGATTCGAGCGGCGGCCGGCCGGCCGGGTTCTCGGGGTGCGCGCTGGCGTAGCTTGGATAGTACGGGGCGTTCAGGTCGATCCACGTGACGATGCGGTCCCAGTCCTCCGCCGTCAGCCGGACCCCTGCATGGCCCTTGCGCAACGTCTGCACAAGACGGCTCGCATGCGATCCCCAGGACTTGGCGGGCTGGATCTGCGCAGGCCCGGCGCCGATGGCCTTGATCGTGCCGCGCCTCCACAGGTCGATGTAGGAGGCGTTGAACGCGAGGTCGCGGTCGCCCGCGAGGACCAGCTTCTCCCCCGCCGGCTTCCCGAAGTCGTGGCAGCGCACGCAGTGGTCGTTCCACACGGGCTGGACCTCCGCACGGTAGTTGTAGAGCCGTTCGGGACCGCGCCACGGCTGCAGACGCGCGGGGCCCGACGTCCCCGGGTGCCGTGAATAGGACCCGACCGGTGCGGCCATCGACCGGTCGTCGTGGCAGCCGATGCAGCCCGCCGTCTCGCCCGGCTGCACGATCGTGCCGCTTCGCATCGACTGCACCATCATGCCGTCCGCATCGAGCAGCTGGAAGTAGACGAACCGCTCTGCCGGAACCGTGAACCAGGCCGAGCCGTCCGGCGCGACCGGCACCGTCCCGAGGATCCGCTTGTTGGCGAAGTCGTGCCAGTTCATCGCCGGTCCCTCGATGCCCTGCCCGCCCCAGGTCGGCGCGGTCCACTGCCGCTTCTCAGGCGATTCGACCACGCGCAGCCATTTCACGGTGCCGCGCGCAATGCCCTCCATGTGCGTGCCCGCATACACGTCGGCGACATAGAAGGCCCCCTCGGCGGGGCCGCGGTCGTCGCGGCGGACGGGAATCGCGGGAGGGCGGGGACGCGCGGCCAGCGGCATCGGGTCGAAGCAGCCGGGGGCTTCCGTGTGCAGCAGGATCTCGTTGCCAAAGACGTCGAGCAGGTAGATCCCCATCTCCTCCCCGTTGCCGGTCATGCGCGAGCAAAGGAAATGGCGGTCGCTCAGCGGATACGGATCCTCGTATTTCGGCTTCACCGATGCGAAACGGTCAAAGAGCTGCCAGCCCTCCTCGCTGATGAGATTCGTCGCGCTCGCAGGCCAGGTCCGCACGACCGGCGCGGCGCCCTCGAGACCGCGCCGCCGGTCGACGAGCGCGAGCGCGCCCCACGGCCGGTCGTGACACGAACTGAAGGTGGCGAGGAAGAGATCGGAATCCGGCACGGCGCGGCCCTCGAGGACGGCCCCGGGCGAGGCGGTGTTGTTGCCCCAGTACAACGCATGGCCGGTGCCGTCGGGATAGACGGTCCAGAGGCCCTGCGCGTCGCCGAAATTGCGGTCCACATATTCCCAGCGGTCGTACAGGATCCGCCCGTCCGGCAGCAGCGCGCCGTGGCCTTCGAACAGCGTGCTCTTGCCGATCTGGCGGATGTTCGATCCGTCGGAGTTCATCCGGAAGAGGTTGGCCATGATGTGCCGGTTGCACATGCAGTACTTCGGCTCGCGCGTGGAACTGAAGGCGATGCCGCCGTCGGGGAGATACAGCGGGTCGAGGTCGTCGACATCCGCGGCGGTCGTGATCTGCCGCAGTCCCGCACCATCCGCGCCGACCTCCCAGACGTGATAGCTGTCCGCCGGCGTCCGGCGCAGCGACACGAGAACTCGCGATCCGTCGAAGCCGACGTCCGGATCGCGCACGACACCCTCCGGAAGGTCGATCAGCGTGCGCACCGCACCGCCGCGGGCGAGATCGATCGCTTTCAGCGCCCCGCCCGGGGTGAACCGCCCGCTGTTGAACTCGTGCTGCGCGGCAGGGAAGAAGGTCTCCGTGTTGTGGTGGCCCTTGGTGTACTGCGCGCGCACGACGAACAGGATCGGCCGCCCGCTCACCAGAGGGTTGGCGACGAGCGCCTCGCGCCGCAACGCGTCGAATTCCGGACGGGCCGCGACGCCCGCGTCCCCGCCCGCACCCAACCGTGGCGCGAGGGCGTCGAGGCGCTGAAGGTAACCCGCCGCGCCCGGGTAGCGGTCGCCGAAGGACACAGACAAGTCCGTCACCGCCGCCCGCAGCGCGGCAACCTCGTCCGCAGGCGACGGCGGGCCCGCACGCACCACGACAGCGGCGGTCAGCAGGCAGAGGGCGAAACGGAGTGATGCAGTCACGGGGATGTTATGCCAGCAACCCGCCTCCGCGGCAACCGGGGAAACAACAACAGCCAACATCCAATGGCCAACAGCGTATGGCAGACGAACGCCGAACATCGAACATTCAACCCCGAACATCGAACGCGGCGCGAGGGTGGTGGATCTATGGTGCCGGCTTCACGATCGAGTGCAGCGTCGCGGCGAGATCGCGGAGCAGGGCTTCGGGGGCGTCTTTCAGCATGTTGACGTTCTCCGCGGGATCCGCCTGGTGGTCGTACAGCTCGCGTTCGGCGAGTTTGCCGGACTTGTCGGTCCATTCGACATAGCGGTGGCGATCGGTGCGGATCGCCGTTCCGAAGTGGCCCCCCATACGGTACTGGCTGATCGCGCCCGCCTTCCACGTCGCCGCCGGATCGTCCAGCAGCGGCCGCAGGCTGCGGCCCTCGATGCCCGCCGGCGCCGGCAGCCCCGCGAGGTCGGCCAGCGTCGGGAAGATGTCGATGAACTCGACAACGCCCTTCGTCGGCGTCCCGGCCGCCTTCATCCCCGGCGCGGCGACGATCAGCGGCGCGCGCGTGGCGCCCTCGTAGTTGTTGTGCTTGCTGCCCCACCACCCGTGCTCGCCCATGTAGTAGCCGTGATCCCCCCAGAACACGACGATCGTCTTCTCCCGGAGACCGAGCCGGTCGAGTTCGTCGAGCAACCGGCCGACCTGCGCGTCGACGTAGCTGATCGCCGCGAGGTAACCGTGGAGGCACTGGCGGCCGAACTCCGGCGTGATGACCCGGTCCTTCGGGATGTTGCCGTACCACAGGAAATCCTGCCCGCTCTTCGCGGCGAACGCGGGCGCGCCGCGGGGGACGAAGTTGTTGGTCGGAATCGGGATATCCTGCGGCCGGTAGAGGTCCCAGTACCGTTTCGGCGCGACCCACGGTACGTGGGGGTTCGCGAAGCCGACGCCGAGGAAGAACGGACGGTCCGTTGTCTTCGCCAGCGTGCGCATCGCCTCGATCGCCTCTCGTGCGGCGTCGCCGTCGAGGAGCGCCTCGTCGGCCACATCCGGGGCCTCGAAGGCCGGACCGCCGAACGATGGACGGTTCGGCCCCTTCTCTTCGATCGGGATACCCTTCGCCTTCATCTCCGCGGCACGCGCCTTCACCCGCGCCGTTCCGTCCGGCCCGTAGCGCGGCGCCTTGGAGTGCCACGGCGGCTCGCTCCACGACGCCGGGTCGTCGATGCCGACGTGGTAGATCTTGCCCAGGCTTCTCGCGTACCAGCCGGCGTTCTTGAACATCTGGGGCAGCGTGACGATGTCCGGCATCGTGCTGCGCAGCGTCGGGCCGATCTGGTCGATCTTCGTCGTCGAGATCCGGCGCCCCGAGAGCAGCGAGATCCGCGACGGCGAGCAGAGGGCCTGCTGGCAATAGGCCCGCGTGAACAGCCGACCGCGCGCAGCCAGGCGGTCGAGGTTCGGCGACTTCGCCAGCGAATCGCCGTAGCAACCCAGTTGCGGCCGCATGTCGTCCGAGGCAATGAACAGGATATTGAGCCTCTCCGCCGCCATCGCCGCACCGGCAAGCCCCAGCACCGCCGCCGCAAGCCCGAACCGCACATGTCGTTTCACGTTGCCGTCTCCCGTTGGCCCGGAGTCTTCAGGAACCCGGAACGCGTGTCGAGCGGCAAGTGGCCCCGGAGCGGGGCGGAGAGCGAGGAGCGGAGAGGTCGGAAGTCAGAGGTCGGAGGTCTGCGAAGCCCTGGCGAAGCAGGGTTCGACGTTCGGTGTTCCCACCAGCCGCCCCGCCGCGATCGGCATGTTCGTCTTCGGCGGGTCCTCGCGAGAGAGCGACCGGATGCCGTTGGGACGTCCGGCCGCGTCGACGGTGAACCATATCGTTCCGCGGCCGATGCCGCCGGTGCCCGGCGGGCGTGTGTCGTCCGCGTGAGGCCGCGTCGTGGAGTCGATGACCGCAACGCGCCACGAACCGTTGGTCTCCCTCACCGGCCGGGCGTCGACAATGACAACGTGCCCCGTGGTCTCGCCGCGTTCCCACGCAACCTTCCGCCACGCGACGAAGTCGCCCGGCCGGAGGTCCTGAACGCGCACCACCCGCAACCAGCCGTTCGTGGCGTCCGGGCGGTTCGTCGGCGCCGCGGCAAAGACCTCGTGGAAGGCGAAGGCGCGGGGATGGAACGGGTGGTCCGCCGACTCGACGACGGCAAGCGCCCGGGGCGCGAGGCTGCGCAGGAGCAGGGAGGCGAACCCCGAGCAGTCCAAGTGGTATTGCCCCGCCACCTCATCGACCGTCGTCCGGTGCTCGTAGGCCGTGTCGCGCGCGTTGGCGAGGATGCGCCGCGACTCGACGGCGACGGGGCCCACCGGCGGCAACGCCGCGCACGAGACGAGCAGTAGGCACGTCCCGGCGAACCCGAAAAGAAGCGCATTCTGGCTGGCCAATCCCGACATCCCGGGTATGGTAGGCGCGAGCCCGACCGATGGCGAACCGATTTGGGGGCGGCGCATGAAGACTCTGGGGACACTGTTTGAGAACAACCGGCGATGGGCGGCGGACGCCGTACGGCACCGGCCCGACTTCTTCACGCGCCTCGTGAACCAGCAGGCGCCGCAGTACCTCTGGATTGGCTGCTCCGACAGCCGCGTCCCGGCCAACGAGATCGTGGGCATGCTGCCCGGCGAGTTATTCGTGCACCGCAATGTCGCCAACCAGGTCATCCATACCGACTTCAACTGCCTGGCGGTGCTGCAGTATGCGGTGGACGTGCTGCGGGTGCGCCATGTGATTGTCTGCGGCCACTACGACTGCGGCGGCGTGAAGGCGGCGCTGGACCTGACGGCCCACGGCCTGATCGACAACTGGCTGCACCCGATCCGCCAGATGCAGGAGAAACATCGTCGCGAACTGGCGCCGATCACCGACCACGCGGCGCGCGTCGACCGGCTCTGCGAGATCAACGTTCGGGAGCAGGTCCATCACGTCGCCGACACCACCATCGTGCGCGATGCATGGACTCGCGGCCAGCCCCTCGAGATCCACGGCTGGATCTACGGCGTCCACAACGGGCGGCTGAAGGACATGAAGCTCAGCCTCGCCTCCGTCGGCGAAGCCGAGGCCGCCCGTGCGCCCCGGCGGCGATGAAGCAGGAAGGTGGAGGGGAACGCCGGGGCGTTCCGGTTCCGTTGAGTCGTGTGGGAGACCCGCGGAGCAACGTTCGTCACTGGTCTCCGATGCTTGGCCGATGATTGGGGGGGCGGGTGCCGGCCTCTTCGTACACGCCGCCTTCCTCGCGGCCTTCCTCGAAGCGGAGAGCGCCGAGCGGAGGTCCCACGCCCCGTTGTCGTACACCCTTGTTGCCCGGCATGCGGCGCTGCGGCCTCTGCCAACCCACCGGCACGCCACGTCGTAGCCGTGGCGCTACCCACGCCCGCCTTGGTCCACGCCTCCATGCACTGGAGAGGCGGGCCACCGCGAGCCCGAACGACGCGTCCTGCAACGCCCTCCCCGGCCTCGCGTAGCTCGGCCCATTGCCACGATGTTCGGCGTTGGATGTTCGATGTTCGGCGTTCGCCGCTCCCCGCCGCTCTCGCCGACGGGGCGGCGCGCTGCTATGGTGGTCCGCACATGATAAGGGGATCACGCATGAAGTGGTGGACAACGGTGATCGCGAGTCTGGCCGGGGCAGTGGCCGCGGCGACGACCGGGCCGGCGGCTTCGAAGCGCTACGAGCCGACGTGGGAGTCGCTCGACACCCGTCCGACGCCGGAGTGGTTCCTCGACGCGAAGTTCGGCGTCTTCATCCACTGGGGTGTCTACTCCGTCCCCGGCTGGGGCGCGCCGAAACAGTACGCCGAGTGGTACTGGCAGCGCATGGCCGACAAGAAACCGGACAACCCGTGGTGGCAGTTCCACCAGAAAAACTACGGCGCCGAGTTCGACTACAAGGATTTCGCCCCGATGTTCCGCGCGGAACTGTTCGACGCCGACCAGTGGGCCGACATCTTCGCCCGGTCCGGCGCCAAGTACATCGTCCCCACCTCGAAGCATCATGAGGGTTTCTGCCTCTGGCCGAGCGCCGAGGCGAGCCGCACGTGGGGCCGCCCCTGGAACGCGGTCGAGGCCGGACCGAAACGGGATCTGATGGCCGAGATGAAAGCCGCCGTGGAGAAGCGCGGCGTGAAGTTCGGCTTCTACTACTCGCTGTACGAATGGTTCAACCCGCTGTGGCTCTCGGACCGCGCGAAGTACGTCGACGAGCATTTCCACCCGCAGTTCAAGGACGTCGTCACGCGTTACAACCCGGCGATCATCTTCGCCGACGGCGAGTGGGACATTCCTTCGAAGGACTGGAAGAGCGAGGAGCTCCTCGCATGGCTCTTCAACGAGGCCCCCTGCCGCAACCAGGTCGTCATCAACGACCGCTGGGGCAAGGACTGCCGCCACAAGCACGGCGGCTACTACACGACCGAGTACGCGGCCGGGATGAAGGATGCGACCCATCCGTGGGAGGAAAGCCGCGGCATGGCGCATTCCTACGGCATCAATCGCGCCGAGCGCATCGACGACTACAAGACGTCGCGCGAGTTCATCCTCGTGCTTGTCGACCTCGTCAGCCGCGGCGGCAACCTGCTGCTCGACATCGGCCCCGCGGCCGACGGCACGATCCCGCCGGTCATGGAGCAGCGTCTGCTCGAGATGGGCGAATGGCTCGCAGTCAACGGCGAGGCCATCTACGGCACGCGCTACGCCGGCCGCGACGCCCAGTGGAGCGAGGGCACGCGCCCCGGCCAGAAATTCGGCGAGTACATGGTTGAGTACAAGCTGATGGATCAGGTCGGCCAGGCGCCGAAGGACGGCAAGGCGGTCAAGCAGGCATTCTTCACGAAGAAACCCGACGCCCTCTACGCCATCACGCCCGGCTGGCCGGGGAAGACGCTTGTGCTGCGGGACGTGAAGGTCCCGGCCGGCGCCAAGGTCACGATGCTCGGTCTCGCGGGGGATCTTGCCTCCACAGTCGACGGCACCACGCTGACCGTCACGATGCCCGACCTCGGCCCCGACCAGGCCCCCTGCCGCCACGCGTTCGCCTTCAAGATCCCCGGCGGCGAGGTGCTGCCGGAGCCGGCGACAGAGGCGAAATAGGTCTACGGGTAGGGCGACCCGGTGGCCTGACTGCAGACGGACTGCCACCTGGGACAAGCCCGGCAGAACATCTTCATGAACGGCCAGTCGGGGCATACGGCCGAGTAGTTGCCGTCGCCGAGGGCGATCTTCTTTCCATCGGCCGTGCGGGTGACCTCGACGGGGCCGGCGCGCACGCCCATCCATGCGGATTGGGCGTCCACCACCAGACGGAACTCGGGGCCGCTCGCTGCGGCGGTGAGGAAGCGGCCGTCGACGTGCATTGCCCGCCCGTCCGACTGCTTCTTGAGGACCGCGTCCACCGCGCCCGCACGCAGCCGGATCGCGGGGCCGTCGCCCGTGCGCTCCACCGCCACCCATGAGCCCTTGTGGATCCGCAGCGTCGATCCGTCCGCGTACGTGAACAGCGCCGATGCGCCGGCAGCCGTCGTGATCACATCGCCGGACTTCACCGCCATGCCGGGCTCGGCGGGCTGGCGGACGACAGAATCGCCCTTGCGGACAACATGCACGGAACCGGTGACCGAAGTGAGCCGGCCCTCCACGGATTCCGCAGGCGGTGCGGAGGCCATCATCGCACGCATGGCCACGGGCGGCGTGGCGGCGGCCGCGACCGGTCCTTCGGCCAACGCCATCGCCACCGGAGCCGCGACGGGCGGCGCCGCGGATTCATCAAGCTCAAGGCGCGTACCCATGGCTCGCATGCGCATCGGCGCAACGCGAGGCGGCTCGTCTGCCGACATGGCCATCGGTGTGGCCGCAGCCTTCTCCAACTCCCCGATCCCCGATCCGGCGGGCGTCGCGCGGACACGCAGCCGGTTCGCCGCCGCGACAGGCGGCGCGGGAGGTGCCGGCTTCCCGGCGTCGTCCGGCGCGCGGACGGCCGCCACGCGGGGGGAGTCCGCCTTTGCCATCCCCTTCTCCTCCGGTTTCGTGTCGGGCAGGAGGACCCGCACCGCGATGGCAGCGGCTGCCGCGGCCGCGGCAGGCCACAGGATCCACTTCATCGACCGGCGGGGCCGGCCGATCGGCACCGGCGGGGTCGACGACCCCGTTGGAGTTTCAGACGCGCCCGACGCGGAGGGCGGCGCGCGTGAGGTCGCAGCGTCACGCTCCAGCTCCCGCAACGCCGCGGGCAGCTCGGCATCGAACCCGGAAAGAACGAGAAGTTCCTTTCGCAGTCCGGGATCGCGGCGCAGGGCCTCCTCGAGTTCGGCCAAGGTCTCCGGGGACGCCGTGCCGTCGAGGTAGGCCTGCATCGGGGCATGGATGCCGGTCTTCATGCGCCGGTCCCCGCTGCGACCTTGAGTTCGCCGTCCACGCAGGTGCGCAACATGCGCCGCAACCTGACGAGCGCCATTTCCACGGCGGCGACGCTCTTGCGGATCCGCGTCGCGATCTCCGCGATCTTCATCTCCTCGAAGTACTTCATGTGAAGAATCCGCCGCCCGCTCGCAGGCATGCGGCGGAGGCACTCGCGGAGGTGCTGGCCACGCAGGTCGAGTTCGTCGCGGCAGGTCTCGGCCGTGTCGGCCAGCATCTCGATCACGTCCGGGGCCAGCACCTCGCGCGACCGAGCCTGCGACTGGCGCCACTTGAGAAGCTGCATGCGGGTGATGCCCAGAATCCACGGGCGGAACGGACGGCTGTCGTCGTACTCCGGCATCTTGACGCACGCGACGCGCCAGACCTCTTGGATCACGTCCTCCGTCTCCCGGTGCCCGCGGGTGACCGAGTACACGTAGGCTCGAACGACCGAGTCCTCGGCCACGACGTGACGGAGCAGCGCGTCGGTCGGAGTGTTGTCCTGCTTGATCTCCACGGACTACTATCCTCCAGAATCAGGAAAACCCAACAGGACCATGCGGATTTCCGGATCCGCCTGCGCCGCGCGTCCAACCCTTGGAAGCCGCAAGCCGTTGGCCGTCCAAGGATTGGAATCCGGATGCGTCACCCGGCGCCGAGGGACTTCAGAAAGGCGTAACTCGCTTTGACGCTCTCCTCGCCCGCGATTTCGAGGGTCGTATAGCCGTCGAACCCGATGCGCTGAAGCTCGGCGAACACGCCGCGGATGTCGACGACGCCCGTCCCGAGCGGGATGACCGCCATGCCGCAGCCGAAGAGCTTCCCGCGCTGCGCCTCCATGTCCGCCGGCATGTCCTTCCAGTGCACATGCTCGATCTTCGCGCCGAGCCTGCGGACCATCTCCACGGGGTCGCCGCCGCCGAGCCAGAGGTTGCCGGTGTCGAGGTTCACGCCCAGCGCGGGCGAGTCGCACAGGTCGAGGATTTTCTCCATGTGCACCATCGAGTCGGTGTAGCGCCCGTGCGGCTCGAGGAGGATCTTCACGCCGTGGTCCGCCGCGGCGCGCAGCGGCTCGTACAGCTTCTCTCGGATGCTGAAAAGCGCCTCGGCCTCGGTCAGCTTGTGCCCGAACTCGGTCTTTGGATCCCCCTCGGTCGTGATGACGTGCCGGACCCCGATCGCCGCGGCGGCGCGGACCGCCTTCAGGATCTGCGCCGTGCCGTAACGCCACGGCGCGGAGGGGTCGAGCAGGTTGGCATGGGCGCAGTAGGACGAGATCGCCAGCCCGTGCCGGTCGAACATGCGCTTGAGGTCGTGCGGATTCGCGTCGAGGCTCGCCACCGCCGCGAACCCGAACTCGACGCCCAACTGCGCGCCGTCGGAGTTGTCCGTGACATCCGCGCACGTGAACCCCCACGACTTGATCCGCTCGAGCTGGTGGTCCAGGACCGAGAAAGGATCGACCAGTGCGAAACATCCGACCTTGATGGCCATGACGACTCTCCCCCGCGGCCGATCCTCAAGCCGGACCCGGCGCGGCCGCACCCCGCCGGACCCGATGTGTACGCTTGACCCTACACGGTCGCACAGGCAGGGTCGTGCGGAATTTACCACTGGAAGTTCCTGAACGACCCCGCAGACAGCCTCGGGCATGATGCGCGGACATGACGGGACGACCCGCTGACGATCGCGCCCACGGGTGGAAGGATGGCGAACATGAGAACCGGGTTCATCGCGCTTCTGGTAACAACGGCCCTCGCCGCATCGGCGTGCGCCGCGCCCCGGCGGGCCCTGATCCTCTCGGGGCAGAACAACCACGACTGGCGCACAACCTCGGTCGCGCTGAAGGCCGCGCTCGCCGCATCCGGGGCCATCTCGGCCGATGTCACCGACTCGCCGCAGACGCTGACCGCGGAGGCGCTGGCAACCTACGACGTTCTGATCGGCAACTGGAACGCGTTCGCCGCCAAGGGTGCGAAGGCCGCCGACTGGCCCCCGGCCGCGCGGGCGGCGATCCTCGATTTCGTCCGCAACGGCAGGGGCCACGTTGTCATCCACGCCGGCGGCTCGTCGTTCATGGACTGGCCCGAGTACCAGAAGATGATCGGCGGCGCCTCGTGGAAGATGGGCGTCACACGCCACGGTCCCATGCACGACTTCCCGGTCCGCCTCACGTCCGCCGCCCATCCTGTGATAAAGGGCATGGACGGGTTCCGCACGCGCGACGAACTCTGGATCGACGCGAAGCTCGATGCGGAGGCGACCGTCCTTGCCGAGGGCCAGGCGGCCGACGGCTCCTGGCAGCCCGTCGCGGCGGTCAACACCTTCGGCAGGGGCCGGAACTTCATCCTGATGCTCGGACACGACGTCGCGGCGCTGGAGAATCCCGGCTGCATCGACCTGCTCGTGCGCGGCACCGAGTGGGCGGCCTCCGGAACCGTGAGCGTCGCGCCGCGTACGACCCGGCCGACGATCGACGCCGTGCTGCCCGGCGTCGCCGCGTGGACGCTGGGCACAAGCCGCGCCCCGCTGCTCGCCCTTGAGGATCTCGTGGCCCGGACGACGAAGGATGCGGACCGCGAGGCCCTCGCGTCGCGACTGGCCGCGGCGCTCGCCGGGGACTCCGCCGGCGAGGCGAAAGCCTTTCTGTGCGTCATGCTCGGCCTCGTCGGCACGCCCGAGCAACTCCCCGCTCTTGATGCGGCGGCGAAGAATCCGGCAACGGCCACGGCAGCGCGCGGCGCCCTCGACCGCATTCACGGCAAGGTCCTCCGCGCCCCCGCCGCACCGAAGGCCGCGCCCGCTGAGCGCGACGCCGTCGCCGCGGATCTCGGGTCCGGCGACCCCGCGCGACAGGACGCCGCCCTGAGGTCCATCGCGGCCTCCGGCCCGAAGGACCACGTGGACCTGCTGGCCGCGCGCGCCGGTTCGCTGGCTCCCCGCCAGATGTCGCGCGCGCTGGTGCTGCTGGGCCGCAGCGGATCGGACAAGGCCCGCGAGCCTGTCCGCCGCGCGCTGGACCACGAAGACCCGTACGTTCGCCTCGAGGCCATCGCGGCCGCGGCCGAACTGGACGACACCGGGGCGGTCGATCTCCTGCTCCGGCGCCTCGAGGGCGCCGACGCCAACGAGCGGCGCGCCGTGGTCGATGCACTGCGCCGGCTGACCGGCCCGGACATCGACGCGCGCCTCGTCGACGAACTGGCGCGAGGCGGGGCCGCCGCCAAGCAGGTCGCCGAAGCGCTGGCGATGCGCGCGACACGTGCGTCGAGCCCCGCCCCGCTGCTGCTCAAGAAGGCGGAGGCCGGCGACAGCGCCGCCGTACCGCTCCTGCAGGCCGTCGGCCTCATGGGCGCCCCGGCGGACGTTCCCGCCCTGCTCCCGCGGCTTGCGGACACCAACACGGCTGTTGCCGCCGCCGCGCTGGAGGCGGTGCGCCAGATCCACCTCCGAGCCGGGGCGGATCCGCTGGACACCGTGCGCAAGGCCCTGCCCGGCGCGGACGCGAAGACACGTCCGGGCCTGATCGCCCTGCTCGATCTATCCAAGTCCCCGGAAGCCCTCGCCCTGCTCCGCGAGTCGCTCGGCGCCGACGACGTGGAGAGCCGCCTCGCCGCCCTGCGCGTCCTCGCCCGGTGGCCCGACTCGGCACCGCTGGAGGATGTGCGCCGCATCGCCGCGGGCGCCGCCGATCCGCGCGAGAAGGGGCTGGCCCTGCGCGCCGTCGCGGCGATGAGCAAGGTGGTGTACGGCCCCAACCTCGCGCGCGGCGCGACGGCGGACAGCCCGGACGGTCTCGAGAAGGACGGTCATGCCGACGGCGACGCGGCCGGCATCGACGGAGATCCGAAGACCTACTGGGACGAGACCGACGGCCAGCCGCTCTACCGCTACCGCGTCACGCTTCCGAAGCCCGCGCAGGTGTCGGCGCTCCGCATCACGGGCTGGGCGCACCACAACTACGCGCCGAAGGATTTCGAGGTGCTGTGCGACGGAAAGGCGGCGGTCGCCGTCGCCGATGCCGTCTACGAGGACAACGTGCTCGTCGTGCCCTTCGACCCCGTCACGACGACGACCGTCGAACTGAAAATCACCGGGTACTACACGAAATCCCCGGCCATCCGCGAACTGGAGATCCATGGTCCGCCGTCCGCGGCGGCCGCGACCCCGGAGGCCCGCAAATGAAGACGAACCGCATCCCCCGCCGTGCCTTTCTCCGCCGCGCCGCGTTCGGCGCCGTGGCGCCGATGATCGTGCCGTCGTCCGTCCTCGGCAACGCGACGACGCCCGCGCCCTCGAACCGCATCGCCATCGGCCACATCGGCGTCGGCGGCCAGGGCTCGGGATTGCTCAACAACTTCCTCGGCGTCGCGGGGGCGCAGTCCGTCGCGGTCTGCGACTGCTTCGCCTCCCGCCGCGAGCGGGCGCAGAAGACGGTGAACGACCGGTATGCCGCCCGGTCCGGCGAGGCCGGATGGAAGGGTTGCGACACGCACCGCGACTTCCGCGAGCTGTTGGCGCGGCCGGACATCGATGCGGTCGTCATCGCGACGCCCGACCACTGGCATGTGCCCGTCGGCCTGCACGCCGTGCGCGCGGGCAAGGACACGTACATCGAGAAACCGCTGAGCGTCGCGATGACGTGGAACTGGGCGCTGCGCGACGAGATCCGCAAGCGCGGCTCGATCTTCCAGTACGGCACGCAGCAGCGCTCCGGCCGGAACTTCCGCCTCGCGTGCGAACTCGTGCGCAACGGCGTCATCGGCACGCTGAAGCACATGGACGTCTGGGCGCCGGCCCTCGGCCCCGGGGCGCTGAACCGGCGCGTCGCGGCAGATGACCGCGAACTGAAGGTCGTCCCCCCGCCGGCGGATCTCGACTTCGACATGTGGCTCGGTCCCGCGCCGGCGACGCCCTACACGGAGGTGCGCTGCTCGAACCAGGGCGCCTACCACATCCACGACTACGCCATCGGGTTCATCGCCGGCTGGGGCGTGCATCCGGTCGACATCGCGCAGTGGGGCCACGACGAGGATCGCAGCGTGCCGGTCGAGTACGAGGGCACCGGCGGCATTCCCGCCGAGGGCCTGTTCGATACGCTGGCGACGTGGGACGTCCGCTGCCGCTACGCCGACGGCGTCACGATGCGCTTCATGGACGCCGATGCGGCGAAGGCGACGGTCTCCGCCTACCGCAAGTTCGAGGGCCACGGCACGACGTTCCACGGCGACCGCGGCTGGGTCAGCGTCGACCGCGGCGGCCTCTGCGCCAGCAACCCCGCGTGGCTCCGGATGCAATGGAAGGCCGACGACCGCCGGCTCTACGACAGCCCGAACCACTACGCCAACTTCGCCGACTGCGTGCGCTCGCGCCGCCCGACGATCTGTCCGATCGACGTCGCGGTCGGCGACGATCTCATCTCGCACCTGAGCGACATCTGCATCCGCCTCAAGCGCCCCGTCCGCTGGGACCCCGCCGCCGAACGCATCCTCGGCGACGAGACCGCCACCCGCATGCTCCACCGATCGCCGCGGGAGCCGTGGAGGGTGTAGCGCGACGCGGCGGAGGAAGGGGGAGGGTGGACGGTGCAGGGTGGAAGGTGGATGGGCGGGGGATCTACCGGCACTTCATCCAAGCCTTGCTCACGGCCTTTCTGGTCCGTCGCGTGCCTGTCCGCCCCGTCCTTTCCTGACGCATTGCCGGCAATCCGTAGGACGGGATTTCAACCTGGATTCGGCAATACAGACAGGCAGGACAGGATAACAGGATCAACAGGATGGAGTTGCGGCAGACCCTCGCCGTACTCACCTGATGAAGTCCATGGTTTCCGAAATAGACTCCGCCGCAATCCTGTACATCCTGTTATCCTGTCCAACTGCTTTTCGTAGGTTGAATCCTCACCCGCCCCATCGCGGCGGGGGCGCCGCGTCCACGTGGGGCAGACACTCTTGTCTACCCGTCCCCGCGCGGACAAGAGTGTCCGCGCCACGCCAAGCCCTCCTCCATTGGATGTTGGCTGTTGACTCCGTCCTTCGGCGTTCGATGTTGGATGTTCGGTGTTCAATGTTCATCCCGCTTCCGCCCCCAGACCGCGAAAGGAGAAGGACACGATCCGCGGATCTACGGCACCAAGGCAAATCCGGCCTCTGCAAAATGGCGATCCTTCGTCAGAACCTCGCGGAGCCCCAACCGCTCCATCAGCACGAAGCTCGTGCAGTCGGTGAACGAGTACCCGTGGTCCGCTCGTCGCGTCAGGAGCTGACGGGCGTCGTCGAACCACTCCGGATTCATCCATTCGACGCGACACACCTTGGACGAGAACACCAGATCGAAGAACGGTGAGAGCGCCCGGCCGAGGCCGCGAACCTTGAGCAACGTAGCCGTCTCGTCGAGCACGTAGTCGGTTGTTACAAAGCGGCGGCGCGCCTTGGCCGCCCTGGCCAGAAACTCCGTGCAGGCCTTGTGCGCCCCGTCTTCCGCGGACAGCAGGGCAAAGAACCCGCCGGTGTCGATGAAGACTTCAGCGGCCATACACCGCCTCGTCGATCGCGGTATTGTCGGCATCCCCGCCGCCCGCCCCCGCGAGCCCCGCCAGCCGGTAGAACGGATCGTCGCGCTGCGGCGACTCCGCCGGTTCAGCGGGTTCCAACCGGATGGCCGGCCGGCCGCGATACGTCAGGACCATCCGCTCGCCCCGCATCACCCGCTTCAGAATGCCGCCGGCGTTCCTTCGAAACTCGAGCATCGCGACCGAGGTCATGGGATCCACCTTTGTTGAACTTGATCTTCAACTTCATTCTACGACGAGCCAACGATTCCGCAAGCGCCGAATCCGCACGGGGTCACGCGTAACATCCCTCGTCCTTCGCGACGGCGATCATGGCGCGGATGTTTTCGAGGGGGGTGTTCTTCTCGAGGAAGTCGGAGGTCGAGAAGATGAAGCGGCCGCCGGGTTTGCCGGCGCGGACGATCTCGCGCGTGCGGGTGTCGACCTCGGAGGGGGTGGCGCGCTTGAGGAAGTCGACTTGGTCGAGGTTGCCGAGCAGGCAGATCCGGTCCCCGAGTTCCGCCTTGGCCTCGGCCATCGTGTTGTCGCCGCGGGGCGCCTCGGAGACGGTCTCCCAGACGGTCATGCCGACTTCGCGGTAGTTCGCGTAGAGGGAGCGCGCGAAGCCGCAGTTGTGATAGACGGTGAAGGCGCCGGCGGCATGGACGGCGTCGATGACGCGCTTCTCGTAGTCCTGCACGTAGGCCCGGAAGAAGTCGGGGCCGGTGGACTGTCCGCCGGCGATATGGCCCTGGAAGCCGACGCAATCGGCCCCGGCCTCCGCGAGGGCGGCGTTGTAGGCGCACTGCGCGGCGGCGAGGCGGTCCATGAAGTGGCGATAGAGCGGCTCGTCCTCGTAGGGCATGACGTAGATCGTGTCCATGCCGACGAGTTCCGCCGCAACATTGAACACGCCGGCGAAGCCCCACGGCGCGAGGACGCCGCGGTCGCCGATGACACGCTTCCACTCGCCAATGGTGTCGCGCATGTGGTCCAGGTCCGCAACGCCGAGAGCGGGCATGTGCTCGACGAAGCCCTCGATCTCCTCGCGGCCGGCGAGGAGCGGCTTGGTCGGCGTGAAGCTGAGTCCCGCAGTGGCGACGCCGGCCAAGGGCCGCGAGTCCTCCTTCGTGAACGTCATCGAGGGCGTGTGGATCTGGAAGCGGCGCACCTGCATGCCGCCTTCCTGTGTCTCGGTGCGGCGGACCTCCCAGTTGCGATGGCTGCGCCGAAGGAAATGCGGCGCCTCCAGGCCGCGGTGCTTGGCCATCAGGTCGAAGTCGAGTTCCTCCGCCAACTCGGTCGCATCGACGACGCGGTCGACGGACGCCCGGTCGGGATAGTGGAACGCGAGATACTCCTCCTGCACGAACGGCGCGACGGGCACGCGGTCCGCGATCTCTCCGCGCAGGGTGGCCAGCAATCGTTCACGCGATGTCATGGTCTATCTCCGCAGGGGCATCAATACCGCGCCAGACTAGGGAGGTCACCTGCCGGAGGCAACGGAAAACCGCGGCCATGCACGTTCGGTGGTGCATCTTGACAGCATGCTCAAAAGCATCATAGTGCCATCATGAGAACCACGGTTACGCTGGATTCGGACGTGCTGGCAATGTTGCGTGAGACGATGCGGCGCGAGGGGCTGTCGTTCAAGGAATCCCTCAACCGCGCCGTCCGCTTCGGCGCCGCCGGCCCGACCCGCACACGACGGCCGGCCGCGTTTGTACAGAAGACATGGAACCTCGGGGCGCCGAAGACGGACATCACCAAGGCGCTCGCTCTGGCCGACCGGCTGACCGACGAGGCGTCCCGTGACTAGTATTGTGGACGCCAATGTGCTCCTGAACGCGGCCAACACTGCGGCGGTCCACCACCGGCCCTGCCTGGCATGGCTGACCGACGCGATGAACGGTTCGGATCCTGTCGGCTTCACGTGGATTGTGTTGGCAGCGTTCGTAAGGCTGGTCACCAAGCCGGCGGTCATGCCTTCGCCCCTGTCCGTCGGGCAGGCCTTCGACTGCGTCGAGGCATGGCTTTCGCAGCCGCCGAGTCGGCTGATCGATCCCGGCATCCATCACTTGGCCACATTGCGTCGTCTGCTGGAGGCCGCGGGAGCGGGTGGCGACCTGACGAGCGATGCGCATCTTGCGGCGATCGCCATCGAACATGGCGCGGAACTGGTTTCCTGCGATTCGGATTTCGCCCGCTTTCCGGGCGTGCGCTGGTTCAACCCGCTGACGGGTGGCCGCCTGAAGCCGTAGGGCGGGACGCTCAGCCCATGCCTTGGTTCATTCCGAGGATGGGCAGCAGGATGGCGAGGGCGAGGACGAAGACCAGAGCGCCGAGGACGAGGATCAGCATCGGCTCGAGAAGCGCCATGGCGCGGGTGAGCGTTCGATCCCACACCTCTTCGCAGCGTCCGGCCGCCAGTTCGAGCATGCCGGAGAGATCCCCGCCGGCCTCGCCGGCCTGAACCCAGGCGGGCAGCGTGGTCTGAAGAGGCTCGACGCGGCGGATGGCGTCCGCCAACCGGCCGCCATGGCGAACCGTCTCGGCTTCGCGCTCGATCTCGATCTCCACCCATGCGCTTCCGGTGGACCGGCCCGCCATGCGGATCGACTCGAGCAGCGGCACACCGCCGCGCAGCAGCAGGGCGAGCGTGCGGGCGAAGCGCATGCCCGCGAGCGCGGTCCACGCCCGGCTCACGACGGGCAGACGGGCCAGGGCGCGCTCGACGCGGGCGCGCGCGGTCGCCGAGCCCCGCAGCCTGCGGCGGCCGATCCAGAAGGCGGCGGCGGCAAGAGCCAGCAGCGGAAGCCCGATGGTTCCCGCCATGCGGCCGGAGCCGAGCACGAAACGCGTCAGCGCCGGCAGCGGGATGCGGGCCTCCTCGAAGATCTTCGCGAAGGCCGGGAGCATGAAGCCGAGCATGAGGATGGACAGTCCGATCGCGATGACACCGACGAAGGCGGGGTAGATCAGGGCGGAGCGGACGCGCGATCGGATGCGGTCCTGCTCCTCGAGAAACCCGGCCAGCCGCTTCATCGAATCGTCCAGCGCACCGGCGCGCTGCCCCGCTTGGAGCACGGCCGTCTCGAACGGGGTGAGCGCGCCGGCTCCGTCGAAGGCGTCGGCGGGGCTCACCCCTTCGCGCACGCGGTCGCGGATGCCCGCCAGCACGGGCCGCAGGGTCGCGAGCTCGGGCGATTCGATGAGGA
This sequence comes from uncultured Verrucomicrobiota bacterium, assembly GCA_964423465.1. Classification (GTDB taxonomy): domain Bacteria; phylum Verrucomicrobiota; class Kiritimatiellia; order PWTM01; family PWTM01; genus VGWF01. The sequence continues at coordinate 34,880 of CAYRFK010000004.1, read as the reverse complement.
TGTCCAGCGATTGGGTCACGGGCAGCCCGGCGTGCAGCAGCGAGGCGAGTTCGCGGTAGATCGCGGCCCGTTCACCGGCCCGCCCCCACCGGCCGGTGCCGCCGCCGCCGGCGGACGTCGTCTCGATCCGCTCGGGGAGGATGCCGCGGGCGGCGAGGCGCTCTCGCGCGTCCTTGAGTCCGTCGGCCTCGACGAGCCCGCGCGACCGCCGGCCCGCCGTGTCGTAGCCCCTGTATTCGAAGGTCTTCATCCCGCGTCGCCGCGGCCGAGGGCGCGCGCGACCTCGGCCAGGCTGGTGGCGCCCGCAGCCGCCTTGGTCAGGCCGCTGTGGAGAAGGGTTCGCATGCCCGCCTCGACGGCCGACTTGCGCAGCACCTCGAGCCCGGCGCGGCTCCGGATGGATGCGGCGACCTGCGGCGTGACGACGAGAAGTTCGTAGAGGCCGACGCGGCCGCGGTAGCCGTCGAGACACTGCGGGCATCCGGTCGGAACCCAGTGGAAGCCATCCGGGAACCGCTGCGCGGCCGAGGCGCCGAGCCCGGCGAGGTCGCCATCGGCCAGCGGTCGCGAGGAGCGGCACGCAGGGCAGAGCCTGCGCACGAGCCGCTGCGCCAGGACTCCCTTCAGCGAAGCCGACAGCAGGTACGGCTCGACGCCCATGTCCGCCAGCCGCACCGCGGCGCCGGCCGCATCGTTCGTGTGCAGCGTCGTGAAGACGAGGTGGCCGGTGAGGGAGGCGCGGATCGCGATCTCGGCGGTCTCCAGGTCGCGCGTCTCGCCGACGAGGACGACGTCGGGATCCTGCCGCAGCACGTGCCGCAGCAGGCGGGCGAAGGTCAGGTCGATCTTCGGATTGACCTGCATCTGGCTGATGAACGGGAGCTGGTACTCGATCGGGTCCTCGATCGTGAGGATGTTCAGGCGCCGCGTGTCGAGTTCCTGCAGCGCGGCGTAGAGCGTGGTCGTCTTGCCGCTGCCCGTCGGTCCCGTGACCAGCACGATCCCCTGCGGCTCGCGCAGGAGGGCGCGGAAGGCCTCGATCTCGCCGGGCTCCATGCCGAGGTCGGTGAGGGACAGCAGTGCGGAGTCACGGTTGAGGAGTCGGAGCACGATGCGCTCGCCCTCGGCGACGGGCACGGTAGAGACGCGGATGTCGATCTCGCGGGCGCCGATGCGCACGCGGGCCATGCCGTCCTGCGGCAGGCGTCGCTCGGCGATGTCCATCCGCGCCATGACCTTCAGGCGCGACGTGAGCGCGGCCTCCAGGGGCTTGGGCGGCGAGGGTTGTTCGTAGAGCAGGCCGTCCACGCGGAACCGGACGCGCAGGTGGTCCTCGAAGGGCTCGATGTGGATGTCCGACGCACGGGCCCGCAGCGCGTCGAGGACCATCAGATTGACGAGCTGCGTGACCGGTGCGCCGTCGGCCGCGCGGAGGAGGTCCTCCGCCCCGGCCCCGGCCGCGGCCATCGCACCGGCGGTCCCCGAATCGCCGCCGGACCGTTCGAACTCGCGCACGAGATCGCCGGCCGTCCCCTTGCGATGGAAGTAGCAGCGTTCGATGGCGCGATCGAGCTCCGCGGGCGTGGTCAGCACCGGCACGAGATCGCGCCCGAGCAGGACGGAGAGATCCTCGACCGCATCGAGGGCCTCGGGACGGCCGAGCAGGGCCGCCGGCCGGCCGCCGTGGCGGATCGGAAGCGCGCGATGGAGACGCGCCCATTCCACGGGAAGACGCGCGATCAGCTCCGCATCGAGGGCGTCGTCGGGGACGGAGTCGAGATTCTCGATCCCGCGGCACCGGGCCTCGGCGGCGGCGAGCTGTTCCGGCGTGATGTCGCCGGCCTCGAGAAGGATGTCGACCGGCGCACGGCCCGACCCGGCGCCCTCCATCTCCGCCTCGGCCATGCGGGCGGCCGGCACAAGGCCGGATTCCACGAGGATCGCGGCGGGCCGCATGGCGGCTACTCCTTCCGCCCCGAGGTGGGATCCACCCGCTGGGGGGCCGAAATGCCGTCCAGCCCGGTCCGCTTCTCCAGCGCGGCGCTGACGGCGTCCGCCTGGTTCGTACCATCGATGATCCGCGGCGTCACAAAGACCAGGAGGTTGTTGCGGCGGGTCGAGTCGCTCGAGTAGCGGAACAGCCAGCCGAGCCACGGGATGTCGCCGAGCAGCGGGATCTTCCGCTCCGTCCGGCCCTTGTCCTCCCGGATCAGACCGCTGATGACGACGGTGGCCCGGTCCGGCACGGTGATGGTGGTCTTGATCTCGCGCTTGGCGATGGTGGGGGCGAACTCCTTGTCGGAGGATCCCGAATCCGTGATCGCCTCGATCGCGGGGTTGAGCGCGAGCGTGATCTCGCGGTTCGGGTTCACGTGCGGCGTGACCCTGAGCTTGATACCGACATCCAGCCGGTCGATGTTCTGAATCACATCGCGCGAGGTTCCCGCGCCGCCCTCGATCGTCGACCGCAGCACCGGGATGTTCTCGACGACGTTGACCATCGCCTCGGTGTTGTTCTGCACCAGGAGCGGAACGCTGGAGAGGATCCGGACGTTGCGATCCTGCTGCAGGGCCTGCAGGATGAACGGGATGGACACGCCGTCCGCGGTCCCGCGCGTAACGCCCAGCGAGAGCCCCTGGGGAAACACGTTCTTGCTCAGGATGTCCTGGACGGCATCCGCGGCCCCCGGCCGGCTCCGGGCGGCGACGAGGGTCTCGCCCTTTCCGGGGACCTCGATCGTGGACCAGTCCACGCCGAAGTCGATCTGATTGCCCGCATCGGTCTCGGCGATCAGGATCTCGACGAGGACCTGACTCGGCATGATGTCGAGGCTCTCGACGACCTCTTTCACCCACAGGAAGTCCGACGGCATCGCGTAGACCAGCAGCGCGTTGTTGGCGAGGTTGGGCTCGACGGCGATCTTGAGGCTCTTGTCCTTGTCGACCGTCTTTGTCAGCAGCGCGCTGAGGCTCTTGGCGGCTTCCTCGGCGCTGAGATACTTCAGGAAGATCGCGTTGAGGCGCCCCTTCCCCGCCCCGGGCTCGACGTCAAGCAGCGCGACAATCCGCTTGAGTTCCTCGATCTGGACCGGCGTTCCGACCAGCACAAGGCTGTTGGCGGACGGCGATGCGACCACCATCGCGCCGGCGGGGAGCGACGTCACGCCCTCGGCGGCCTGCCGGATGTGCCGGCTGACGCCGCTGCCGGCGCTTTCCGACCCCGCCAGGGCCGCGGCGACCTGCTGGGCCAGTTCCTCGGCGGACCCGTGGATGAGCCGGACGACCTCGATGGTCCGGTTCGCGCCCGGGCGGTCGAGTTCGGCGATCAACTGTTCGATGCGGCGGAGGCTGTCGCCGGTTTCGGTCACGATCAGATGGTTGCCGGGCCCGAACACGGACAGGCCGCCGGTCTTGGCCCCCCGCACCATCGGCTCGATCGCCTTGGCGAGATCGATCACCCCGATGTTCACGGGGCGGAAGATCCGTGTCGTCATGCCGGTGCGGGCCGGCGCGTTCGTGGAACCCGTCACCTCCGGAATCACCAGCATACCCTGGGCATCCGGCAGGGGGACGATGAACGACGCGCCATCCCGCTCGATCACCGTGAAGCCGCGGGATTCGAGGATGGAGAGGAACAGCGGGTAGACCTCGGAGGTCTGGATGGGCGCCGGGGAGATCACCGTGACCGTGCCGGCCACCTTGTCGTTCACGACGAACCGGCGACCGGTCATTTCGCCGACGATCTTGGCGAGAATGCGGATGTCCGCATTGTCGAAGTTGAAGCTGACCCCGCCGGCGGCCGGCGGCGCCTGCAGCCGGCGCGGCGCAGGGGTTGCGGCGGGCGCCTGTGCAAACGCCGCTCCTGCCGCGACCAGAGCCGCGGCCGCCGTTGCGCACCGCATGAAAGTCCACCGCATGGCGAGTCGCCTCCGGGATCAGCGGACTATCCCGCGTTCCGATCGTTCAATGAAGGACGTCAACCGGTCGATTTCAGGCCCCGAAAGCTCGGCGCGGATCCGCGCAACCGCCTGGCCGACGTTCAGCTTGCCCCGGTAGAGGATCTTGTGCGCCGCGCGGAGGCTGACGCAGGCCTCCGCCGAATGTCCGCGGCGCTGCAAGCCCACAAGATTGATGGTCGGCACGCGGATGGGGTTTCCATCGGCCAGCATGTAGGGCGGAAGATCCTGCGAGAGCTTCGACCCCGATCCGATGATGGACGTGGTGCCGATCCGGACGAACTGGTGGATCCCGCACAGCCCCCCGATGATGGCCCGGTCCTCGATGATGACGTGACCGCCGAGAGCGGCGGAATTGGCCATGATGACCTCGTTGCCCACGACGCAGTCATGGGCAACGTGCGTATTGGCCATCAGCAGGCACCGCGCGCCGACGCGTGTCACGTCCCCGTCGGCCGTCGCCGTGTTGACCGTCACATACTCGCGGATCGTGGTCCCGTCCCCGATCTCGACCCTCGGGGCGCCGCCGCGGTACTTGAGGTCCTGCGTGATGGTGCCCAGCGACGCGAACGGGAACACGCGGCATCCGCTGCCCAGCGTGAGATGCCCGTCGAGAACCACGTGGGAAACGAGGCGGGTGCCGTCCCCCACGCGGACATGGGGCCCGATGACGCAGTAGGGCCCGATCTCTACGTCCGTCCCGAGTTCGGCGCCCGGTGCGACGATCGCTGTCGGGTGGATCGTACTCATGCCGTCGGCGTCGTCTCGCGGCCGGTGCCGAACATCAGTTCGGCTTCGGATGCTAGTTCGCCGTCGCAGGTGACCCGGCCCGCGAACCGGGCCATGTTGAGCCGCATCTTGAGGAACTTCACCTCGATGCGCATCTGGTCGCCCGGCCCCATGATGCGGCGGAAGCGGGCCTTGTCGATCGCCAAGAAGTACATGACCTGCACCTTGCCGGTGATCTTGGTCAGGAGGATGCCCCCGACCTGGGCCATCGCCTCGAGTTGGAGAACGCCGGGCATGACGGGCGCGCCGGGGAAGTGCCCCTGAAAGAACGGCTCGTTGAACGTCAGGTTCTTGATGCCCACGATCCGCTCGGTGTTGTCGCACTCAAGAATGCGATCCACGAGAAGAAACGGATACCGGTGCGGAAGGAGGTTCTGAATCTCCTGTATGCCCATCACACTCACGGATTTGCTCCTGTCCTCATGCCGCTTCATCCCCCTCCGCCAAGAGCTGGGTCGACGGCTGATTCCACGGGTTCCAGTGTTTCCGAACGGCACAGCATAGCGGATTAAGAACCGGGAGGAAACCCGAAAAGTGGCAGCACCGACGCATGGGCCCGCCCCTCGCCCGGCTATCTCTGCTGCCACTTCGAGCCCGAACTCGCCGCCCTTGACGCCCTTCCTGCCTCGCGCAGCTCGGCGCTCCATTATCCATTGGTGTTGGTTGTTGGCGGCTGGCTGTTGAAGGTTGCGCCCGTCAGCGGGCGACAATCTCGAAGGAAATCGCGGGGAGGACGCCGAGGGGGACCTTGCGCCCGCCGCCGCCCTGGGGGGGCTTCGCGTCCTTGGACCGGGACCCGCTGCCGTCGCCGAACAACTCGACGATGAGGTTCCCCCGGATGCCGGCCTTCGCCTTGTCGCCATCGGCCTTCAGGAGGATCTCGGCGTTCTGCTCGTTCCAGTTGACCTTCTCGATCGTGAGGCCCTCCGGCGGCTCGTTGAGCTCGAGTTCGAGATTCTTCACGTAGGTGCGGCCGGGCACGAGGACGCGCACAGCCGCGGTGCCGCCGGCGGGGATCCGGACGGGGCCGTCGGCCAGAAGTCGCGGGGGCGGCGGGGCGCGGAAGCCGCGGCTGACGACGTTGGCGAGCAGCGTCTCGGCGGGCACGAGGTGCCGGTAGAAGAAGGCCTGCATCATGTCGTCCGCCGGAACGGCCGGCCGACGGACCTCGCGACCGAGGATGGTGGCGGCGCCCTGCAGCTTCAGGCGGACGGCGTGGTTCGTGCCCTCCGGCGGCGCGAGGAGCGTCAGTCGGACCTTCTCCTCCCCCTTCGGGATCCGGCCACCGGCAAGGACGAATCCCTTCGGCGCGTCCTGAAGCTCGACGGCGATCTCGCCGTCGAACCCGTCGCGACGCATCGCGAAGACCGTCAGCGGAGCCGCGGCCCCGGCGCGCAGGTTGAGGCTGGAAGGGACGACCCGCAGCTCATAGGACGGCCGGCGCGGACTGATGCGGCAGCGATAGGCATAGGTCTCGTCACCCTTGCCTTGGGTGTCGGACACGCTGACGATGTAGGCGCCGGAGGCGGGCAGCACGCACTCGACGCGCGAATCGGCCTGATGGGTGATGAGGCCCGAGCCCTTGTCGTCGAAGTCATCGTTGAAGGCCAACTGCTTACCGGTGGCATCGAAGACACGGACGATGGAATCCAGCGGAGAATGCAGGCGGCGCGCGGTCACCTCGACGACCATGGTCTCGCCGCCACGCCCCTCGAACCGGAAGAGGTCGCGGTCGCCCGCCCGCCCGATGCGCCCGTTGACGACGACCGGGAACTCGACCTTCTGCGCGGAGGCCATGTCGTCGTTGGATTCGGCTTCCATGCATTCGGCCAGGGTATCGATGGCGAATGGGACGAAGTTGGAGACGCGGTCGCCCTTGTCGACGGCGATGGGCAGCACGCCGGGCGTCGGGCCGTCGGGCGTCAGGGTGAGGGTGGACTTTGGCAGATTCCAGCCCATGACGTTGAGCGTGGTTTGCACACCGGCGCGGCCGCCAAGCGGGAAGACGCCGGAGAGATAGGGAACCTCCCCGACGGTAATGCGGTAAACAAAGTCCTCGCGGCCGCGGAAGATGGAGTCCTTGATCTCCAGGACGTAATCGCCATCCTCGGGGATGACGCAGGAAATCACCGGGTCCGGATCGAACCGGTTGTCGTCGGCGTACGCCACCTCGACCCCCTTGGCGTTGCGCAGGGACAGGGTCGCCTGGAACCAACCGGGGACCGCGTCCGCAAGATAGGGAATCAGGGAGCGCGCGGCGGCGGCGGCGACCAGTTTCTCGCCCTTCTTCGCACGGAAGCGGAACTTGTCGAGATCGCCGGGCATGACCTGTCCGTTGAGCACGAAGGGATGGGCCGCATCAAGGGCCTTCTCGGGAACGCGATCGTTGGGTTCCCGCTCGTTGATCTCGGCGACGCGCCCCACCTGAAACTTCATCGGATTGGTGAGGCCGAGGCTGGTCCGCAGCCGGATCTCCCGGTCCCCGAGTCCGGCGTCGGGAGCCAGGGTGATCTTCAGCACGACCGTCTCCGAGATCGCCGGGTTGAGCTGCTTCTTGGGGTCGTTCGCCTTCCGGCGGTACTCCTGGAAGGCGCGCATGTTCATCTCGTCGATGCCGGCCTGCCGCAGCGACTCTTCGATCCGCTTCTTGAGCGCCTCCGCCTCCTTCGCCCGGGCCGCATTGGTCTTCCCCATGTCGGCCAACTGGTTCATCTTCTCGAAGTTGTTGCGCAGACTGTTCGCCTGTTGCTGCGTGAGAGCCTTGATGTGGCGCCCCACCTCGACCGTCACGCCCCGCCCGGAAAACTCCACGTCCGAGATGCCGTCGAGATACTGGCCGCCGACGGTGACCTCGAAGGTCCGCCCCTGCTGACCGCCGGCGGGGTACACATAGCCGATGTGCGGATCACGCTGTTGGGCGGCGGCGGGGCCGGCCGCCGCCAGCGCGACGGCGAACGCGGCGACCGTCCGCCAGCGGTGGGCCTTCATGGTGTGCTCCCGGTTCAGGCGATCTCGGTGAGGGGGCCGCCGGACTCGTACTTCTCCGACGCCGCGGGCGCCACGTGAACCGTCCGGTTCTGCGGGTGCGGCAGGGTGGCACCGGGGTCGATGCCGAGCAGTCCGTACATGGTGGACGTCAGATCCCACGGGTAGACCGGGCGGTCTTTGACGGTCTCGCCCGTCTTGTCGGTGGCACCGACCACCTGGCCGCCCTTGAATCCGCCGCCGGCGACGACGACGGAAAAGACGCGGCCGAAGTGGTTGCGGCCTCCGTTCCACGGCGGCTCCCACTGGACCTTCGGGGTGCGGCCGAATTCCCCGCCCCACCACACGATCGTGCTGTCCAGCAGCCCGCGCTGGGCGAGGTCGTCGAGCAGCGTGCCAAAGCCCTTGTCCAAGTCCGGCAGCATGCGGCGCATGGATGGAAAATGCTGCTTGTGGGTGTCCCACCCGTTGTAGTTGATCGTCACGTAAGGAACGCCGCGCTCGACGAGGCGGCGGGCCATCAGGCAGGACTGTCCGAAAGTGGTCCGGCCGTAGCGATCACGGAGGTCGTCCTTCTCCTCGGCCAGATCGAACACCTTGCCGGCGTCGCCGAGGATCAGGTCGTAGGCCTCCTTCTCGGTGCGCCCCATCGCCTCGACGCGGGGGTCCTGCGGCGCGGCGTTGCCGAGCAGGTCCATCTTGTGGAGCAGGTCGCGGCGCGCACGCTGGCGCTCCTCGGTGATTCCCTCTGCAACGACGCCTTCGACGACGAATCGGGTCTTGCTGCCCGGGTCGCCGCCCGTGGCGAACGGCTTGTAGCGCGAGCCCATGAACCCGGCTTCGGAGAATCGCCCCTGCGGCTTGGTCAGGACGACATACGGCGGGATAAGCCCCTTGTATCCCGCCTCGTACCCCTTGAAGTGGGACACGACGGCGCCGGCGCATGGATAGACAAGGCCGTCGCCCGATTTGCGCCCGGTCTGGACCATGTAGGACGCCGTCTCGTGCGCGTTCACGCCGTGCGTCATGCTGCGAATGATCGAGTAGCGGTTCGCCTGCTTCGCCAGCAGCGGAAGGTTCTCGTTCACTTGGATGCCGTCGACATTGGTCGCGATCGCCTTGTCCAAATCGCCGCAGTAGTCACGTCCGGCGTCGGGTTTGGGATCGAACGTGTCGATATGGCACGGGCCGCCCCACATCCAGATCTGAATGACCGCCTTCGCCTTTGCGGCCCGGGCGGACGCCGCCACGGGCACGGCGGCCGGTGCGGAGTGTCCGGCCAGCCAGAGCCCGGCCGCGCCGTAGAGCCCTCGCCGGAGCAACTCGCGGCGGGGCATCGGTCCGCCGAAACCCAGGGTCCGGACCGGCATCACCAGGCCGTCGTATCGATTCGTGCTCATGACCGTGCCTCCGCCGTGCGCTCCGGCTAGTGCCGGTGCAGGAACTCCGTACTGTTGATCAACACCCACGCCAAGTCGATCATCGCATCCCGCCCCTTCGCGGTCCCCGAGTCCACGTACTCGCGGAGCGCCCTGCCTTCCTCCTCGGTCGGAAACCGCGACAGGATGGTCAGGTAGATCCGGCTGACCGCCTCCCGCGGATTCTTCTTCCCGGCCGACATCGCGTTCGCGAGCTTCGTGCTCTGCTCGATCTTGCGCCGGATATGGCTGGAATTCAAGAGATGAAGCCGCTGCGACGCCGTGACGCGGTTGTTCCGCTCGGACTCGAGACCCGTGTCCCTCGGCGGCCGGCCGAACAACTCGAGGAACGAGCTGGAGATGCTGCCATCCGGCAGTTCGATCGAGCGGGCGTCCTTCGGGATGAACGTGAACGGCTCCGGAATCGGGCTTTCGTATTCCTCGGTCGTCCCGGTGACCATGCACAGGGCATCGATCAGGACCTCGGCCTCGAGACGGCGCATGGGGTAGAACGCAAAGTTCGCCTCGGCGCCGGGTTTCGTTGATGCCGGGATCGAGGAGAGTTGGTAGGTCTGGGAATTCAGGATCAGCCGGAAGATGTGCTTGAGGTCGTACTTTGAAGAGACCAGTTCCTGCTGCAGATAGCTCAGGAGTTCCGGGTTGATGGGCGGGTTGTCCTCGCGGATGTCATCCGGCTCGTGAATGATGCCCCGCCCCATGAACCAGCACCAGGCGCGGTTCGCGATCGCACGGGTCATCCACGGGTTGCCGGACGCGGTGAACCAGTCGGCGAAGACGACGCGGGGATCCTGTCCCGGAGCGATCCGGGCCGGGGTTCCGTCCGGGAAGACCGCCGCCCTGGCGACCGCCGGATTCGTGCAGACCAGCCCCGGATCGAAATGGAGGATCTCCTCCTTCCATTCCCCGGTCGGCTTATAGGCGATCTTGGTGAAGAACGCGGCCATCCCCGAGAGCCGCGCGGCCGGCCACTTGTCGGCCCGCATGCCCATGAGGGTCTGCGCGACAGCCTGGGCGAGCCCGGGCGCGTCGCGATTCTGGACGGCCCGGTAGAAATTGACCGGGGCCACGCGGAAGTTGCTGCCGTTGGCGGTCAGCAACTCGCGGACGAATCGGTCGTACGGAACGTTGTTCCGCATGCAGTCGTGAACCCAGTGATGGTAGGCCTGGGCGGCGTTGGGCCAGAGGTTGATCGGGAACTCGGCCTTGATGCGGAGGATGTCGGACCACTTCATCGCCCAGTAGTCGGCGTACTCGGGCCGATCGAGAAGCTCATCGATGAGAAGCCGCCGCTTCTCCGGGGACTTGTCGAGAATGAACTGCGAGGCCTCCTGGGCCGTCGGCAGCGTGCCGATGACGTCAAGAAAGGCCCGGCGCACGAAGACGGAGTCGGAACAATCCCGCGCAACGGGGATGTCCAACTGTTTCAGGCGGGCGAACACCGCCTCGTCGATCCGGCCGCGGGGCCGGACCGCCGCCGCGTTCTCGAACGGTGCCACCCGCCCCGTCGCCGCCTGCGGATGCGCGGGCGATGGCGACAGGATTGCGATCGTGACCAGAACGATGAGATGCCGCATCCTGAAACGCCTCCGTGGGCCGTCCACGCCGCCGACCCTGCCATATCCGGAGCCATCCATGAACAGCTAACGCGAGGCGGAGTCGAATATTGCACTCCCGCGGGGCCCGAGGCCGGCCGAGGAGGCGCAAGATTGGTGTTCTCCGCGCGAGGGGTTTGGACTACGCTTCACAAGCCTTGTTACTCACATGAAGACACTGGTCGATGGGAAAGCAGATGGGGACCCGGATCTCGTCCGGGTTCTGTATGTGGATGACACCCTCTTGGATGTGGACCGCGTCCATGCGGCACTCGACGCGGTCGCCGGGTTTGAGCTGTGCGGCTGCACGACCCCCGGCGAGATGGAATCGCGCCTCGCCCGCGGCGGATGGAGCCTGCTGGTCGCCGAACTCGGCGTCTTCGGGTGGGGCACGTTTGGCCTTCTCGACCGCCTGCGGGACAGCCACCCGGACCTGCCCGTGGCCATCGTGGCCGGAGCGGGGTCGGACGAACTGGCCACCGAGGCCGTCAAGCGCGGCGCCGTGGACTTCATCCGAAAGGCCGACATCGACCCCCGAAGCCTTCCGCGCCTTCTTCGGCATATGGTCGACAAGCATCGGTTGCAGCAGGGGAACCGCCTGCTCGAACACGAGCGCGACCTGCTCTTTGCCAACTCGATGGATCTGCTTGCGGTGGCGGGGTTCGACGGCCGCTTCCGGGTCCTGAATCCAGCATGGCAGCGAACGCTGGGGTGGTCACCGGAGGAGATGTCGGGGATGCCATGGATCCACCTGGTGCATCCGGACGACCACGCAGCGTCCATCGAGGTGGACCGAAGACTGCTGGGAGGAGAGCCGGTCGCGAACTTCCGAAACCGCTGCAGGCACAAGGATGGAAATTACCGAACGATCTCGTGGAACTCGGTCCCCCTGTCCTCCGAGCGGTTGATCTTCGCCGTGGCCCGGGACGTGACCGAGAAGATGGAGACCGAGGAGCGGCTCCGGCTTCTCGACATGGCGGTGGAATCGGCCGACAACGGGATCGTCATCACCAGTCGCAGCGGCATCATCCTCTGGGTCAATGCGGCGTTCACCCGACAGACGGGATACGCTCGCGGCGAGGTCATCGGGCGAACGCCGTCGCTGCTGCGATCCGGAAGGCACGACGCATCCTTCTATGAGGCCATGTGGAGGACCATCATCGACGGCGGCGTGTGGCGCGGTGAACTGGTCAACCGCCGCAAGGACGGCTCGCTGTTCACCGAGGAAATGACGATCACGCCCCTGCGGGGGGCGGACGGCGAGGTCTCGCATTTCATCGCGATCAAAGTCGACGTATCCGAAGAGCGGCGACTGCGGGATCAGCTCGCGCAGGCCGGAAAGATGGAGAGCATCGGCCGGCTGGCCGGCGGCATCGCTCACGACTTCAACAACCTCCTGCAGGCCATCCTCGGCTACGCCGAGCTTCTCCGGTCCGGCATGAAGGAGGAGGATTCCGCCGTGGCGGACGTCGAGCAGATCCGCTCCTCGGCCAAGCAGGCCGCCGAGTTGACTCGGCAACTGCTCGCTTTCAGCCGCCGCCAGCTGATCCGGACGCAGCCGCTGGATATCAATACGATTGTCCGCGGTACCGGAAGGCTGCTCCAAAGGGTGATCGGCGAGCACATCCGCCTCCACCTGGAGCTTGCCGAGAACCTCCGTCCCATCATGGCCGATCCCGGGCAGGTTGAATCCGTCATCATGAACCTCTCCTCGAATGCGCGTGATGCGATGCCGGACGGAGGGCGGCTCACGATTGCGACGAGGGCCGTGTCGTTCCAAGAGCAGGATCTGGCATTCTACGCCGATGCGAGACCGGGACGCTTCATCTGCCTTTCGGTCACGGACACGGGCACCGGGATGGAGCCCGAGGTTCTGCGGCACATCTTTGAGCCGTTCTACACCACGAAGGCCATGGGTAAGGGCACCGGCCTCGGGCTGTCAACCGTTCACGGCATCTTGCACCAGCATGGCGGATGGGTGCATGTGTACAGCGAGAAGGGACAGGGCACCTGCTTCAAGCTCTACCTGCCGACCGTCGACCAACCCGCCGCCGCCGCACCCGACACGGGATCGGAGCCGAAACAGGCTGGGGAACGTCATATTCTGATCGTCGAGGACGAGGACGGCATCTGCCAGCTGGCCGCCCGGGTTCTGCGCGAGCGCGGCTACCGGGTGACCATGGCGCACAGCGCCGGCGAGGCTCGACTCGCCTTCCAGTCGTGCAACGCGGCTTTTGACCTTCTCTTCTGCGATGTCGTCCTTCCAGACCAGAACGGCGTGGCGCTCGTGGATTCCCTGCGAAGACTCAAGCCCGACATCGCCGTGCTCATGGTCAGCGGTTATCCGGACGAGTATTCCCGATGGGAGACCATCCGCGAGCGCGGCTACCCCTTCCTGCAGAAGCCCTACCCCGCCCGCGAAATGCTCCGCGTGATCCGGGGCCTCTTGGAACCGGTGCCGGCGGCGGATACAACCGTCATCGAGCCGACGCCGCCCTCCGCCTGACCCGGGGTCATAACGCAAACAGCCCCCGGCGTGCTGCCGGGGGCTGCTCGATCAGACTGCTGCCGTCCGATCAGGCCTTCGCAGCCGCTTCCGCCGTATCGGCGGGCTTGGCTTCAGCCTTCTCCGCCTTCGGCTCCTTGGGTGCCGGCGGCACGTAGTTGGTCCACTCGAGGATGCACATCTCGGAGCTGTCGGTCACCCTGCGCTTGGCGAGGCGAACGATACGGGTGTAACCGCCCTTGCGGTCGGCGAAGCCCGGCGCGAGGCGCGCGAAGAGATCCCGGACGGGATCCTCCTGGTGCAGCTCCGCGATGGCCTGCCGGCGTGCCGCCAGCGTGCCCTTCTTGCCGAGGGTGATCATCTTCTCCGCCAGCCGCCGCGAGGCCTTCGCCTTCGGGACGGTGGTACGGATGCGGCCGTAGGTGATCAGACTGCACACCTGCGACGCCAGCATGGCGTCGCGATGCGGCTGTTTACGGCCGAGTTTGACGGTGGTCTTGCGATGACGCATGGATCGGGCCTCCCGCCGCTACTTCTTGGACTTCTCGGCCTTCAATTCGGCGCGCGCCTTTTCGGCGGCCGCCGCACGCTGGGCGGCGGTCGGCATCACGTCCGGATCGAAGCTCATGCCGAGCGAAAGCCCGAGTTCCTGCAGCTTCTGTTTGATTTCGTTCAGCGACTTCTTGCCGAAGTTGCGGTACTTGAGCATCTCCGCCTCGGTCTTCTGCGCCAACTCGCCGACGGTCGTGATGTTGGCGTTGTTGAGGCAGTTGGCGGCGCGGACGCTCAGTTCGATCTCGTTCACGCTGACGGCGAGCTTGCGTCGGAGTTCTTCACGCTGGGCATCGATCTGCTTCTCGCTCGCCTCGAACTCGATCAGGTCCTTGTCGTAGTGGACGAAGACGTCCAGATGGTGGCGAAGGATCGCCGCGCTCATCGTCAGGGCGTCGTCCGGCGTCACGCGACCGTCGCTCCAGATCTCCAAGACCAAGCGGTCGTAGTCCGTGCGGCGACCCACGCGGCAGCTCTCCACCGCGAACTTGACCCGGCGCACCGGGGAGAACAGGCAGTCGACCGGGATGACCCCGATTTCCTGCTCGGGCTTCTTGTTCCAGTCCGCGGGGCGGTAGCCGCGACCGACGCAGACCTCGATGTCCATGTCGATCTTGCCGTCGGCATCCAGCGTGGCGATATGGTGGTCCTTGTTCAGAACCTCGACCATCGCGTCCCCCTCGATATCCCCGGCCGTGACCTCGCCCGGCCCCTTCTTGCGGAGGCGCAGACGGCGGGGTTCGCGGGAGTACATCTTCAGGAGGACCTTCTTGAGATTCAGCACGATGTCCGTGACGTCCTCAACGACGCCCGGCAGGCTGCAGAACTCGTGCATCGCGCCCTCGATCTTGACCGAGGAGATCGCGGCCCCTTCGATCGACGAGAGCAACACGCGGCGAAGGGAGTTCCCGATGGTCCGCCCGTACCCGGCCTCGAAGGGCTCGGCGATGTATTTCCCGTAGTTCTGCGACGGGTCCGACTCGGCGGGAATGACCGCCTTCGGCATTTCGAAACGCGCCAAACGGATTGGCATGACTAGTCTCCTCCCAGGGCCGGACATTACCCGGCCCGTATGGTGATACCCCGGCCGCCCGGCGGCCGGAAAACGGCTACTTCGAGTAGAGTTCGACGACCTGCTGCTCGTTGACGATCGGCGCGATCTCGTCGCGCGACGGCACGTGCAAAACCTCGCCGCGGAACTCGTCCTTGTTCAGCGAAAGCCAGGGCGACACGCCGCGCGACATGGCGGCATCCAGGAAAGTCTTCGCCTCGTCACGACTGCCCTGCTTCTCCTGCACCTGGATGATGTCCCCGGCGCGAAGAATCATCGACGGCACCGTGGCGCGGCGTCCGTTGACACGGATGTGGCCGTGCATGACGAACTGACGTGCCGCCCGCTGCGACGGCATGAACCCAAGACGCCGGACCACCGTATCCAGCCGCATCTCGAGCATCTGCAGCAGGGCAACGCCGGTGATGCCGCGCTTGTGCAGAGCCTTCGCGAAGAAGCCGCGGAACTGCTGCTCCTGCATTCCGTACATCGAGCGAAGGCGCTGTTTCTCCCGCAACTGGGCGCCGTAGTCCGACACCTTGCGGCGCCGTGCGCCGTGCTGGCCCGGCGGATTCTGCCCCTGTTGAATCGGGCACTTGGCCATGAAACAGCGGTCTCCCTTGAGGAAGAGCTGCATGCCCTCGCGCCGACACCGCCTGCAAACTGGTCCGGTATACCTGCCCATGGAAGTTCTCCTGCGGATCCTGGTGGATTACACGCGCCGCCGCTTGGGCGGCCGGCATCCGTTGTGTGGGATCGGGGTGACGTCACGAATCGCGGTGACTGCAAGCCCCGCGGACTGGATGGCCCGGATCGCGGACTCGCGACCCGACCCGGGACCCTGGACGCAGATCTCGACCTCGCGCATTCCGCAGTTCGAGATCGCGGTGCGGGCCGCTTCCTGCGCCACGACCGTCGCGGCATACGCCGTGCTCTTTCGCGATCCCTTGAACTGGCACCGACCCGCCGAGTTCCACGCGACGACGGCGCCGCGCGGATCCGTGATGGTCACGCTCGTGTTGTTGAACGTCGCCCGGATATGGACGATGCCCGTGGGGATCAGCTTTCCGCCCTTAAGGCGGGACTTGCGAACCTTCGCGCCGGCATCGGCGGCGGGTACGGCGCCCTCGACCGGGGCGGCGGGTGCGGCGGCGTCGACCGGAGCGGCGGGTGCCGCGGCGGCCTTGGGGTTGTCCTTCTCGTCAGCCATGGGGTTCCTTCCTCGTCAACCGGGATGCGCTGGCCGCCCTACTTGGGGGCGGGGGCCTTTGCGGCCGATCGGTTTTCCTTGCCGCGAACCGCGCCGACCGTCTTGCGCGGGCCCTTGCGCGTGCGGGCGTTCGTCTTGGTGCGCTGGCCTCGCACGGGAAGCCCGCGGCGATGCCGCTGTCCCCGATACGCATTGATCGCGATCAGGCGGCGGATGTTCTGCTGCACTTCGCGCCGCAGATCGCCTTCCACCCGATACGCCTGCAGGATCTCGGAGATCTTTGAGATTTCCTGATCGCTCAGGGCTTCAGCCTTCTTGGCCGCGTCCACGCCGGCCCGCGCGCAAATCTCGCGCGCCTTGGTCAGGCCGATTCCGTAGATGTAGCGGAGCGCATACTCGATGCGCTTCCGACCCGGGATGTCCACGCCGATAACTCTGGGCATACGTCCCCCGTCTCCTCAACCCTGCCGCTGCTTGTGGCGCGGATTGGTGCAGATAATCCGCACCACGCCCTTGCGGCGAACAATCTTGCACTGCTCGCAGATGCGTCGAACCGAACTGCGCACTTTCATCGCTCAAACCCCTCGCTGCCGCCGCGGATGCGGCCCTTCGACATGTCGCACGGCGACATACCGACCCGGATATGCTCGCCGGGCACCAGCCTTCGCGCCTCCGCCTCGGAGGCAAAAAAGGCCACAAATTCATGGCCGTTCGAAAGCCGGGCGCGCAAAGCTTTGTAACTTATCACTTCGCGAACCTCGGCGTCCAGAACAAACCAGTCAGATTCCATCGTCCAGTGTCAGCACCTCGGCCGACCCCGCCCGAACCGCCACGGTGTGCTCGACGTGGGCGGATAATCCGCCATCACGACTCCGCACCGTCCATCCATCCCGATCCACCCGCACCTCGCACCCGTGCTGATTCACCATCGGCTCGATGGCCAGCGTCATGCCGGCCCTCAACCGAGGACCGCGGCCCGCCGCACCAAAATTCGGGATCTGCGGCTCCTCATGGAGCGCACGCCCAATTCCGTGCCCGACGAACTCGCGAACCACCGAGAAGCCAGCGGCCTCGACCACGGACTGCACGGCATGGCAGACATCTCCAAGGCGCCTCCCGTCGATCGCGGTTGCCACCGCGGCGGACAGCGCGTCCTCGGTCACCCGCACCAAACGCATCGCCTCCGGATCCGTGACGCCCACCACCACCGTCCGTGCCGTGTCGCCATGCCACCCACGGTACAGCACACCACAGTCCAGACTGACGATGTCCCCCATGGCCACCCGCCGGTCGCCCGGTATTCCATGAACGACCTCGTCGTTGATGGACGTGCAGATATGGCCAGGAAACCCGCGATATCCCAAGAAGGCGCTGACGGCCCCTTCCTGCGCAATCCGGTCCCGCGCCACCTCATCCAACTCCCGCGTCGTCACCCCGGGCCGAACCTCCCGGGCCACGGCCGCCAGCACCCGGGCCGCCAACCGGCCGCTGACACGCATGCCTTCCAACTCGGCCGGAGTCTTGACGGGGATGGACACCTACAGCCCGGCGAGAACACGAAGGACCCTGTCCCGCGTGTCTTCCTTGGCGCCGGCCGCCTCGATCTCAAAGAGCACACCGCGCTCACGGTACCAAGCGATCAGACCCTCGGTCTGGCGGCGGTACACATCAAGCCGGTTCACCACGGTCGCTTCGCTATCGTCGGGCCTCTGATACGTCGGCCCGCCACATACATCGCAAACTCCGTCAACCTTTGTCGGGATGTTGCGGACATGGTACACCGCCCCGCACTGGCGGCACACGCGGCGACCCGAGAGCCGGTCCACGAGCACGTCCCGAGGCACGTCAAGCAGGAAGACACCATCCACCTTGGCGACAAACTGCCCCAACAGGGCGCTGAGCCCCGACGCCTGATCCAAGGTCCGGGGAAACCCGTCGAACATGTACTTGGCCGTCGCAGGCTCCCGCTCCATGCGCTCACGCACGATGCCAAGGATGACCTCGTCGGGCACCAGTTCACCCTTCTCCATATACGACTTCGCTTGGAGCCCGACGGGGGATCCGGCCTTCACGGCCTCGCGAAGCATATCCCCTGTCGAGACGTGCATGTAGTCCGTCGATGCCTTAAGCAAAGCGGCTACCGTCCCTTTTCCGGCACCCGGTGCCCCCAGCAGGATGATGGCTTTCATTGGGATCGCGTCCTCCGAGACAGATCGAGAGCGGCTAGCGGCGGCTCCGCAGTTTCCCCTTCTTCAGGAAACCGTCATAGTGCCTCATCAACAATTGGGACTCGACCTGCCGCATCGTGTCGAGCATGACGCCGACGACAATGAGCAGGCTCGTGCCGCCGAAGAAGGACGCCACGATCCATGGAATGCCAAGGTTCTGCTGCATGACGGATGGGATCACCGCGATGATCGTCAGGAATACCGCACCCGCCAGGGTGACCCTGGTCATGGTGTGGTCCAAGAACTCCGCCGTCGGGGTACCGGGCCTAATTCCAGGGACGTAGCCGCCATACTTCTTCAGGTCGTCAGCAATGCGAACCGGGTTGAACTGTGTTGCGACCCAGAAGTAGGAGAAGAACAGGATCATAAGTGTGTACAGGACCATGTAGGCGCCGGTCCCATAGTCGATCGCGGCACCAAAGTCCTTCGCCCACGTCCATGGCATCGCCCGAAAGACCTTCGGGGGGAACATCAAGATCGACTGCGCAAAGATGATCGGCATCACGCCCGCGTAGTTCACACGCAAGGGCATGTACGTGCTCTGCCCGCCGTACACCTTCCGCCCCACAACGCGCTTCGCATACTGGACCGGGATCTTCCGCTGGGCCTGCGTGACAGCGATGACACCGGCGATCACCAGGAAGATAAGGATCAGCATCAAGGCCAGATGGAAGATGGAGAACTGGCGCTCGTCGCCCACCGGCTGGAACATGTTGATCGTCTGCTGCACCGCACCCGGCAGACGGCTGATGATATTGATCGTGATGATCAGCGAGATGCCGTTACCGATGCCCCGCGCCGTGATCTGCTCGCCGAGCCACATCTGCAGCATCGTCCCCGTCGTCAAGGTGAGCACAGAAAGCACAAGGAATCCAAACCGCGACTCCATATGGACGATGTCGCGATCCATCCCGAAGGTGGCCTGGGGATGCAGCATCGCAATCGCCAGCGCGCCGCCCTGAATGAGGCACAGAATGACCGTGAGATACCGGGTGTACTGCGTGATCCTCTGACGCCCCGCGTCGCCTTCGCGGGCGAGCCGCTCGAGCGCCGGAACGACAGCCGTCATCAACTGGATGATGATCGATGCGCTGATGTACGGCATGATACCGAGCGCGCCGACCGCGCAACGATCCATGGCACCGCCGGTGAACAGGTCGTACAGTCCGAGGAACCCGCCGCCCGCCTGCCGCTGGATCTCGTCGATGATCTCGCGCAGCGCATTATAGTCGACGCCCGGAACGGGTACGCAGGCGGTGATGCGCACGGCGAAGATGAGCCCGAGCGTGAACAGGATGCGTTCCCGCAATTCCGGGATCTTGAAACTGTTCGTAAACGCCGAGAGCATGCGCAGGGTCCCCCGGTCAGGCGATCGCTTCGCAGGTGCCGCCGGCCGCCTCGATCTTCGCGCGTGCCGCGGCGCTGAAGGCGTGGGCCTTGACGGTCAGCTTCTTGGAAAGATCCCCGGTTCCGAGAATCTTAACCTTCGTTGCCGACGGGCCCTTTACAAGGCCGGCCGCCCGCAGGCCCGCGACGTCCACTGCAGCACCCGCTTCCAGGTCCTGCAGATCACCCACGTTAACCGCAAGGAATTCGACACGGGTCGGGGGCGTGAAGCCCACCTTGGGCATGCGGCGGATCAGCGGCATCTGACCGCCTTCGAACGTCGGCCGCCAGTGGCTTCCGGCGCGCGAGTGCTGCCCCTTGTTGCCGCGGCCGGAGGTCTTTCCCGCCCCGGACGACTCACCGCGGCCGACGCGTTTGCGCGCCTTGCGGGCTCCGGGAACATTCTTCAATTCGTGCAGTCTCATGACGGCTCTCCGGTGGCGTATCAGACGCCCCGCGCGCGAAGCGCGTGGATTTCCTCGTAGTGGCGAAGCCCCTTGAGAGCCTCGACCGTGGCACGCGTGACATTCAACGGGCTGTCGCTGCCCTTGGACTTCGCCAAGACATCACGGACACCCGCAAGCTCCAGCACGGCACGTACCGCGCCGCCGGCGATGACCCCGGTTCCCGCCGAGGCGGGCTTGAGCAGGACGTGTCCGCCGGCGAAGCGCCCCTCGATCTCGTGAGGAATCGTTCGATCGCGCATCGGCACCGTCATCAGGCTCCGTCTCGCGACCTCTCCGCCCTTGCGGATCGCATCGGCCACCTCGTTGGCCTTGCCCAGCGCAAAGCCGACGTGTCCTTTGCGGTCTCCAACGACCACCAGCGCGCTAAAGCTGAAGCGGCGGCCACCCTTGACCACCTTGGCGCAGCGATTGACGAACACGACGCGCTCATCCATTCCGGAATCGCCGCCATTCCGCCCATCCCTGTCCCTCTCACCACCAAACGGTTTGCGTCCAATCATCGCCATAGCTCCCGGGTCAGAACTTGAGTCCGGCTTCGCGCGCCGCGTCGGCCAGCGCCTTGATGCGCCCGCCGAACCTGAACCCGCCGCGGTCGAACACGACCGTGGCGATGCCCTGCGCCTTGGCGGCGCCGGCGGCCGCCTCGCCCACCTTCTTCGCGGCGACCACCGTCACACGGCCCGCGAAGGCCTTCAATTCGCCGGCCAGCGTCGAGACCGCGGCAATCGTCGCGCCGGATGCGTCGTCGATAAACTGTACGGTGGCATGCCGTTGGCTCATGAATACGCTCATGCGCGGCCTGCCCGCGGTGCCTTGAATTCGTTTCCGCAGCCGGAGATGCCGGCGCGTCCGATAGTCGGCCTTTGTCTTGACTTTCATGCTTACGCCACCGTCTTGCCGGCCTTGCGCCGTACGTGTTCACCCTTGTACCGGACGCCCTTGCCCTTATAGGGCTCGGCCCGGTAGAAATTCCGGATCTGCGCGGCGATCTCGCCGACGAGATGTTTGTCGCAGCCACTGACGCGAACCGTCGTCTGGTCCGGCACCTCAAGCTTCAGCGCGGCCGGAACCTCGAAAATGATCGGATGCGAGTACCCGAGACTCATCGTCAGCTTCTGGCCCTGCGCCTGCGCGCGAAAGCCGACGCCCTGGATCTCCATCACCTTGAGGTAGCCCTCATGCACGCCCACCACGGCGCCGGCGATCAACGAGCGCGTCGTTCCGTGCTGGCGTTTCTGCGGCGTGGAGTTGTCACGGCGCTTGACGATGAGTTGCTGCCCCTCGATTGCCGCCGTGATGCCGTCCGGGCACGACACGACCATCTCGCCCTTCGGCCCCTTCGCCCTGACCTTCGCGCCGTCGAACGTGACGTTCACGCCCGCAGGCACGGCCACCGGTTGATCCCCGAGTCTCGACATGATTGATTCCCCGTTTCTCCGCGGCGTTACCAAATATGACAGAGCACTTCGCCGCCGATCGACTGGCGCCGCGCGTCACGGTCGGTCATCAGCCCCTTGGATGTGGTCAGGATGGCCATGCCCGTACCGCTCCGGACGCGGGGCAGCTTGGCGGCCGACGAATAGCGGCGGCACCCCGCCTTGCTGATACGCTCGATCCCGCGGATGACGTGCAGCCGGTCGGCCGACTGACCGGGCTTGTCATACTTGAGCTGAACGCGAAGCACCTTCGTGCTCCCCTCGCCCTCCGCAGCAAAGCTTCGGATGAAGCCCTCGCGCTTCAGCACGCCGCATATCTCGCCCTTGAGGGCCGAGTGCGGCACGTCCACGCTATCGTGGCGCGCCTGACCGGCATTCCGGATGCGGTTGAACATATCCGCCACGGGATCACACAAGCTCATCGTCGCGTCTCCGTCCTACCAACTGGCTTTCGTCACGCCCGGGAGCTTGCCCTCCAGGGCAAGCTCACGGAAGCAGATGCGGCACATCTGAAACTTCCGCATGTATGCATGCCGGCGCCCGCAGCGCTGGCAACGGTTGTACTTGCGCACCGAGAATTTCGGAGCACGCTTCTGTTTCGCTTCCCAAGCCTTCGTCGCCACGACCGTTCCTCCGTCGCCCGCGTTACTTTGCGAAAGGCATGCCAAGACGGCGCAGCAAATCGCGCGCCTCGTCGTCCGTCGCTGCGTTCGTGACGAACGTGATGTCCATGCCCTGCACCTTCTTCACCTGGTCCGGATTGATTTCCGGGAAGATCGTCTGCTCCTTCACGCCGAGCGTGTAGTTGCCCCGTCCGTCGAAGCTCCGCCCGGGCACACCGCGAAAGTCGCGGATGCGCGGCAGGGCGGCCGCGATGAAGCGGTCAAGAAACTCATACATGCGCGCGCCACGCAGCGTCACGCGCGCACCGATCGCCATGCCTTCGCGCAGGCGGAAATTCGAAATGCTCTTCCGCGCCTGGGTCACCACCGCCTTCTGGCCGGCGATCCTACCGAGATCCTCCACGAGGATCTTCATGGTATCGCGATCCGTGTCCGCATCAAACCCCATGTTCAGGACGATCTTTTGGATGCGCGGCACCTGCATCGCATTCGCATAGCCGCGATCCTTCTTCATCGCCGCGACCACTTCGGTCCGGTACGTTTCCTTGAGTCGAGCCGTCATGTCAGTCCCCCGCCAAGCCCCTGCCTCAGGCCGGCTTCCCCGCCGTCTTGTGAGCGGGGTCGAATACGCGCAGTTTGCAGGCCGCAAGGGGGGCTTCCTTCTCGATGATGCCGCCCTTGGGATTCTCCTGCGTCTTGCGCATGTGTTTCTTCACCAGATTGATACCTTCGACCAGGGCGCGGCCACTGCCGGGAAGCACCTGGAGGACCTTGCCCGTCTTGCCTTTGCTCTCTCCGGAGAGCACGAACACGATGTCACCCTTTTTGAAGGCGACAGCGACGGGCCTGACATTCGGTACGGTCTTGCGCTTCATGTCACACGACCTCCGGTGCCAGCGAGATGATCTTCATAAAGTTCTTATCGCGGAGTTCTCGGGCCACAGGGCCGAAAATTCGGGTCCCGCGCGGATTCAGCTGATCGTCGACCAGCACAACCGCATTCGTGTCGAAACGAAGGGAGGACCCATCGGCCCGGCGGATGGCATGGTTCGTCCGAACGACCACCGCCTTGTGGACTTCGCCCTTCTTGACCATGCCATGCGGCGTGGCTTCCTTGATCGACACGCGGATGATGTCACCGATCGCGGCAAAATCCCGCACGTGCCCAAGCACGCGGATACACTGGGCGCGCTGGGCTCCCGTGTTGTCCGCCACTTCCATGGTGGTTCGCAGTCCGATCATGCCCCGGCCCCGCCTTCCGTGGCGGTGCGCCCGACGATTTCGAGAAGGCGCCAGCGCTTCAGGCGGCTCAAGGGACGCGTCTCGACGATGCGAACCCGGTCACCCTTGCGGGCCTCGTTCTTCTCGTCATGCGCGTGAAACTTCGAAAACGTCCGCATTTCCTTGCCGTACAGGGCGTGCCGGATGCGGCGCTCGACGCGGACCACGATGGTCTTGTCCATCGCGTCGCTGACGACCTCGCCGACCCGCTCCTTGCGGTGTCCGCGGCGGGTGTTTTGCGGCGTCGCTTCTGTCATTTCGCACCCCTCTCCCGTTCGGTCACGACCGTCATCATGCGCGCCGTATCCCGGCGCAGTTCGCGGATCCGCGACGGCTTCTCGACCTGGGCCGCCGACTGCTGCATCCGCAGATTGAAGAGTTCGCGGCGCGACTGATCCATCCGCACCCGCAACTCATCATCCGTCAATTCGCGTACTTCCCGAGCCTTCATCCGTGTCTCCCCGCCTCCGTCAGGCCCGAGCATGGCGCGCGACAAATCGCGACCGAACCGGCAGCTTGAATGCCGCCAGACGGAGCGCTTCACGCGCCTGGGCCTCGGGCACGCCATCCATTTCAAACATCATCGTCCCGGGCCGCACGACCGCCACCCACGTCTCCACCGCGCCCTTGCCCTTACCCATGCGCGTCTCAAGCGGCTTCTTCGTGTACGGCTTGTCCGGATAGATTCTGAGCCACAAACGACCCTTGCGCTTCATGAAGCGGTTGATGGCGACACGGCACGCCTCGATCTGAATGTTCGTGATCCATGCGCGCTCCAGGGACTGCAGCCCGTACTCGCCGAACGCGAGGGTATTCCCCGTCTGGGCCGTCCCCTTGCGCGATCCGCGCTGCTGCTTGCGGAACTTCACCCGTTTAGGCATAAGCGGCATGGGTGCGCTCCTTCCTGGCGTAGGCCGGCGCGGCCGCCTCGTCCGCCTTGTGACAGATCCAGACCTTGACGCCGATCTTGCCCGCCATCGTGAGGGCCTCGGCAAATCCGTAGTCAATCTTCTCCCGCAGCGTATGCAGCGGAACCTTGCCCTGGCGAAGGCTCTCGCGACGCGCCAACTCGGATCCGCCCAAGCGCCCGGCGAGGTGGATGCGGATACCATCGGCACCCAGATCCATTGCCATCTGCGCGGCGCGCTTCACAGCGCGGCGGAAGGAGACCCGGCGCTCAAGCTGCGAGGCGATGCCCTCGGCGACGAGCTGCGCATTGCGATCGGCATCACGAACCTCGCGGATCTCGATGTAGATCTCCTTACCGGTCCTCTTTGCGAGTTGCTGCCGAAGCGTCTCGACGTCCTGACCCTTGCGACCGATCACGATGCCCGGGCGGGCCGTCAGCACGGTGATGCGAGCAAGATTGGCGTGGCGCTCGATCAGCACCTCCGGAACGGCCGCATCCTTCAGCCGGCTCTTGACCAGCCTGCGGATCTCGTCGTCCTCCAGCGCGAACGTCCCGTACGACTTCTTGTCGGCGAACCAGCGCGAGCGCCAGTCCTTCGTGACCGTCACGCGCATCCCGATTGGATTGACTTTTTGGCCCACAGCGGGCTCCTTTCCTCAAAAACTCGCGGCCGGCCTATGCCTTGCCGTCCGACAACACAATGCGAACGTGGCTCAGCCGGCGCTGGATCGGATGCGCCGAACCCCGGGAGACGGCCATCCAGCGCTTCAGGCGCGGGCCCTCCTCGACGACGGCTTCCTTCACCACCAGCTCCTCGGCCGACAACTTGTGATTATTCTCCGCATTCGCGATCGCCGAACGGAGAGTCTTCCCCAGACAGACCGCCGCCTTGCGATCGCTGAACTGCGTCAGGCTCAGCGCGACGGGCACAGCCCGGCCCTGCAGATCCCGAGCAAAATCACGCGCCTTCTTCGGCGACAGGCGCACATACCGTGATGTCGCAACAATGTCCATACGCTTTTCCGTTTCCCGGGCTCCGGCGGGTGCCGGACGGCCGCTCAGGCCGCCGCACATTTCCGCCTTGCGTGGGCGAAGCGCGCGATTGTACGCGTCGCCCCACCGAATGCAAGGAGAGACGTGCAGATTCCGCTTACTTCAACGCCACCGTCTTGTCCGTAGCCGCGCCGTGCTTCTTGAACACCCGCGTCGGCGAAAACTCCCCGAGCCGGTGGCCGACCATGTTCTCCGTGACGTACACCGACACAAACGTCTTGCCGTTGTGCACGAGGAACGTGTGCCCGATGAAATCGGGCGTGATCATCGAGCGGCGCGACCAAGTCCTGATCTGCCGCTTCTCGCCCGTCTGGTTGAGACGATCCACCTTCTTCATCAGGTGGTCGTCGACAAACGGACCCTTCTTGACCGATCGAGCCATGGCTTACTTTCTCCGCTGGATGATGAAACGGCCCGACGTCTTCCGACGCCGGCGGGTCTTCTTGCCCTTGGTCTGGACGCCCCACGGCGTCACGGGCGGACCGCCGCCCGACGTCCGGCCCTCGCCGCCGCCCATCGGATGGTCCACCGGGTTCATCGCGACGCCGCGCACGGTTGGGCGGATGCCCAGCCAGCGCTTGCGCCCCGCCTTGCCCAGGGAGACGTTCTCGTGCTCGAGATTTCCAACCTGCCCGATGGTCGCCATGCACGCATCCGAGATCCTTCGGATTTCGCCCGACGGCAGGCGCAGGTTCGCGTAGCCGCCTTCGCGAGACATCAACTGCACCTCCTGGCCGGCAGAGCGGGCGATCTTGCCGCCGCCGCCGGGGCGCATCTCGATGTTGTGCACGGGCAGACCCAGAGGGATCAGCGCGAGCGGAAGCGTGTTGCCGACCTGCGGCTCGGCCTTGGCGCCGCTGACCACGGTGGCGCCGACCGCCAAGCCGTTAGGCGCGAGAATGTACCGCTTCTCGCCGTCCGCGTAGTGAAGCAGCGCGATGCGCGCGGATCGGTTCGGATCGTACTCAATTGCGGCAACCTTCGCCGGGATGTCCGTCTTGTCCCGACGAAAATCGATGATGCGGTAGTGCCGCTTATGTCCGCCGCCGCGGTGGCGGACCGTCACACGCCCGTACATGTTTCGCCCGCTCGCCCGCTTGTGCGGAACGAGAAGCGACTTCTCCGGCGTGCTCTTGGTGATCTCGTCGAAGGCCGGAAGTTCCGTGAACCGGCGGCTCGGCGTATAGGGTTTGCTGGATTTCAGGGCCATGGCTCTTGCCTCAGGTCAGATTGATCGATTCGCCGGTCTTGAGCGTGACGATCGCCCGCTTCCAATCGGAGGTGCGACCGGCATGCGACGTGCGACCACGCTTCCACTTGCCGGCGCGGTTCATGGTGTGAACATCCGTCACGTGCACGCCGAACAGTTGTTCGACGGCCCTCTTGATCTCGGGTTTGTTGGCATCCCGCCCGACGGCGAACTGGTACTTGTTCTCTGCGGCAAGCCGCGTACCCTTCTCCGTCACGAGGACCCGGTCGATGATTAGTTCCGCCGGCTTCATTCCGCCTTCCTCCCGCACGCCGCCAGCCGGGTCGCCAGCACGTCCATCGCCGGGCGTGTCGCCACGATGTTCGCGTACCGAAGCACGGTGTACGTATCCACGTCCTTTGCCGCCACCACCTCGACCTTCGCAAGATTCCGCGAGGCCTTCGTGAGGTTTCCATCCACCCGGTCGACAACGATGAGGAGTCCCTTCTCGGCCTTCAGCGCCTTCTGAAGCGCAACGACCAGCTTGGTCTTCGGCTCCGCGATCTCGAGGGAATCCATGACCGCCACCTCGCCCGCTGCGACGCGCGAACTGAGTGCCCGCGCAAAGGCAAGACGCGCCATCTTCTTGGGCAGAGGCTTGGCATAATCACGCGGATGAGGACCGTGGGCCACGCCACCGCCACGCCACACCGGCGACTGACGGTAGCCGGCACGCGCACGGCCGGTGCCCCCCTGGCGCCACGGCTTCCTATTGCCGCCCGCCACCGCACCCTTGCCGAGCGTATCGGCCGATCCTGCCCGACGCGCCGCGTCATGAGCCACCACGGCGTCATGAACGGCCTGGTCGCCACGATCGAGCACGAGCAGACCGTCCGACCATTCAAGGTCGCCGACGCGCTCGCCCTTCATGTTTGTCACAGTCAGCTTGCTCATGGTCACTTCGACGCCTTCTTGATGGACTTGCGGATCTCCACGAGACCGCCGACCGGTCCCGGCACGGAGCCGTGCACCAGAAGGAGGCTGTCATCCGTGCGGACTTCAACGGCCTGCAGATGCTGCGTGGTAACGCGGGCGCTGCCCATGTGTCCCGGCAGCCGCTTGTTCTTCAGAAGCCGCCCGGGCAGCTCGCGCATGCCGACCGATCCGACACGCCGGTGCATCGTATGCCCGTGCGCCGCCGGCTGACCCGACATGTTGTGACGCCGCATGACGCCCTGGAAGCCACGCCCCTTCGAGATGCCCGTGATGTCCACGAACCCGCCCTTCTCAAAGATCGAGACCGTCACAGCATCGCCAGCCTTGGCCGCCTCATCCGCACCGACGGGAACTTCCCGGAGGACGCGGAACGGGCTGACGCCGGCCTTCTTGCAGTGCCCGGCCACCGGCCGCCCAAGACGCGAGGCCTTTTGCTCCTCGAATCCAAGCTGCGCGGCCTCATAGCCGTCAGTTGCCGCGGTCTTGCGCTGCACGACCGTGCAAGGCCCCGCCTGCAGCACCGTTACCGGCACCTGGCGGCCCTCGGCGTCAAAGACGCGGGTCATGCCCAATTTTCTTCCGATCAATGCGTTCATGCTGGTCACACCTTGATCGTGATGTCGACGCCGGCCGGGAGGTTGAGCTTCTTGAGCTCGTCCACCGTCTTGGCTGTCGGGCCGATGATGTCCAGGATCCGCTTGTGCGTGCGGATCTCGAACTGGTCCATCGATTTCTTGTCCGCGTGAGGGCTCCGGTTCACGGTGTACCGCTCCCGCCGCGTCGGCAGCGGAATCGGGCCCGCCACCCTCGCCCCCGTGCGCTTGGCCGTCTCGACGATATCCGAGGCCGACTGGTCGAGCACCCGGTGGTCGTAGCCGCGCAACCTGATGCGTATCCGCTGTCCGGTCATGGCTCCCTTTCTAACGGTTCAGAATCGCCCCCTGAAGCGCTTCGGGGACAACCTCGAAGCACCGGGGTTCCATCGTATAGCTAGCCCGTCCCTTGGTCAGAGACCGCAAGGCCGTTGCATAGCCGAACATTTCCACCAGCGGCGCCTCGGCCCGCACGACCTGCGAGCCATCCTGCGCCTCCATCTCCTTCACGCGGCCCCGCCGCGCGCTGAGATCCGAAAGTACGTCACCCATGTGGGCATCCGGCGTGACAACCTCGACCGCCATCACAGGCTCCAGCAGCACAGGCCCCGCAGCGCCGAGCGCCTCGCGGAGGGCCATGACCGCCGCAGTCTTGAAGGCGACCTCGGTCGAGTCCTCCTCGCGGAAGACGCCCCCGGTCACCCGCACGGCAACGTCGACGAGTGCATAACTGCCCAACACCCCCGTCAACAGCGCGTCGCGCACACCCTCTTCAACGGCGTCGCGGAACTCCGGCGGAATCTGCTTCTCCGCCACGTCAAAGACCACAGTATTGCCTGCTCCGCGGGGACTGGGCCCCACCGCGAGCTCGACCTCGGCGAACTGAACGGCTCCGCCGATCTCCCGCTGAAAACGATGCGAGGCTGAGTCCGTCTTCGTGATGGTCTCACGATAGGAGACCATCGGGCGCCCGGCATTCCCCTGCACCCGGAACTCGCGAATCAGCCGATCGCGGATGATCTCCAAGTGCAGCTCGCCCATGCCGCTGATCAGCGTCTGCCCGGTCTCGCCATCCACTGAGACTCGGAATGTCGGATCCTCCTCGGCCAAGGCGGCAAGGGCAGCGTCCAGCGAGGGACGGTCCGCCGAGGTTCGGGGCTCAATGGCCATCGCGATGACAGGCTCGGGGAACTGAATCCGCTCGAGAAGAACGGGCTGGTTCTCGGCACACAGCGTATCGCCAGTCGTCAGTCCCTTCATTCCCGCAAGGCCGCCGATCTCGCCCGCGTGAAGTGCGTCGACATCCTCGCGATGATTGGCGTGCATGGCGACGATCCGCTGCACGCGCTCACGCTTCCGCGTCCGCGGATTGAAAACGTTCTGCCCCTTCTTGAGTACGCCGGAATAGATACGCAGGAAAGCGAGCTTGCCCACATAGGGATCCGTCGCGATCTTGAAGGCCAGGGCCGCCATCGGTTCCGCATCGCTCGCCTGACGATCGATCTCCACTCCTGTCTTCGGGTGGTGGCCACGGATCGCCGGAACATCCAAGGGCGAGGGGAGGAAATCTACCACGGCATCGAGAAGCGGCTGGATGCCCTTGTTATGCAGCGCCGACCCGCAGAGAACCGGCACGAGCCGACAGGCGATGGTGGCACGCCGCAGTCCCGCGATCAGGACGTCGGCGGGAAGGTCCGGCGACGCCATATAGGCATCAAGTGACGCCTCGTCGGCCTCGGCCACCACTTCGCACAGTGCGGCGCGGGCCGCTTCAGCGGCTACGGAAAGCTCAGACGGAACCGGCAGCTGGACGACCCGCGCGCCCTGCACGGATTCATCGAACTCCAGTGCACGCATGCGAATCAAGTCGATGCAACCGCGAAACCCATCCTCTGCCCCGATCGGAATCTGGATCACGGCCACCGGAGCGTGAAGGCGCTCGCGAAGGCTCTCCACAACGAAATCGAAACGCGCGCCCTTGCGATCCATTTTGTTGACGAAGGCCAGTCGGGGCACACCGTACCGCTTGGCCTGGCGCCAGACGGTCTCCGATTGCGGCTGGACGCCCGCCACACCGCAGAAGACGCCAACGGCGCCGTCGAGCACACGGAGCGAACGTTCCACCTCGGCGGTGAAGTCGACATGCCCCGGGGTGTCGATCAGGTTGACTGCATGCCCGTTCCACTGGAGCGTTGTCGCGGCACTTGTGATCGTGATGCCGCGCTCCTGCTCCTGCACCATCCAGTCCATCACCGTCGTGCCTTCGTGCACCTCGCCCATCTTGTGCACGCGGCCAGAGTAGTAGAGAATGCGCTCGGATACGGTGGTCTTCCCCGCATCGATGTGCGCCACGATTCCGATGTTGCGCAGGCGGGCCAGAACAGTGCGGCGACCGGACGCCTCGCGGGCGCCGGCATTGCCGTCCGTCGTTCTGGATCCCGTCTGTTCCAACGTCGAAACCATGTGGTTGCCCGCCTACCAGCGGTAATGGGCGAACGCCTTGTTGGCCTGGGCCATCTTGTGCGTATCGTCCCGCTTCTTGATCGCCGAACCCGTATTGTTGTACGCGTCCATCAACTCGTACGCGAGCGCCTGACGCATCGGGACGCCCTTGCGGCCCGACGCGTACTGCTTCAGCCACCGGAAGGCCAGCGCGAGCTGGCGCTCGGACGACACCTCGACGGGCACCTGGTAGGTCGCGCCGCCGACCCGGCGGGACTTGACCTCGAGGCGCGGCTTGATGTTGTCCAGAGCTCGGGCAAGCACCTCGAGCACCGGCTCGGAGGTGATCTTCTCCCCGATCATGTCGATCGCGCCGTAGACGATGCTCTGCGCGACGGACTTCTTGCCCCGCTGCATCATCCCGTTGATCATCCGCGCGACCAGCGGGCTGTTGAACCGCGAATCAGGGATCAGGGTACGTTTCTCGGCTTTGCGACGTCGTGCCATGGCTTGCCTGCTACTTCTTCTTCGCTTCGGTGCTCTTGGGACGCTTGGCGCCGTACTTCGAACGCCCGCGGCGGCGACTTTCGACGCCCAGGGCATCCAGCGTGCCGCGCACAATGTGATACCGGACGCCGGGGAGATCCTTGACGCGGCCGCCACGCACGAGCACCATGCTGTGCTCCTGCAGATTATGGCCCTCGCCAGGAATGTAGGCGGTCACCTCATAGCCGTTCGTCAGGCGCACACGCGCAATCTTGCGCAGGGCCGAATTCGGCTTCTTCGGGGTCATGGTCTTCACGAGCAGGCACACACCCCGCCGCTGCGGGCACCGCGCCAGCGCAGGCGACTTGCTCTTCGACCGCGAGGGACGCCTCCCCACGCGAACCAATTGGTTGATCGTCGGCATGATTATTCCTTCCGGGGCAAAAGGCGCATGCTACAGGAACATGCGCCCTCTCTGCAACATCAAGTTTCGGAATCCTCCTCGGGGATCGCCGCTTCGAGCATCGCATCGTCCGGAGCCGCCGTCTGCAAGCGGTCTCCAAGCAGTTCCTCCACCGGGATCGGTTCGGCCAGCGGAACGAGTTTCAAGTTGCGATACATCGGGAAACCCGTACCCGCAGGGATCAGGTGGCCCATGATGACGTTTTCCTTGAACCCGTGCAGGTAGTCGCGACGGCCCAGCGTTGCCGCATCGGCCAGCACGCGGGTCGTATCCTGGAAGGACGCGGCCGAGATGAAGCTCTCGGTTTCGAGCGCGGCCTTCGTGATGCCCAGCAGGACCGGCTGCGCCTCGGCGGGCCGCTTGCCCTCCGCAACCGCGCGCTGGTTGACCTCCTGGAAATAGTACTTCTCGACCTGCTCGCCCCAGAGGAACTCGGTGTCGCCGGGCATCGTGATGCGGACCTTGCGGAGCATCTGGCGCACGATGACCTCGATGTGCTTGTCGTTGATCTCGACGCCCTGCAGACGGTAGACCTCTTGGATCTCGTTCAGCAGGTACTCCTGAAGCTCCTTCGGACCGCAGACATCCAAGACTTCCTGCGGCACCACGGGGCCCTCGGTCAACTGCTGTCCCTTGCGAACGCGGTCGCCACGGAAGACAACGATGTGCTTGCCGATCGGAATGAGATGCTCTTCCTCGTCGCCCGTGACCGGGTCGCGGACCAACAGCCGGCGACGGCCCTTGACCGTCCCGCCGAACTCCACGGAACCGTCGATCTTCGCGATCTCGGCCGCATCCTTCGGCCGGCGCGCCTCAAACAACTCGGCCACCCGCGGAAGGCCGCCGGTGATGTCCTTCGTACGGACCAGTTTTCGGGGCGTTTTGGCCATCATCGCGCCGGCCGCGACGCTCTGGTGGTTGGCCACCGTGACGTGGGCGCCCGCGGGAATCGGATAACTCGCCAAGAGTTCGGCGTTCCGGGCCGCCGAGACCTTGATGACGATCTGCGGGTGCAGATCCTCCTTGTGCTCCATGAGCACGGTCTCCTCGGCGCCGGTGGACTCGTTCACCTCCTTGCGGATGGTGACCCCCTCGATGAAGTCGCGGAACTCGACCACGCCGCTCTGTTCCGACAGGATCGGAACATTGTACGGGTCCCACTTGACGAAGCTCTGCCCCTTCTTCACGCGGCCACCGTCGGCGACGCCGATCACCGCGCCGATGACAGGAGTGTGATGCTCGAGTTCGCGTCCCTCGGCATCGTAGAGGACGATCGCGCCGTTCTTGTTCAGCACGACATGGCGCGCCTCGGGTCCCTTGTCGGTCTGCTCGACCGTCTCCACCGTGCGGAGGTCTTGGTACTTGACGATCGCGTCATGCTTGGACGTGATCTGCGGCTGCTTGAATACGGAGCTCGCCGTGCCGCCGATGTGGAACGTCCGCATGGTCAGCTGCGTGCCCGGCTCGCCGATCGACTGGGCGGCGATGATGCCGACCGACTCGCCGAGCGCAATCGCCCGCCCGGTGCCCAGATGGCGGCCGTAGCATTTCGCACAGACACCATGGACGGATTCGCACGTCAGCACGCTGCGGATCCTCACCTTCTCGATGCCGGCCTTGAGGATCTTCTTCGCCGCGATCTCGTCGACCTCCTGCACCGCGGCAACAATGACCTCGGATGTCCGCGGATCGCGCAGATCCTCCAGCGCCGTGCGGCCGTCGATGCGGCCTTGGAGCGGCACGAGTTCGTCCTCGCCCTCCATGATCGCCGTCACCTCGATGCCGTTCAGCGTCCCGCAGTCCTCTTCGACGACAATGATATCGTGCGCCACGTCGACCAGGCGGCGGGTCAGGTAGCCGGCATCGGCCGTCTTGAGCGCCGTGTCGGCAAGACCCTTGCGCGCACCGTGCGTGCTGATGAAGTACTCGAGCACGCTCAACCCCTCGCGGAAGTTGGCCGTGATCGGACGCTCGATGATTTCGCCCGACGGCTTGGCCATCAGGCCGCGCATGCCGGAGAGCTGGCGGATCTGGGCGCGGCTGCCGCGCGCGCCGGAGTCGACCATCATAAAGACGGGGTTCAGCTCCTCGCGCTCGCCGCCGCCTTCCCGGAGGTTGCGATCCAACGCGCTGTACATCACGTTGGAGATCTCCTCCGTGGCGTGCGTCCAGATGTCGATGATCTTGTTGTAGCGCTCGCCGTCGGTGATGACGCCCTTCTTGTACTGCGTCTGCACCTCGGCGATCTGCGCCCGGGCACGCTCAAGGACCGCCGCCTTCTCGGGCGGGATGATCATATCGACCATGCCGATCGAAATGCCGGCACGCGTGGCGTACTCGAATCCCAGCCCCTTCAGGCGGTCCAGAACGCGCACGGTTTCGGGATGCCCGGCGGTCTTGTAGCAACGGCGGATGTGCTCGCCGAGGTCCTTCTTCTTCACGACGGTGTTGATGAA
Organism: uncultured Verrucomicrobiota bacterium; assembly: GCA_964423465.1. Lineage (GTDB taxonomy): Bacteria > Verrucomicrobiota > Kiritimatiellia > PWTM01 > PWTM01 > VGWF01. The sequence goes on along the minus strand of CAYRFK010000004.1, from coordinate 791 downwards.
CCCCATCGACGACGGCCAGATCTCGTTGAAGAAGACGCGGCCCACGGTCGTCGAGATGACGCGGCGGTCCTTGTCCCCGCAGGCGGTGTCGCGGCCGCAGTCGGGATTGCGCAGTCGGATCCGATCATGGATCCGGACGGCCCCCTCGTCGTAGGCCGTATGGACCTCGTCGACGTCGTTCATCAGGGGCAGGTGGTCGGCATCACGGTTGACGCCACCCTGACGCATGCGAATGCGCTCGGTCTGCGAATCGCTCGTCAGGTAATAGCACCCCAGCGCGATGTCCTGCGTCGGCGTCGTGATCGGCTTTCCGCTCGACGGAGAGAAGATGTTGTTCGGCGCCAGCATCAGGAGGCGCGACTCAAGTTGCGCCTCGATGGACAGCGGCACATGGACGGCCATCTGGTCGCCGTCGAAGTCCGCGTTGTACGCCGTGCAGACCAGAGGATGAATCCGGATCGCCTCGCCCTCAATCAGCACGGGCTCGAACGACTGGATCGAAAGGCGGTGCAGCGTGGGCGCGCGGTTGAGGAGGACCGTGTGACCGCGCGTGACCTCCTCGAGGATGTCCCACACCTCGTTGGTCTCCCGCTCGATCAGCTTCTTGGCACTGCGCACCGTGTGCACGATGCCGAGTTCCTTCAGCCGGCGAATGATGAAAGGCTCGAACAGCACAAGCGCCATCTTCTTCGGAAGACCGCACTGGTTCATCGACAGCTCGGGGCCCACGACAATGACGGAGCGGCCCGAGTAGTCCACGCGCTTGCCGAGCAGGTTCTGGCGGAACCGGC
>CAYRFK010000003.1:35853-65281 GCA_964423465.1 uncultured Verrucomicrobiota bacterium | reverse complement strand
CAGCGAGCCGGTCGAGGCCTTCCAGTCGGGCCCGGTTGCGACGACCTGCGTCGTGCCGTCGGCGTACTCGATGTGCAGTTGGGCCTTGAGCCGCAGTTTCGTGCCGTAGTGGTCGCGGCGGTGCCCGTAGCCAACGTGGCCGCTGAACCAACCGTCGGCCAGGATCGCGCCGAAGGCGTTGGCGCCGGGCTTCACGAGGGGTGTCACATCGTAGGTGCGGGTGTAAACGCGCTTGCCGTAGTCGGTCCAGCCGGGGTTGAAGAAGTCGTCCGAGACGCGCGTGCCATTGACGTAGAGGTCATGGATCCCGAGCGCCGTCGCATGGACGACCGCGCGCTTCACCGGCTTCGCGGCGGTGAAGCCGGTCCGCAGCAGCCGCGGCGGCGGCAGGAGCTTTCCGCCGGAGGTGATGACGCCCCAGGGCTTGCAGCCGTGGGCGCCGACGGACTTCGCCGCCGGCCAGGCGGCATCATTCGACTCGCTCTCCCACTTTGGTGCGGGCTTGTTCGAGGCCTTCCACGACGGGTCGGAGACGATCGTGAGCTTCTTTCCGTCCGCCGTCGCGACGTCGAGCCGGAGCAGGATGCCGTACGGGCCGGGGCTGGCGTTTTCGATCCGCATCGCGAGGCGGTTGGTGCCGGGGCGGAGTTTCGCGGTCACGTCGGCGTGCTGGGCCGTCTTCCACGAATCGACGACGCTCGCGGTGGCGAGGAGGCGTTCGCCGTTGAGGAAGAGCACGCCCTTGTCGTCGGCGGTGACGCGCAGCGTCGCGGCGGTGGCGGCGGCGGGAAGATCGAACGTGCGCGAGAAGAAGCGGGCGCCGGCGGGGGCGTTGGCGGGATCGCCGGCGAAGACGATCCAGTGGGCGGCGCCGAAGTCCTCGTCCGGCCGACTGCCGCGGACGGCGTCATGACCGATCCACTCCGCCGTCCAGTCCGAAGCGGCAAGCAGGCCCATGCTCCACGTCGCCGGGGCGCTCCACGGAGAGGGCTTGCCGTCGCGGTCCCAGACCTGCACGGCCCACCAGCAGGGCCGGCCCGAGGCAAGGGGCTTGCCGGCGTAGACGAGGTCGCGCGTCGCGTCGGAGGCGACGCGGCCGGTGTCCCACAGGTCGCCCTCGCCGCGAGCGAGGATGTCCGGTGCGGAGGCGACGAGGACGCGGAACGCGGTCTGCCGCTGGCCGCGCTCGGCGGACACGACCCGCCACGAGAGGCGCGGCGTCGTGATCCCGACGCCCTGCGGGTCGGCGAGATCCTCGCAGCGCAGCCCGGTCGCGCCGAACGTGCCCGCGGTCGGTGCGGCGTCGGGCGCCGTGGCACATGCGGCAAGGGCGGCGACGGCACCCACGGAAAGCAGGGCGGACATTCGGCGCAGGCAGTTCAAGGCGGTCATGGCGGCACCCTCCGGCCCTTCGCCGCACGATGCGGCACGGGACGTGGGAGAATAGCGGGGCGCATCCGTCCGGCGCAAGGCTTCGTCCGTCGCTGCCCGGAATTTGAACTTGTTGGATGGGCGGGACAGGCCACAATAGCCGGTCGACCTTGCAGATCGGGCGGCGGCCCGCGAAACCGGCCGGCTGCGGCTATGGACTTGGCGACGGATGGGGTAGATTCCGGTAGGAACAAAGGTGCGGATCATGAACATGACACGATGCGGGTTGGCGGGGCTGGCGGCGGCAATGCTGGCGGCGGGGGCGCAGGCGCAGATGACGACGGGCACGTGGGCCAATCTCGCGGGCGGCACATGGAGTTCTGGCGCCAACTGGAGCAATGGCGCGGTTCCCACGGCGTCTGCCCACATCATCTCGAACGGAGCCTACGCGGTGACGCTCGACCAGAACGTTGCGATCGGAACCCTCCGCCTGTGGGCGCTCTCGCCGACCGTCGTCGTCCCCTCCGGGTTCTTCCTGAGCGTCACCAACAACGGCGGCACGGGGGGCGATCCCAACAACGGGATGACGTTCAACAACAACTCGGGAACCCGGGTTGTGATCGACGGCGGCATCGTGACGAACCGTGGGTACTATCTGACGGGCACATCGTCCATCATCATCACGAACGGCGGCTCGATGGTCGTCCTCGCCGGCACGCCGCGGATTCAGAACGGGGCATTCCTCACCCTCAACGGCGGAACGCTCACCCATAATTCGAGTCTCGACTTCGCTTTCGGCACCGCCGCCGACACGGCGCGGCTCGATCTCCGCAGCGGCACCGCCCTGTTCGGGGCCGCCGTCAACATCGGCGCGCGCGGCATGGGCACGGTTTCCATCGAGGGTGCCACTGTCACCAATATGCGCCTAATCAGTGTCACCCAAACGCCCCCGTCCGGCACGACGCCCCAGACCGGCATCGTCAGCATCACGAGCGGATCGCTCGTCCATCGCGACACGCTCCTGGTCGGCAACACCACGGCCGACACGCTGAATCTTGCACAGGTTAATCTCACGGGCGGGAGCTACCTCAACACCTCGAACCAGCAGGTCCGCATCGGGAACTCCTCGACCGGCTCGCTGAACGTCGCCGGGGGGACCTTCACGGCAACCAACGGCGCGGCGTTCACGCTCGGCAACACCGGATCGACCCGGGGCGTGGGCTACGTGACGAACAGCGCCGGCACGATACGCGTCGGGGCGGCCACGGTGCAGAAGGGCGGATGGACGATCAACGGCGGCGCCGTCTTCGCCGATTCCATCACGGCTGCGCTGACAACGGGCGTCCTCGATTTCCAGAGCGGCACGCTGTCCGCCGGAGCGATGACCGTCGGCAATGGCAGCATGCTCACCCTGGGCGACGGCGCCTCGTCCTTCACGCTGTCGCTCCGCGGCAACTCCGCGTTCTCCAACGGCCTTTCGATCTCCGGCGCCGCGGCGCTGATTGTGTCGAACGCCGCGGTCCATTCGCTGTCCGGCGACATCTCGGGTGCGGGCGGGCTGCGGAAGGCCGGCACGGGCGTCATGGTGCTCCGCGGCGCGAACACCTACGCCGGCGGGACGACCAATGCGACGGGCGTTCTCGAGGCGGCATCCACGGGTTCGCTGCCGGGCTACGATGCCCCGGGGACCGTCATCACCCGCAACGGCGGCACGCTGGCCGTGCTTGCGGCCGGGGAGGCCGGGCAGTGGACGCCGGGCGACATCGACACGCTGCTTGCGAATGCGACGTGGGACGCCGGCAGCGGCCTCGGCATCGACGTTGCAAGCAACTCGTTCACCTACGGCACCGCCCTGACCGGGGCCATCGGCTTCATGAAGCTCGGGGCCGGAAGCCTCACCCTGGACGGCGCGAACACCTATTCCGGCGGAACGGCGGTCCGCAACGGCATGCTGACCCTTGGCGCCGCCTCGCAGTTGTCCGCCTCCGCCGACCTCCTGCTCGGCGACCCGTTCTCGACCACAGGGGCCGGCACGCTGGATCTCAACGGAGGCAGCCAGACGATTTCGAAGCTCTTCACGGTCACGCAGACCAACAACAATTCGACGGCGACGAACTCGATCGTCAACCTCGCGGCCGGCCAGGCCCTCAACGTGGTGACCTCGGCCGCCACGCGGTCGCTTCACATTCAGGATGGCACGCACCTGAGGATGTCCGGCGCCGGGGCGCTGAACGTGACCAACACCGCCGGCCGCATCCTGATCTGGGGCCAGCGGTCCACCGACAACGTGACCTATCGCGGTCTCGACCTGTCCGGTCTCGGGTCGTTCTCGGCGAACGTCAATGAACTGGTGGTCGGCTTTGACGAGTCCGGAGCCAGTCAGGCCAGCCGTCAGGCGCTGCTCTCTCTGGCGGCGGTGAACACGATCCGGGCCTCCAATGCCGTCTACGTCGGCCTGTCGGCGGTGGACGGCGGCGTCAAGGGGCGCGTGCTGCTGGGTGTCAGCAACCGGATCGACACGACCCATCTCCGGATCGGCTACGGCAAGGGGGCCGGCACGGTGACCTTCCAGGACGGCCTGACAAGCCCGAGCCTCTACCTCGCCGGGCCGGCGGGCACGGACCGGGCCAATCTCTCCCTTGGCGAGTTCACCGAAATGGCGTCCGGCACGCAGCCGAACGGAAGCCTGGTCCTCACGAACGCGGGGTCCTCGGTCGTCGCGAACCTGGACCAACTGCTGGCCGGCTCGCTCAACGTGTCCGGCGGCAATGCGGCCGCGGGCGGGCGCGGCTCCATGGAGTTCAGCGACGGCATCGTCGACGTCAACACCGTCATCCTCGGCCGCGCTCAGGCCGGAACCACCAACGGCATGGCGGTCGGCTCCCTGACGATGAACGGCGGCACGCTGGTCGTGAACACCGCGTTCACGCTCGGCCAGGTGAACGGATCCCGGCCGGCGACCGGAACCTTCACGCTCAATGGCGGGACGGCGACCCTCGCCGCCCCGCTGGCCGACGGCGGCGGCACCAGCGCCGTGACGGTCGCCGGCGGAACGCTCGACATGCAGGGCAACGGCATCGGAAGCGCCGGAAACCCGATCGATACGCTGACGCTCCGGTCCGGCACGCTCCGCAACCTTGGCGAGGTCAACGGCGGGGCCGCATGGGCGAAGACGGGCGCCGGCGAGTTGTCCATCCAGGGTGCCAACGCCTACACCGGCGGCTTGAGCGTGGACGAGGGAACGCTGAGGTACAACGGAACGTACTCGGGCGGCGGCCTGATCACGGTCCAGAGCGGTGCCACTCTCGCCGGTACCGGAGCGGTCGCGGGAGTGACCGCCTTGGCCGCAAGCTTCCTTTCCCCGGGCAACAGTGCCGGCACGCTGACGGTCGGCGACCTGACGCTCGACGGCGGTACGACGCTGAACTACGAACTCGGGACCGCCAGCGACCTCATCATCGCGTCGGCAACGGCCCTCGGTGGGATCGAGTTCTCCGATTTCAACTTCATTCCGGGCGCCGGCTTCGGCCCGGGCACCTATGTCCTGATCAACGCCACCAGCATCGGCGGCCTCGGGGCCGGCACGGCGGGCACCGTCGGAGCCTACGGAGCGGAGCTATCGATCGACGGCGCCAATCAGGATCTCGTCCTGACGGTCATCCCCGAGCCGGGCACGCTCGGCCTCCTCGGCCTCGTGCTGACCGCCGGCATCCTGCGCCGCCGCCTGCGGGCGTAGGCCGGATCGAGGGTTGGCTGGCCATACCGGCACGCCGGCCGGGCGACCGCGGACCGACCTCTTTTCTGGCGCTGCCGGCGCGGCGACAAGACATGGCGCGCGGTGCGCGAGGGCTCCCTGAAATGTGTGTCGCTCCGGACCGGCGCCGGCAGGGAGGAGCATCTTCTCGACCTCGCCAAGGATCCGGGAGAGACCAACGATCTCTTCGCGGCTTCCGGCCGCGATGTCCTTCGCCTCGGGTCCGCCCTCGATGCGTGGGAACGCGAGGTCCGTCCCCGACGGCGTAGCCGGTCCGCCGTGGCGCCGGTATCCGACCGGCGCGACCCTGCGTCCCGGGTCAGTCGTTGCGCCCGACGGATTCGGGCGCCACGACCGGACGTCACGTTGGATGACGCGGCCCTGCGCCGCATCCGGCGGGCTTGTCCCGCAGGGCCGCGACGTGGTTCACTCACTGAACCATTCATTCGCACGTGGCTTCGGTGAGGCGACGCGGGCATGATGGGGTCGCGGCCGGGGATGGGCCGGTCTGGGGGAATGATGCTGTGATCCGTCGGACCACGAGGAGACAGGGGAGGGGATTCGCCGTCGCGGTCGCGGCCATCGTGCTGCTGGCGGGCGCGGGTCGCGCGGCGGAGCCGGCGGCGGTCGCCGATTGGGCGATGCTTCCGCCGCTGCCCGACGCGGAGGGCGTTGCGGGGGCCTTCGCTGGCACCTCGGGCGGGGCGCTCCTCGTCGCAGGCGGGGCCAACTTCCCGGCCGGCAAGCCGTGGGAAGGCGGGGCGAAGGTCTGGACCGACCGCGCGTGGGTCCTCGACAAACCCGACGGCGTGTGGCGCGAGGCCGGCCGGCTGCCGGGCGCCCGCGCCTATGGTGCGTCGGTCTCCACGCCCGACGGACTTCTCTGCATCGGCGGCAACGACTCCGGCCGCCACCACGACGAGGTCTTCCTGCTGCGCTGGACCGGCACCGCGCTGGAGCGGGAAGCATGGCCGTCGCTTCCGTCCCCCTGCGCGAACCTCTGCGGCGCGCTCGCCGGGCGTACCGTGATCGTCGCCGGCGGCGAAGCCGCCCCGGGGGCGGTTGCGGCGGGGACGAACGTTTGGTCGCTGAATCTCGACGACCGCGCCGCCGGATGGCGCGAGCTGCCCGCCTGGTCCGGCCCGGGTCGCACGCTGGCCGCGGCGGGCGTGCAGGGCGGCGAGTTCTTCCTCTTCGGCGGTGTGTCGCTCGCCGCGGGGACGAACGGCGGTCCCGTTCGCACCTACCTTCGCGATGCCTATGCCTGGCGCGCCGGCCGCGGATGGCGCCGGATCGCGGACCTTCCGAATCCGCTTGCCGCCGCGCCCTCGCCGGCGCCCGCGGCGGGACAGTCGTTCCTTCTTCTTGCGGGGGGCGACGACGGCTCGCGCGTGAGCTTCGGCCCCACCGCCGCACACCCGGGGTTCGATGCACCGCTGCTGGGCTATCACACGATCACCGACACATGGACGCCGATCGGCGCGGTGCCGGCGGTGCGCGTCACGACGCCCGCCGTCGCGTGGGGCGGCGGCTTCGTGATCCCCTCCGGCGAGGTCCGCCCCGGCATCCGTTCGCCGGAGGTCCGGCTCGGACGGCTTGTCCCGCGTCGCGCCGGCTTCGGCGCGATGAACTACATCACGCTCGCGGTCTACCTCGCGGCGATGGTGCTCATGGGCGCGTCCTTCACGCGGCGGAACCGGACGACGAACGACTTCTTCCGCGGCGGCCAGCGCGTGCCGTGGTGGGCGGCGGGCCTGAGCATCTTTGCGACGATGCTCAGTTCCATCACCTTCATGGCAATCCCGGCGCGCGGATTCGCCGAGGGATGGAACCTCTTCCTCGCGAACGCCTACCTCGTGCTGACGCCGCTCGTGACACTGGTCTACCTGCCGTTCTACCGCTCGCTCGACGTGACGTCCGCCTACGAGTACCTCGAGCGCCGCTTCAATGCCGCCGCGCGCATGCTGGCGAGCGCCCTGTTCCTGCTGTTCCAGTGCGGGCGCGTCGCGATCGTGCTCTACCTGCCCGCGCTGGCGCTGGCGACGGTCAGCAACCTCGACGTGACGACCTCGATCGTGCTGATGGGCGTCCTGTGCGTCGTCTACACGATGCTCGGCGGCATGGAGGCGGTGATCTGGACCGACGTCGCGCAGTCGGTCGTCCTGCTCGGCGGCGCCGTGTGGGCGCTCGTGACGGTGCTCGTGCGGATCGACGGTGGTGCGGCAAGCGCGATCGCCATGGCCTCCGAGCACGGCCGCTTCTTCCAGTCGGTGCCGTGGTCGTTCGACCTCGCCGTTGCCTCCGGCTGGATCATCATAGTCGGCGGCATCTTCCAGAACCTCTTCTCCTACACCGCGAGCCAGGACGTCGTGCAGCGCTACCTGACGACGGCCGACCGCAAGAGCGCGGCGCGCGCGATCTGGACCAACGCCTTCGTCTCGCCGATCGCCCAAGCCCTCTTCTTCGCCATCGGCACGGCACTTTTCGTCTTCTACCGCCAGCACCCGGAGCGGCTCGATCCGACCATGCAGACCGACGCCGTCTTCCCCCTCTTTATCGTCCGCGAACTGCCCGCCGGCATCGCCGGCCTCGTCGTCGCGGGTATTTTCGCCGCCGCGCAGTCGACACTCGCCGGAAGCCTCAACAGCATGGCCACCGCCTACGTCACGGACTTCGACCGCCGGTTCCGCCCGGGCGCGACGGACGGCTCTCGCCTGCGCCTCGCACGGTGGTTCACAGCCATCGTCGGCTTCTCCGGCACCGCAGTCGCGCTGTGGCTGGCGAAGTCGGACGTGCGGTCGCTGTGGGAGGCGTTTCTCAGCGTGATCGGCCTCTTCGGCGGCACCGTGTCGGGCCTCTTCGTGCTGGGCCTGTTCGTCCGTCGTGCGAACGGCTTCGGAGCGATCGTGGGGGGTGTGGCGAGCGCCGCAGTCGTCGGCTGGATCTTTGCGAACAAGCTCGCGATCTTCTGGACCTACGCCATCGTCGGCGTTGTCGTCTGCGTCGCCGTCGGCTGGCTTGCGAGCCTGCTGCGCCCCGCGCCGCAGGGCACCGATTCGCTCACCTTCCGCGCCCTGCGGCGCAGCGGCGGGGCGGATTCACACGGCGACGCGGAGGCGCGGAGATGATGCCGGGCGACCAGGTCGCTCTGCGCGATGTCTATCGTCGCACCTTGCTGGACGACGTCGTGCCGTTCTGGTTTCCGCGGTCGGTCGACGCGGAGCACGGCGGCTTCTTCACGGCGCTCGATCGCGACGGCTCGCTGCTGGACACCGACAAGTCCGTCTGGTTTCAGGGCCGCACCGCGTGGATGCTGCTGACGCTGTTCAACACCGTCGAGCGCCGCCCGGAGTGGCTCGCGTGGGCGGAGTCCGGCCTCGGGTTCCTTGAGAAGCACTGCGTCGACGCCGACGGCCGCCTCTTCTTCCTCGTCACGCGCGAGGGTGTCCCGTTGCGCAAGCGCCGCTACGCCTACAGCGAGGCGTTCGGCGCCATCGCTCACGCGGCGCACGCGCGCGCAACGGGCAACGGACGCTCCGCAGAGCGCGCCCGCGATCTGTTCGAGCGGTTTGTCCGCTGGAACTTCACGCCCGGTTTGATGCCGCCGAAGGACACCGGCGCGCGCCCGTCCATCGGCCTGGCGCCGCGGATGATCACGATCGTCACCGCGCAGGAGCTGCGCGCGAACCTCGGCGACGACGCGGGTCTTCGCGCGTGGATCGACCGCTGCATTGACGAGATCGGCCGGCTCTTCTGGAAGCCGGACCACGACTGCGTGATGGAGACCGTCGCGCCCGACGGCTCCCTGATCGACCACTTCGACGGCCGCACGCTGAACCCCGGCCACGCGATCGAGGGGGCGTGGTTCATCCTCCACGAGGCGCGCCACCGCGGCGACGCGGCGATGCGCGACCTGGGTCTGCGGATGCTCGACGCCAGCTGGAAGCGCGGATGGGACCGCGGCCACGGCGGGCTGTTCTACTTCCGCGACGTCCACGGGAAGCCGGTGCAGGAGTACTGGCACGACATGAAGTTCTGGTGGCCGCACAACGAGGCGGTCATCGCCACGCTCCTCGCCGAACGCATGACCGGCGAGGCAAAGTACGCCGCATGGCACCGGCAGGTCCACGACTGGGCCTTCGCCCACTTCCCCGATCGCGAGCACGGCGAATGGTACGGCTACCTCCATCGCGACGGCCGCGTCTCCGTGCCGCTGAAGGGCAATCACTGGAAGGGTTTCTTCCACCTGCCGAGAATGCTGTGGTACTGCATGAAGTTGCTGGAGGAACACATATGAAGAAGAAGATCTCGTTCACGGGGCTGGTTGCGGCGGCACACACGCCGTTCACGACGGATGGGGCGCTGAACCTGAAGGCCGTCGAGCGGCAGGCGGAGCATCTGGTGCAGAACGGCATGGCGGGTGTGTTCGTCGGCGGGTCGACGGGCGAAAGCCACTCGCTGACCGTCCCCGAGCGCCTGGCGCTGGCGGAGCGCTGGGCCGCCGTGCTGAAGGGCGGCGCGATGCCGCTGATCGTGCACGTCGGGCACAACTGCATGGCGGATGCGGCGATGCTCGCGGCGCAGGCGGAACGGCTCGGCGCGGCCGCGATCTCGGCGCTTGCGCCGTCGTACTTCAAGCCCGGCAACGTCGCGCGCCTCGTCGAGTGCTTCGAGCCGGTCGTGCGCGCCGCGCCGCGGACGCCGTTCTACTACTACGACATCCCGTCGATGACCGGCGTGAACCTGTCCGTGCCCGCCTTCCTGGCCGAAGCGCGACGCCGGCTCCCGACGCTGGCGGGGATCAAGTACACCTGCTCGGACCTGATGCAGATGCAGGAGTGCCTGCGGGCGGATGGCGGCCGTTGGGACATTCTCTTCGGCTGCGACGAGCACCTGCTGGCCGGCCTTGCGCTGGGCGCGCGCGGCGCGGTGGGCAGCACCTACAACTTCGCGGCGCCGGTCTACCAGCGGCTGATCCGCGCGTTCGAGGCCGGCGATCTTGCGGCAGCGCGCGAGGAGCAGTGGAAGTCCGTGCGGCTGGTCCGCACGCTGGCGGCGCTGGGCTACATGGGCGCCGCCAAGGCGCTGATGGGCATGCTCGGCGTCAATGTCGGCCCCGCCCGCGCCCCGAACGGCAACCCGACGCCCGCCCAGCGGCGGCAGCTCCGGAAGGACCTCGACGCGATGGGGTTCTTCGAGTGGATCAAGGGCAATTGACGGAAAACGGAAAACGGAAGACGGAACAGGACGGCGCAAAGAGCGCGAGGGGCCGGATTGTGTGGCTGCTGTAGTCGGGACCGGTGGTCCCGGCCGCGGAACGGAGGATGCAGCATGCGGGCGATGATGATGCTGGCGGCGGCGATGGCGGCGGTGGGCGCGCGGTCGGCGCCGTTGGATCTGGGCCTGAAGACGGTCGACCTGGCGGGCGACATGGACCGGCAGGTCGTCGTCGACCGCGAAGAGGGCAAGTATCTCGGTCACGTGACGACGGTGCTTCTGGAGGACGGGAAGACGATGATCGCCGTCTACCCCAAGGGCCACGGCAAGGGCGCGATCGTGATGAAGCGCAGCGCCGACGGCGGCCGCACGTGGAGCGAGCGTCTGCCGGTTCCGGCGTCGTGGGCGACCAGCCGCGAGGTGCCGACGATCCATCGCGTCGTCGACGCGAAGGGGACCAGGCGGCTCATCCTGTGGTCCGGCCTGTACCCGGCGCGCCTTGCGTCGAGCACGGACGACGGCGCGACGTGGACCGAACTACAGCCGGCCGGCGACTGGGGCGGCATCGTAGTCATGGGCTCGGTCGAGGCGCTGAAGACGCCCGGTCGCTACCTCGCGATGTTTCACGACGACGGCCGCTTCTTCACGGAGAAGCCGGTCAAGGGCGCCGGATTCACCCTCTACACGGCGTTCTCCGACGACGGCGGGCTGACGTGGTCGAAGCCGTCGGGCATCTGGAACGGGACCGACATCTACCTCTGCGAGCCCGGCACCCTGCGCTCGCCCGACGGGAAACGCATCGCGGTCCTTCTCCGCGAGAACCAGCGCATCAAGGGCAGCCACATCATCTTTTCCGACGACGAGGGCGCAACGTGGTCGAAGCCGGTCGAGATGCCGATGTCGCGCAGCGGAGACCGCCACACGCTCAAGTTCACCCCCGACGGCCGCATCGTCTGCGTCTTCCGTGCCTTCACGCCCGCGGCGAAGGGAAAATCGTTCGGCGCGAACGAGGACGTCGACAAGGCCGGCATCGGCAGCCCGTTCGAGGGCGACTGCGTGGCGTGGGTCGGCATGTGGGACGATCTCGTGAAGGGCACGCCGGGCCAGTACTACGTGCGGCTGCTCGATAACAAGAAGGGCTGGGACACCACCTACCCCGGCGTCGAGGTCCTCCCCGACGGCACCGTCGTCGTCACGACCTACGGAACGTGGGACGCGGGCCATTCGCCCTACATCCGAAGCACGCGCTTCACGATCGAAGAACTGGGACTCCCGGCCGTCCTCCCCAACCTGTAGTGCCTCTCGCCACGGAGCCAACTACGGGAGAAAAAATCTTCGCGTTTTGCTTGCAACGATATGCGGGATGGAATAGGGAAGCACACCCCCGGGGCGTACACGGGGGCAGCCGGGGCCGCAGTACCGGCCAGGACATCCGTGAAAGTTGGCAGGAAAGAACAGGTGACCATCATGACTCGTTGGATGTTGCAGGGAATCGGGGCCATGGCGCTCGTGTTCGCCGCTGCGCTCTGGCAGGGCTGTGAGGTGGATCTTGGCGGCAGCGGGAACGGCGAAGACACAACCACCAAGGCGGCTCCGGTGGCGACCGAGACGCCCGTCGTGGCTGCTGCGGCTGCGGAAGAAGAGGATGAAGGGGAGGCGTCGACCGGCGGCAGCTCCACGGCCCCCTCGGGCAATGTGGCCGGCTTCAACCCCTCCGGCAGCCGGCAGATTGCGAACCGCGACGGCGGTGGAAATTTCGTCTACAACCCCGACAACAGCCGGAAAAGCTCAAAGGTCGTGCTGCCCACCTCGTGGGGGTACAGCGTCAACGGCGCGCAGATCTACGCATCGGACGGATCGCACTTCGACGCGCTGACCCGCGCCTATCCGAACGAGGACGACGGCCGGCCGCGCTACTACGGCTCGAAGAACATCGGGCTCTATCCGCAGAACATCACCATCGCCTATACGCACGAGGACGGGACCCGGACGCATATGATCATCCCGAACCCGCAGCAGCGTTACGACTGATCCGCCTTCCGCGGGTGCAACATCCGGGCGTACAATCGTACGCCCGGATGTTGCGTTTCCAGCGGGATTCCCGGCTGGCCCGGCGGGCACCCGGCCGCTATGCTCGCGCGCATGAACGCGAACCCGTCGTTTCATTTCCCCGCCCTCGGTGTGGCCCTCGTCCTTTCGATCCGTGCCGCGGCGGTCAGCGAGCCCTGGCAGGCGCCCTACGCCGGTGCCGACGCCACCGGTCGCCACGTGATCGCACTCTGGCGTTTCGAGGCCGGTGCGGCGACAAACGATACCGGGCCGAATGCGGTTCATCTCCGGCTCCAGGGTGCGTCGTCCGTCACGAACGGGCGCTTCGGCGGCGCGCTGGAGCCGCTGGCTGGAGCCCAGGAGCTGGAGCGCAAGCACGCAGCCGTTGCGCCGGACCACCCCGCCCTGTCACCCTCCGGCGCCTTCACGATCGAGGCTTGGCTGTGTCCGTCCGCGGCGTTCATGAACGCGGGCGAGGCGTTCCTGGTCGATAAGAAGTACGCAGGGGACACCGGCTATCAGTTCACGATCGGCGCGCCGGACAAGGGCGGCCGCCGGGCCCTGCACGCACGGCTGGGTTTCGGCGGGGATTCGGAGGGCTTCATCTCGGACGCCGCATCGTTCGCACCCGGAGCCTGGGCACATGTCGCCTTCACCTATGACGGCGAGGGGCGCGGTCGCTTCTTCCTCAACGGCACCGCGCTCGGGGGTGCGGACCATGCGGGCCGGGGACCGGTGGCGCGCGGGAAGCTCGGCGTCACTTTGGGCGACCGCACGGGCAGCTACTACCACGCGTTCCCGGGACTCATCGACGAGGTCCGCATCGGCTCCGGCGTCCGCGAGTTCCGCCGCGCCGCGGTGGCGCTCGTCTCCGACCGCACCGCCTTCGTTCGCATGGAGCCGGCCGTTGCGCTCCGCTTCGCCGTGACGAACCTGCAGCCGGTGGCCGTTGAGGGCGCGACGCTTGCGGTCGCGGTCGATGGGGCGGGGGAGACCAACCTCTCGCTGGCCGCGATCGCGCCCGGCGCGGCCGCTGCTGCTGCCGCCGTCTTCGACACCACCCTGCGGCCCGGGACCTACCGCGTCCGCGCCACCATGCGCCTCCCGGGCGACCCGCCCTGGACCAGCACCGAATCCTTCGACATCTCCCTCGTCCCCCGCCCCCCGCCCCTCCGGATGCCGGTGGTCATGTGGGGTGTCTACTCGCCGGACAACGTACTGAAGGAGCTTCCGCGCCTGAAGGATCTCGGCTTCACACACTGTCTCGGGCTCGGCGCCGACTGCGGCGCGATTCGCAAGGCCGGCGCCGTCGTGCCGCCGGGGTCGGAGGACCGCGTCGCCCTGACGAAACGCATGCTGAACGAGGCGCTCGCGCAGGATTTCGGCATCCTCGGAACACTCGCGCCCGGCGCGGACCTGAAAAACGACGCGGCTGCGGTGCGCGTCAACGCGAAGGGCGTTCCGCAGACGAACCGTCCGAACACCTGCGCGCTCGCGCCCGGCCTCCGCGACTATTGCCGCAATGTAGGCGAGTCCGTTGCCCGCGCCTACGGCGCCTTCCCGGCCTTCCACGGCGCGCTGCTCCACACGGAGGTCCGCGACGGCGCGGCGCCCTGCTTCCACGAGCACGATCGCACCGCCTGCCGCGCCGCGACCGGGGCGGACATCCCCGAAGGCGTCGGCAAGGGCGGGAGGAAGTGGGACTCGATCGAAGGCTTCCCGACGAACCGCATCGTGCCCGACGACCACCCGCTGCTGATGTACCTGCGCTGGTACTGGAAGGAGGGCGACGGCTGGAACGGGCTCAACTCGGCGATGGTCGAGGGGTTCAAGGCCGGCGGCGTGCGGCCGGACTTCTGGACCTTCCACGACCCCGCCGTGCGCGTCGCGAGCACCTGGGGCAGCGGCGGCGCGGTCGACGTGCTCTCCCAGTGGACCTACTCCTATCCCGACCCGATCCGCATCGGCCTGGCCACGGACGAACTTTTCGCGATGGCGCGCGGCGCGAACCCGCCGCAGCGCGTGATGAAGATGACGCAGGTCATCTGGTACCGCTCGCAGACCGCGCCTGCGCGCGCCGCCGACACCGCGCGCGCCGCCGCGCTGACCGCGTGGGAGGACACCGACCCCGACGCCGCGTTTCTGACCATCTCGCCGATGCACCTGCGCGAGGCGCTCTGGACGGAGCTTGCGCGGCACGTCCAGGGCGTCATGTATCACGGCTGGCAGTCGCTCGTTCCCTGCGAAGGCGGCGGGAGCTACCGCTTCACGCATCCCGAGACGCGACACGAATTGCGGCGGATGGTGAAGGAGGTCGTCGAGCCGCTCGGTCCGACGCTGCTGCAGGTGCCCGACGCGCCGGCCGACGTCGCATTCCTCGAGAGCTTCGCCTCGCAGATGCTCGCCGGCCGCGGCAGCTACGGCTGGGGCAAGGGCTGGGGCGCCGACGCGTGGCACGTGCTGCAGTACGCCCACCTCCAGCCCGAGATCGTCTACGACGAGACCGTGGTCCGTGACGGCCTCGACCGGTTCAAGGTGCTGTGCCTCTTCGACTGCGATGTCCTGACCGAGTCCGTCGCGGCGCGGATCCTCGCGTTTCAGAAGAAAGGCGGCGTCATCGTCGCCGACGAGCGCCTCGCGCCGGCGATCAAGGCGGACGTGGTCGTGCCGAGCTGCGCTCGCACCGGGAAGGCGAAGGAGGACCAGCGAGCGCTGGTCGACCTCGCGTACAAGCTCCAGCGGGATCTTGGCGACCGGTACCGTCCGGCCGTCACGACCTGCCGGCGGATGGTCATCCCGCGCCTGCGGCGGTTTGGCTCGACCGACTACATCTTCGCCGTCAACGACAGCCGCGAATACGGCACGTACGTCGGGCAGCACGGTCTGGTGATGGAAGCCGGCCGGCCGAGCCTGGCCGCGGTGACTCTCCGAAGACCGCGCGGATTCGTCTACGACCTCCTCGACGGCGCGGCGGTGGCGGCGAACACGAACGCAGCGGATACCATCGACTTCCTTCTCCTCTTCGGTCCCGGCGAGGGCCGGGTCTTCATGGTGACGGACCGTCCGATCGCAGCGGTGAGGATCGAGGGTGCGCGCGACGCGAAGCGCGGCGCGGCCGCGGAGGTCCGCATCGCGGTGGTCGATTCTGATGGCAAGCCGCTCGACGCCGTGATCCCGCTGCGGGTCGACATTCGCGATCCCGACGGACGCGTGGCGGAGCGGACCGGCTGGTACGGCGCGAAGGACGGCGTGCTCGACCTGCAGCTCGACTTCGCCGCCAACGACCTGCCCGGCGCGTGGGAGATCCGCGTTCGCGAACTCGCCTCCGGCCGCCGCGCCGTGCGCTTCCTGACCCTCGCGCCGTGACCGGGGCCGGACGTCCAAGCCTTGGAAGCCCCGTGCAACGAAGCTTCCAAGGCTTGGAAACCTGCGGGTGGATCGCAGCGGGATCGCGCGGAAAACGGACGGGGCGCCGGCTTGCGCGCGGCGCCCCGCCCCCTCCGGTTCTCCGTCTCCCAAATTCCGGGATCCGCCGCCGCCTACTTCGCCACCGGGCGGAGTTCGATCTTGCGGATGAGGATCTTCATGCCCTTGGCGCCTTCGCCGCCATGCACCTGGACGCCGATGCGGCCTGAGGCCAGCGTTGCGTCGCGGACATCGGCCACCTGCGTGCCGTTGAGCCACATCTGCAGGTGGTCGCCGTCGGCAACAACGCGGCCCTCGTTCCAGTCGTCCTTCTTCTCGATGCTTTCGACGATGTTCGTTGCGATGAACATCTTGCCCGGGCAGTACAGCGTGCCGCTGAAGGCGACGGGCTTGAGATACTTGAGGATATCGAACTGGTACTTGTCCCGGAACCAGACGCCGCTGTTGCCCGGCCACTTCATCTTGTACGTGAAGCGCAGCTCGAAGTTGTCCCACGTGTTGGTCGTGAAGAGGTCGCCGCCCTTGCCGTCGGTCTGGGTGCCCATGAGGCAGCCATCCTCGACGCCGTAGATGCCGTCGCCCTTCTGCGCCCAGCCGCCGAGATCCTTCCCGTTGAAGAGCTGGATCCATCCGTCGCCGTCCGCCGCGCATGCACCGGCAGTCATCATCGCCGCCGCGGCGGCACCGATCGTCCATTTCATCGCGTTCATCGTTCGCTTCTCCTGCCGTTACTGGGGTTTCGTGTCGCGGATCAACGTGGCGACCCGCCGCTTGATCTGCTTGTTGTCTGTCGCCGAATTGACCTTCTTCATCGCCTCGGCCACCGCCGCGGCATGAGTCTTCACGATTCTCTCGCCGATATTCACGGCGGCGGCAGCAGCTTCGTCCTTCAGCGCCGGGACGCCGATGTCCTTCATGACCAGCGCGAGGGCCTCGGGCGTCGCGATCTCGCCGAGCGCCGCCAGCATGATCTTCCGCTCGTCGTCACGCGTCACCAGACCGCCGAGCTCCGCCAGTGCGGCGAGCTTCGCGGCGGGGGCCTGGTCGGTCTGCGGAGCCAGCCGGATTGCGCCGCGCAGTGCGAGCAGCTTGACGGTCGCGTCCGTGGCCGTCTTCGCGGTCTCCTGCAGGACCGGCAGTGCCAGCGCGGTGGGCCACTCGCACAGAAGACGCATGGCGACGCCGCGGACCTCGGCCTCGCCGCCGGCGGACGCAGTGCGGATCGCCTCGAAGGCCTTCGGGCCGCCGGTGGAGCCGAGGACGCGAAGCAGCGCGATCTTCGCCGGTGCGGGCGCGGACGGCAGCGCCTTGAGCAGCGCCGCGCTGCAGGGCGGGTCGGCGGCGACGGCCGGGAAGGCGATCGTCTCATTCTCGCGGACCGTGCGGGTGCTCTGCATTCCGTTGGCGGAGTAGGTGACGGAGAAGCTCTTCACGGAGCCGCCGGCAGGATCGCCGAAGAGGCGGTTGCCGGGTTCGAACGACGTGGTGCCGCCCTTGATCAACTCCTGCACCTTGGCGGTGACATCCGCGGACTTGCCGTCGGGAAGAGCGCCGTAGACGGCCTTGACGATCGTGACGCGGGCCGGGGTCTTGCGGACTTCGCGGGCGCAGACGGCGGCCAGCGAGCCCTCGGCGGCCTGGCTCTCGGCGCCGGCGCCGCTCTTGGACAGCAGCGCAAGCAGGGCGGGGATGTCCTCGACCGTGGCGCAGGCCCTGAGCGCGCGGAGGCTGGCGACGCGGACCTTTTCGTCGGAATCCGCGGCGGCCTTGAGCAGGCGGGCGCCGGAGCCTTCGGGCGCGCGCTGGGCGATGAGTTCAACGGCCACGGCGCGGACCGCGGCATCCTTGTCGTCGAGCAGCGCGAGGACGGCGGAGTCGGCCTTGCGTCCCGGGATCGACCCGAGCGCCGAGCGTGCGGCGGCCGCAATGTTCGTATCACCGTCGAGCGCGAGCCCCGCGAGCACAGGGACGGAGGCCTCGGCGCTGGTCATCACCAAGGCGCCGATGGCGCCGACGCGCAGGGCGCTGTCACCGGTGGCCTTGGCGACCTCGATGAGGGCGGGGGCGGCGACGGCGTCCCCGCGGGCGCCGAGGAGGGTCACCATGGAGGGGCGGATGGCGGCGGGGAGCGAGGGCAGGGCGGCGGCCAGTTGTTTCGTCGCGCCCGAGCCCGGCAGTTCGTGGGCGGCGCGCAGGGCGACGGTGATCTCGACGCCGTTGGTGCCGCGCAGGGTCTCGACGATCAGCGGGACGCCGTCGTCGCCGCGGGTGAGAATCGAGCCGCGCAGGGCGGCGCAGCGGACGGTCGGAGACACCGGGGCGGCGCGGATGCGGTCGAAGATCGCGCGCCCGGCGCGGTCGGAGCCCGCCGAGTCGGCGCAGCGGAGCAGTCCCTCGCCGATCGCGGCGCGTAGCGGCTCCGCGGCGGAGGAGAGGGCGCCTTCCAGCGCCTTCACGGCATCGGCACCGCCGATGCGGCCGAGGGCCTTCGCCGACGTTGCGGCGAGGACGGGGTCGGCGTCCTTGAGGAATCCGGAGAGCGCGGGAACGGCCTCCAGCACGCGGCGCTGGCCGAGGCTGCCGGCGACGCCGACGCGCAGCGCGCCTGTCGTGGTGCCGAGCGCGGCGAGCAGCGCATCGGTGGAAGCCTGCCCCGGAATCATCTCCAGCGCGACGCGCGCCATGTGCGAGAGTTCCGGGTTCGCCAGCAGCGCGGCGATCACCGGCACGGACGCGGCGGTGCCGACGCGGCCGATCTCGCGGCAGGCGTCGATCTTGTCCTTCAACTGCGCGTCGGATTTCAACACCGCGGCCAGTTCGGCCTCGGTCGTCGCCGCGAGCGGCGCCGTCGTCGGCACGGGCAGGCGCTTCTCCCGGGCCGCCGGGGCGGCCGTAACGGACAGGGCTGCGGTGCAGGTCAGGGCCAGAATCAACATCATCGTTCGCATGGAATCCTCGTTTCTCTTGTCCGTGTCCCGCATCACATCGCCCATCCGGCCCTGGCGGCGCGCGAGCGCAGCCGGTTCGCGGCCGGATCGTTCACAAACTCCTCGCCGGCGGGGTCCCAGGTCATGTCGCGCTTGAGCCACATGCAGATGTTGGCGCAATGCACGGTGGTCATCGACCGGTGCATGACGTCCTCGTTGGTGACCGTCCGCTCCCGCGACTTGATGCAGTCGAAGAAGTTCCTGACGTGGCTCAGCGCGCGCCCGGTGCGCTGCGAGTATTCCTTCGTCAGCTTCGCGAAGTCCGTCAGCAGGGCCGGCGAGGACGCATCGAGCGTTGAATAGCCGTCCGCCACCGCGACCCAACCCTCGTCGCCCTCGTATTGGACGCCGCACGACCCGTGCCAGCCCTTCTGCTGCAGGACCATCGTCACGCCGTTCGCGTAGCGGATCCGCATGCCGTCGCCGCTCTCGGTCTCGACGTACGTGTAGTGGATGCCGGACGTCTCGCCGAGGCCCATGGCGACCTGGCACTGGGCGATCGTGTGGGCGCCCCACTCGCCGATGGCGCCGGTGTGGAAGTCGTAGTAGCCGCGCCAGCCGCCCGCGACGTAGCTCTTGTTGAACGGACGCCACGGGCAGGGGCCGAGCCACGCGTCCCAATTGCACTCGTCCTTCGGCAACTCGGGCTCGCCCGGCAGCCAGGCGTGCGAGCCGCAGCCGCCGCCGGCGATGTGCGCGCGGACGGTGTGCAGGCGGCCGAGCCGCCCGGTGCGCAGCAACTCGTTGGCGAAGGTGAAGTTGGCCTCGCTGAGGCGCTGGACGCCGGTCTGGTAGACGCGGCCGTAGCGGCGGGCGGCGGCGACGACCGCCTGGCCCTCGGCGACGGTCATGGAGGAGGGCTTCTCGCTGTAGACGTCCTTGCCGGCGCGCAGCGCCTTGACGGCCATCGTTGCGTGCATGCGGTCGCCGGTGGTGACCAGCATCGCGTCGATGTCGGTCCGCTCGGCGAGGAACGCATCCGCGTCATTGTAGAGCTTGCAGTCGGTGTTGCCATGGATCTCGTCAACCATGGCCTTGACGCGCTCGCGGCGCGTCTTCTGGATGTCGCAGTCGGCGACGAACTGGACGTCAGGCTCGCCCAGCATCCAGCGCAGCACGCCGGAACCGCGGTTGCCGACGCCGATGCCGCCGAGCACGATGCGCTCGCTCGGGGCCACGCGGCCGCCGAGGCCGAGCGCGGTGGCGGGAATGATGGTCGGCGCCGCCAGCAGGCCCGCGCCCTTCAGGGTTGAACAAAGAAAGTCCCGTCGCGTCCGTTTCATCCTGTCCGCTCCCTCATGTCTGCCACGGCGCGCGCACGGCGCGCGACCGCAGCCGGTTGGCCTCGGGATCCCCCGGAAATTCCTCGCGGACGGGGTCCCACGTCAAATTCCGCCCCAGCAGCATCGACGCGTTGATCGCATGGCTGGTCGTCATGGTCCGGTGCGCAACTTCGGCGTCGGCGATGGCCGCACGGCGCGTGCGGACGCCGTCGAGGAAGTCGCGGATATGGTTCATCGGCCGCCGCGTGCGCTCGAGGTAGTCGCGGAAGATTCGCGTGCGGTCGGCAAGCAGCACCGGCGAGGAGACGTCCGGTGCCTCGTAGCCGTCCGCCACGGACACCCAGCCCTCCGTGCCCTCGTAGCGCACGCCACAGGTGCCGCGCCAGCCGTCGATCTTCAACACGAGCTTCACGCCGTTCGCGTAGCGGCAGGTGAAGCCGTCCGCCGTGTCGTTTCCGGGATGCTCGTAGGCGACGGCCGAGGTCCGCAGCGCGCCGATGGCGGACTGGCACTGGGCGACGGTGTGGCTGCACCAGCCGGCGACCCCGGTGCCGAAATCGAGGAAGTTGAGCCACGCGCCGCAGCCGCGCAGATAGCCGGCGTTGTACGGCCGCGCCGGTGCGGGGCCGAGCCAGAGATCCCAGTCGACCTCCTCCCGCGCGGGCAGCGGCTGCTCCGGAAGCCAGTCGGTCCGCATCTCGAACTTCAGCGTGTGGGCGTATACGGTGTGCACCCGGCCGAGGCGGCCGGTGCGGACGAGTTCGTCGGCGAGGACGAACTTCTCCTCGCTGAGTCGCTGCGTGCCGGTCTGGAAGATTCGGCCGTAGCGTGCGGCGGTCTCTGCAAGCCGCCGGCCCTCATCGACGTTCATCGTCGAGGGCTTCTCGGAGAAGACATCCTTGCCGGCTCGCATCGCGAGGGTCGCCATCGGCGCGTGCCAGCGGTCACCGGGCGCCATGATCACCGCGTCGACGTCGGGCCGGGCCAGTACCTCGCGGAAGTCGATGTAGGCCGCGCAGTCGGCGGTGCCGTAGCGGGCGTCCACCGCCGCCTTGGCGGCGTCGCGTCGCGACTTCTGGACGTCGCAGACGGCCACGACCTGCACGTCGGCCTCCTGGAGGGCGACGGAGAGGTCGTAGGAACCGCGGCCCCCGGGGGCGATCACGGCGACAACGATCCGCTCCGAGGGCGCCACCGCGCCGCCCCGGCCCAGTGCTGAGGCGGGTACGATCGCGGGTGCGGCAGCCAGCGCTGCGCCCGCCCGCAGTGTGGAGGAAAGGAATGCGCGCCGCGTTGCAGCGCCCGTCGGCTTCATCCGTCCGTCAGTCCGGTTCATCCCGCACACCCTCCGTGTCCATTCCGACCCGTCCGCGGCACGCCCGCCGGTCACGGCGGACTCCCGGCCCTCCGCAGGCCGGAACCCGCACCGTAGGCCGCGGCCCGGCGCAAGGGAATGGATGAGCCAGCAAAATGGATGGACGAAGCTGCACGAATTGGAGAGATATACGCTCCTCCCGCGCCCGCCTCTCTTACTCTTGCCTCTTACTCATATCTCTTACTCTTACTCCTACTCCTACTCCTCCCCATCCCCCCATCCCCCCGCCCCGGGTATCCGCAGGATCGGGGGCGGGAGTAAGAGTAAGAGTAAGAGGCAAGAGTAAGAGTAAGAGTGGGAGGTGGGAGGATGGGAATCCCTGCGCCCCCGTCAGAGGTTGTACAGCTCCTCATCCGGCAGGACGTGGAAGCCGCCGGCCTCGGCGGCTTTGCGGGCGGCGTCGGCGTCGGAAACCTCGACGCAGCAGACGGCGGTCTTCCCGGAGTTCACGACGAAGCCGTAGGCGTTGAGCAGGTTCACGGAGCCGCTGCCGAACGATTCCGCGAGGCGTGCGAAGCCGCCGGGCTGGTCGTCGACGCAGACCGCGAGGATGGGCTTCCGCTTGGCGGCGAAGCCATGGGCCGCGAGCGCCTCGCAGGCGGCGGCGGGATCGTTGACGAGCATCTTGAGCAGGCCGTAGTCGTTGTGGTCCTGGACGACGACGGCCCGGATGTTGACGCCGCGCTCGGCGAGCGCACGGGTGACGGCCGCGAGCCGGCCGGGGCGGTTCTCCACGAAGACGTTCACCTGTTCGGCCATGACGCTCTCCTTATTCCTTCGGCCTGAGATCGGTCACACGCTTCGCCTTCAATTCGAATGCGGGCAGGATGCCGGGCTCGTGCAGTTCGACCGCAGCGCGGACGAGGGTCTCGGAGCGGACCTGCTCGGAGATGCGGGCCTTGAGGGCCTCGAGCGCCTCGACCTCGCCGGTGAACACCTCGGGGAGCACCTCGATCTTGATGGTGACGCGGTCCAGCGCGCCGGCCTTCTCGATGAGGATCTGCCAGTTCGTGCCGGCCTCGGGCAGGCGCATGAGGACCTGCTCGATCTGCGACGGGTAGACGTTGACGCCGTTGAGGATCAGCATGTCGTCGCAGCGGCCGGTCATGCGTGCAATGCGGCGGTGCGTGCGGCCGCAGGGGCAGTCGCCGGACAGCAGGCGGGTGATGTCGCCGGTGCGGTAGCGGAGAATCGGCGTCGCCTCGCGCTGCAGCGTCGTCATGACGAGCTCGGCCTCCTCGTCCTCCGCGGCGGGGGAGCCGTCGGGGCGCCGCATCTCGATGAGGAACGCGTCCTCCCAGATATGCATGCCGTCCTTGCACACGCACTCAAACGCAACACCCGGGCCGTTCATTTCACTCAGGCCGTAGGAATTGTAGACGTCGATGCCGTAGAACGCCTCGATCTTGCGGCGGGTGGTCTCGGAATAGGGCTCGCCGCCGAGGTAGGCCTTCTTCAGGAAAAGGCTGGAGGGCGCGACGCCTTCGGAGGGGATCTTGTGGGCGACGTGGAGCATGTAGCTGGGCGTCGCGTGGACGACCGTGGTGTGGAAGTCGCGCATCAGCCGCAGCTGGCGTGTCGTGTTGCCGGCGGCTGACGGGATGACCATCAGGCCGACGCGCTCGGCGCCGTAGTGGAGGCCGAGGCCGCCGGTGAAGAGGCCGTAGGTCATCATGTTCTGAAAGACGTCCGCCGGGCCCGCGCCGGTGGCGACGACGCAGCGGGCGACCAGTTCCGTCCAGGCATCGAGGTCACGCCGGGTGTGGTGGATGACCGTCGGCGTACCGGTGGTGCCGCTGGAGGTGTGGACGCGCACGACCTGCTCAGGGGGCACGGCGAGTAGGCCCTCGGGGTAGGCGACGCGCAGGTCGGCCTTGGTGGTCTCGGGGATGTGCCGCGAGTCGGCAAGGCTGCGGATGTCCGCCTCCGACCGCAGGCCCGCGCCGGCGAGACGCTCGCGGTAGAACGGGGTCTTCAGGGCCTGGCGCACGGTGGCGCGCAGCCCCTGGAGCTGCAGCGCCTCCAGCGCCGCGCGATCCGCGCGTTCGATTTCGGGATTCCAGCACCGTTCATTCGCCATGACGCACCCCCGCACCCGCCCGCCCCGCACCCCGGCGCGGCCGGAACCCCGGCAGAATACGCGGCGGCCCCCGCGAGGGAAAGCGTTTCTCCTCCGGTTCACAGCGGTCCCGGTCTGTTTGACAACGGGGAGGCGGGGCGTAGGTTGCGGCCGTAACCGGGAAGAGGGAACCAACCATGAGCGAATCGGCCGTTGCCTCGTCGCTGCAGATCACCGAGCGGGCCCGCGTTCCGCTGGCGGGCATGTTGAAGGATGGACATGTTCTCCGTCTTTCCGTGGCGCCGGGCGGATGCTCGGGACTGATGTACTCGGCCCGGCTGGACGGCGACATGAAGGCCGGCGACGTCGTCCTGTTCGAGGAGGACGCCATCCGCATCGTCGCGAACGAGGCCAGCGCCCCGCTGCTTGCCGGCATCGTGGTGGATTTTTCGAACGATCTCGTGGCGCCGGGGTTCCGGTTCCACAATCCGCGTGCCGTGAAGTCCTGCGGATGCGGCGCGAGCTTCAAGTTGTAAACGGCCCGGGAAACCCGGGTGAAGGAGCGGCCATGACGTCGCATCCCGAGGGGGACCTGCTGGGCGGCGAGTCGATCTACTGCATCAACCGGGCGCAGATCGACACGGCCTCCGAGCTGGCCTACCGCAATCCGGAAACCGCCCCGCGCATCCAGGAAACGCTGCAGGATCTCGAGCTTCGGTTCTCGAGGAACGAGCGCGCCGCGATCGCCTTCCTGTTGATCGAGCGCCTGCGCACGACCGCCGACGAGCCGGCCTAGCCGGCGGACGCGAGCCGGGCGATCCGGCGGCGGACGACCAGCAGAGGAATCGCGCCGAAGACGCCGAACGAGCAGTCGATCAACCGCCACCCCCACGGAATCCCGCGGATGGGCCCCGCGATCAGTGCCAGAGGGATCACCATCGCGCAGGCGATCAGGCCCCAGTCGATCACCCAGCGGTTCCGCACCGGATCGCGCCACGGCCCGATGAACGCCACCGAAATCACGAGGTGGGCGAAGGCGAGCCAGTCCGTCCCGTAGGGAAGGAACGGATGCCGCCGGCCGACGTCCGCCAGCGCGTCGCGCACGCGGACCATCCAGATCATCAAGGAGGAATCTGTCGGCACGCCGACCGCGGCCAGGCCCCGCACAATTCCCCCGATCTCGCGCTCGAGCGGGAAGGCTGTGAGCCCGCTCAGGACGAGGCCGGTGATGAAGATCGCCAGCCAAAGCCGGATGGCGCGTACGTCGTTGCGGGCCGGATCGCTCATGTGCGGGTCACCCTCGAAGTTGTCGAGGAAAACGGTATACTATCCAAGGCCCGAATACATGAGAAGAGTTGCTCTGGCTGTCCTTGTGCTGGCCGCCCTTGCCTGCGCCCTCCTTTGGCAGCGGCGGCCCGCGCCTGTCTTTGCCCGGCAGAGGGACGCCGGGCTCGCGGGCTCTCTTGCGTCCCTGCCGCGTCCGGCGCTGGACCACTCCGTCTCGAACCGTCTCGCGCCACGGCGTACGCCCCCGGCCCCCGCCGCCCTTGAACGGCACATGCCCATGGCCCCCACCGCCCTTGCGGCGGTGGAGGCGGAGATGGATGCAGCCCGTCTGCAGCGCGAACGCGCCCTCTTTGCCCCACCCGCGGCCGACCCGCGCGACGATGTCCCCCCGCACCGCCGCATCCGCCTTGCCAACCGCACCGCGGCGCCCTCCGCCGACGGCGCATCCGTGCCGGACCCCGCCGCCCTCCCGTCGTCGCGCGACACGCGGCCGTTCCTCGTCCAGTTCGACGGTGCCACCATTCCCTCCCATCGCGCATCCATCGAGGCGGCGGGCGGCATCGTGCGCGGCTACATTCCCGAGAATGCGTGGCTCGTCGAACTCGACGAGGGCGCACGCGCGGCGGTCGCCGCGCTGCCTGCCGTGCTCGCCACGGAGCCGTACCAGCCGGCGGACCGCATCCAGCCGTTCGTCGCGTACCTCGCCGCGACGCAGCCCGCCGGGACGCGCGTTCCCCTGGCGATCCAGACCTTCGCGCCGGCCGATGCGGCGGGCGTGGCGGAGGCGGTTCGTGCCGCGGGCGGTGCGGTCGAATCGGTCGCCGCCGGCCGGCGCTGGGGGACGGTGCGCGCATCCGTCCCGCTGCGCCTCGTGGCCGCGCTGTCGCGGCGGGGCGACGTGCAGTGGATTGGGGAACACGTCCGTCCGCGTTTCTACAACGATCTTGCCGCAGCCCCGTCGCACCTGAACACCACGAACGCGTGGAGCCTGTGGGGGCTCACCGGGGCAGGGCAGGTCGCCGGTCACGCAGACACCGGCCTCGACATCGGCGCGACCAACGGGATCCATCCGGACTTCCGCGGGCGTATCCGGGCCGCCTTCGCGCTGGCGCGCTCGAACGACTGGTCGGATCTCGACGGCCACGGTACGCACACCGCGGGTTCGCTCGCCGGCGACGGCGCGATGAGCGGCGGTCGCTACCGGGGCATCGCTTGGGGCGCGGAACTCGTGCACCAGTCGGTCGGCCGGGCCGACGGCGGCCTCACGGGCCTCGGCGACGACATCAATGATCTCTTCCTCCAGGCGTACGACGCCGGGGCGCGCGTGCATTCCGACAGTTGGGGTTCCGATGTGTCCGGCGAGTATACCGACCGCAGTCGGGAGGCCGACGAGTTCGCCTGGGACCACCCCGACCATCTGGCCGTCTTTGCGGCGGGCAACGCGGGCCTCGACGGCGACACGAACGGCGTGATCGATGCCGGAAGCGTGGGCGCCCCCGCGACCGCGAAGAACGTGCTGGCCGTCGGCGCCAGCGAGAACGACCGGCCGCCGGGGAGCGGCGGGTACACGTCGTACGAGTACGGAACCGGCTCGTGGGAGCCGGACTACCCGATCAATCCGATTCATGACGACTGGGTCTCCTGGAGCGCGACGACGAACCCCTATGTTCAAGGCATGGCTGCGTTCTCCAGCCGCGGGCCGGCGGCAGACGGCCGCATCAAGCCCGAGGTCACCGCCCCGGGCACCTACATCATCTCGTGCCGGTCGCGCGTTGCGGCCGGCGGTGCCGGGTGGGGTGTCGCGCAGGAGAGCACGAACTACACCTTCAACGGCGGCACCAGCATGGCGACGCCCCTTGCGGCGGGCGCCGCGCTGCTGATGCGGCAGTATGCGGTGGCGCGCGCCGGCCTCACGAACCCGAGTGCCGCGCTGGTCAAGGCCATGCTCATTGGCGGCGCGCGGTCGCTGGCGCCGGGGCAGTACGGCACCGGCGCGGAGCAGGAAATCCCGTCCGCGTCGCCGAACGGCGTCGAGGGCTGGGGACAGATCGATGTCGAGGGTTCGGTCTACCCCGCGGGCCGGCTTGTGCGGCTTCTGGACGGCGTCGCTCCGGCGGCGGATGCGACCAACACCGTGGCGGTGACGCTGGCCGAGGCCGGCCGGCCGCTGGACGTGGCGCTTTCGTGGATCGACTTCCCGGCGACCGCGGGCGCGGGCGCGGCACTCGTGGACGACTTCGACCTCGAGGTCGTCGACCCGACCGGTGCGGTGTGGTTTGCCAATGGAGGCGGCGGCCCCGACCGGACGAACACCGTGGAGACGGTTCGCCTCGCGGGCGCGATGGCCGGCGCCTACGAGCTGCGCATCATCGGCGCGTCCGTGCCCGAGACGGGGGCCGTGGCGGCGGTCTACATCCGCGGCGCCCTCGACGACGCGCCGCAGATCCATCACGTTCCGCTCGATCGCCAGCCAGGCGGCGCCGGCGACTTTGCCGTTGTTGCCGCGATCCAGAGCCTTGGCCCGCTCACGAACGGGGAGGCCCGGCTGCACTGGAGCACCAACGATCCGCCGGCGCCGTGGGCGGTGACGAATTTCGAATGGCTGGGGGGTGCGGCCTATCGCGCGATGATTCCGGACCAATCGCCCGGGACCACCGTGCGCTACTACCTGAATCTCGATCCGCCGCCACATGACGTCCGATCGCCGACCAATGCGCCCGATGTGTTCCATGCGTTCGACGTCAGCGATCGCGTGAACCTGGTCGTGACCGGAGAACTCTTCGCGGCGGGGCTCGTCTCACCGGTCTATGGCATGCACGCCGGCGCGTCCGGCTCCGTGATGCGCGCGACCGCGCCGCCGGTCTACGCGGTTTCCAACGGTGTGCGCATGGTGTGCCTCGGCTGGGCCGGCACGGGCAGTGTGCCCGCCACCGGCACGACCCACGAGGTCGAGTTCACGTGGGAGGCCGACAGCACACTGACGTGGATCTGGCGCGAGGAGGTCGGCCTGGTGCAGTCGTCCGATCCGCCGGGTGCGATCGACGTCACGACCTGGCACCCGCGCGGGGCCGCCGTGTCCACCGAGACGACCTGGGCGCTCGCGTGGGCGGGCTCGGATCCCTACGCGTTCGCGCAATGGAGCGTGGACGGCGCGCGCTGGCCCGATGCGACGTCGCACTCGCCGAACCCGGCGACGAACATCGTGATGAACGGTCCGCGTGCGGCCTTGGCGCTCTATATGAAATTCTGGGAGGACGCCAACACCAACATCCTGTCCGACTGGTTCGAGCAGCGCTACTGGGGCGGGCTGCAGAGCGACCTTGTCGCGACGAACGATCTCGATGGGGACCTGTGGACGAACCTCGGGGAGATGCTCGACAACACCGAC
This sequence comes from uncultured Verrucomicrobiota bacterium, assembly GCA_964423465.1. Taxonomy (GTDB): domain Bacteria; phylum Verrucomicrobiota; class Kiritimatiellia; order PWTM01; family PWTM01; genus VGWF01. The sequence goes on along the minus strand of CAYRFK010000003.1, from coordinate 37,085 downwards.
CCTCTCGACGCCGCATCGTTCCCGACGCCGCCGGTGATCACGAACTTCGTCCCGCTCGTCTCGCCGCAGACGTCGCGCCCGCCGTGGCGCGTCGAGGCGGAGGTGGTCGACAACTTTGCGATCGAGATCGTGCATTTCGTCTGGCGCGAGGTGGGCGACGCGGCGTGGCGGACGAACTCGATGGCGTGGGATGGCGGGTCGCGGTTCCACCACGATCTCGATCCGCCGGCGCGCGGGTCGAAGGCGGTCGAGTATTCGCTGAGCGCGGGCGACGTGATCGGGTACTACCTCACCGACCACCGAACGACGACGGAGGTGTACAGCGTCATCGGGCAGTACGAGGCGCCGTTCTTCGACGTCGCGCCGACGAATTTTGGCACGATCGAGATGTCCGACGCCGTCGTCGCGACGAACCTGACCGTCCGCAACTACGGCATCCAGTCCCTCGTGTGGACCTCCGGCCTGTCGGCCTCGGCGGCGCGGATCCCGTTCGAGGGCGGCACGGGAATGTGGAGCCATGCAGGGACGAAGGACGAGTGGCACCTGACGACCAACCGGGTCTACCGCGGTACGAATGCGTGGTACTGCGGCGACAGCGCGACGCGGCTGTACGCCGATGCGTGCCATGCGTGGCTCGACACGCCCGCATTCGTCGTTGGCGCCGGCGGGATGCTGACCTTCCACCAGTGGTTCAAGACCGAGTACGACACGGATCTCAACGATGACCATTTCTGGGATGGCGGCGTGCTGCGCGTGTCGACCAACGGCGGCGCGTCGTTCGAACTGGTTACGCCGGTCGGCGGGTATCCGTATCGCATCACGCCCAATCCGGACTCACCGTTCCCGGCGCATCATCCATGTCTGGCCGGGCATGGCGCATCGGAGGAATGGGAGGCGGTGTCGGTCGACCTGCGTGCGTTGGAAGGCGTCGAGGTGATTGTGCGTTTCGAGTTCGGCTCCGACTTCTACACGATCGACGAGGGCTGGTACATCGGCGACGTGGCGTTGCAGTCGAGCACGGGGACGGCGTGGCTGGCGCTGGGCGGCGTGACCGGCGGGTCGTTCACGCAAGGGCAGTCGGCCGTCATCGATGTCGTTGCGAACCCGCTGCTGGTCGAGCCGGACGGTGAGGAGCAGGCGTTCATCACGTTCACCCACAACGACCCCGAGGGCGTGACCCAGGTGCCGGTGCGCGCGCGGCGCGGGCGGTTCGTGACCGCGACGACGTCGGG
>CAYRFK010000003.1:0-35753 GCA_964423465.1 uncultured Verrucomicrobiota bacterium | reverse complement strand
TTGTGTCCGCCGCGGCGACCCCGCTGACCGTCCCGCTCGACCTTTCGCACGTCGGCGACATGCCGATGCACTTCTCCGTCACCTCGGACGTTTTCTGGCTCTCCGCCACGCCGGCAACGGGCACGGTCGCGTCGGGCGCCACGGTCCAGTTGACCATCCGGGCCGATCCGCGCGGCCGCCAACCCCGCCCGTACCATGGCGCGATCCTGATCGATGCCCATGACTCCCGGAACGGCCCCGTCCGCATCCCCATCACGATGGCCATCCCATCTCTGTCCCCTCCCGCCGGCCTCCACGCCTGGGGCGCCGGCTCGCCCTACGAGTGGGGACAGACACTTGTTCCCTCCGGGGCCGTCGACGCTGTCCAGATCGCGGCCGGAGCGTTCCACTCCCTTGCGGTTCTCTCCAACGGAACCCTCCTCGCGTGGGGCCGCGACGATGAGGGACAGAGAACAATCCCGGCCGAGGTTTCAGGCGTCGCGGCCGCGGCCGGTGGTATTGCACATAGTATTGCGCTACAAACGGATGGATCTCTTGTTGCCTGGGGTCGCGGCGAGGAGGGACAGACAAATGTACCTGCCGGTGTCACGAACGCGATGGCCGTTGCCGCAGGCGGCCACAGTTCGGCGGCCCTGCTGGCCGACGGGACAGTCGCGGTGTGGGGACAGATAACGAATGTCGCGCCCGCTTCGCTCACGTCGACCGTCGAGATTGCAGTGGGCGGACGCCATGTGGCGGTTCTCCTGCGCGACGGATCCGTCGTGACATGGGGGGCGGGAGACCGCGGCCAGACCAACGTCCCTGGAGGCTTGCGAGCCGTGTCCATTGCCGCCGGGGCGGATCATACTGTGGCGGTGAAGGCGGATGGAACGGTGGTGGCGTGGGGCCGCGGCGATGAGGGACAGACCAATGCGCCCCCGGGTCTATCCAACGTGGTATTCGCCACTGCGGGAGAAATGTATTCTGCTGCACGGAAAGAAGATGGAACCGTATCTATATGGGGGACAGACACCGGAGGCGTGTTCTCTGTCCCCTCCGTCACGGGGGCGGTGGCGTTCGCCGGCGGGTACGCACACGCGATGGCTATGTTCCCAGCCCGTCACCTCGTCGTTGAGTCGGCCCATGGTATCTCTGTCCCCTCCGCCGGGACCCATCGGCTCCTCCGCGATGCGCCGGTGGCAGTGTCTGTCCCCTCACCGATCGAGGCGGGGGGGACGCAGCATGTGGCGACCGGGTGGGTCCGGATCGGCAGCGAACCTGGCAGCGGCATGGGGACGTCCGTGGTCTTCGCGTTGGGGACAGACACCACTCAAACTTGGGTATGGGCCACAAACTACTGGCTTGCTGCGGGTTCAGGATCAGCCGGGGGTTCGGTTTCACCGACAGGAGGCTGGTTTGCCTTGAACGCGACTGCGGCCGTCATGGCTGTGGAGGCGACCTACCATCACTGGACGCACTGGGAGGGGGACATAGACGACACGGTGCGGGATGGAAGCGTGTTGTCTGTCCCCATGGCCGGGCCGCGGGATGTGACGGCTTTCTTTGCGCCGAATCTGGCTGCGTTCGGGGTGCCGCAGGCGTGGCTTGCGCAGTATGGGTGGAGCAACGAATTTGATGTGGCGGCGGGGGGGGACACAGATGGCGACAGCGCGCCGGCCTGGGAGGAATGGGCGGCGGACACCGATCCTACCAATGCGGCCTCGGTCCTGCGCGTGGGGACGATCTGGGTGAGCGACGGGGTGGCCACGCTGGAGTGGTCTGGCGGTGCCTCGCGGACGCAGTTCATCGACCATGCGGACGGTCTGGCAGACTCGCCGTGGGCCCCGCTCCACACCAATCTTCCGCCCACGGCCGCAACGAACACGTTCTCTGTCCCCATCACCAACAACGGGGTCTTCCGCATCCGCGTCCCCGTTCCGTGACGGCTGCGGCTACTCGATCCGCTCGCCCATCAGCACGTCGAGCCCGAACATGAGCCCGGGTTGCGACGAGGGATTGCGCCCGGCAGCCGACGCGCCGAAATGGTGATCCCCGGCGGAGAACTTGAATGTGCCGAGGGGGATCGGATCGGTGCGGGTGACGCCGGCCCCGTACAGGTCGACCGTCCCGACCCCGGCCGCGCCTCCGTCAACTGTCAGCGCGAAGATCCCATAGTCGGGGGCGCGGGTGAAGACGGCAGAGAGGCGGTAGACACCCGCGGCGGGAACGCGGAATGCAAGGCGAAGCGAATCCCCCTCTCCCGCGCCGGTCCACCACAGCTGCCGGCCTCCGCTCCATGTTGCGCCCGCGAAGCCGTCCATAGGCTGGATGTCGATGCGTCCGCTGGACACGGTGGCCGCCAAGTCCTCCGCCTCCAGGTTCAGTGCGGCATTCGGCGGTGGCGGCATCGAAACAGGGCCCCTCTTCGGCGGCGCAGCCTGCGCCGGCGCGCCCGCCTCCACTTCGGCGTCCAGCCGTTCCCACAGCCGCGCGGCCTCCAGATCGGCGAGGGTGATCCCGACGCGGAAGCAATCGCGCACGCGGCTGCTCTCGCGGGAACGTCCGTCGGCCCGGTCCTGCCGGTGCAGGTCGACCAACTCGGGCGCCAGGTACTTCAGGCCGAGAAGCATCGCCTGCCGGCCGATGCAGTCGGTCCGCCCCGAGGCGGGCCCCAGCCATTCAAGGTAGGTCGGAAGATCGACGAGCATCTCCTCCGTCGGCGCGCGCACGGCGAGCCGGCTGTAGGGATCGTCGCCGTGCGTCAGCGCGAGATCCTCGCTGAGGAAGATGGCTGTGGCATGCGTGCTGTCCGCCGCGGGCGCGCCCCTGTAGAGGGCCGGGATGTTCGCGGCGCGCAGCACGCTGACAAGCAGCGCGACGGTGCCGTGGCAGCCGGCCGTGAAGTGCCGGGGCCCGTCGCCGAACACGCCGCGGAACTCGACGCCCGCGTACCGGGTTCCGGCGAGAGCCTTCGACACCGGCATGTACCCGCGGTAGCCCCAGTGTTCCTCATAGGTCTTCGTCCCGAGCGAGCCCGCGTAGTGCGACAGCCCCCGACACCATGTCACCAGTGCGACGATCGTTTCCCGGCGGGTTCCAGCCAGCATGCGATTCGACTGCAGGAACGCGAACGCCGTCGCGGGCGGCGCAGGGATGCCCCAGCCGTGCCGGAGGGACACGATCTCATACCCCGGTCCGTCCGCACGCCGGTGGAAGAACGAGAGGCTGTCGAAGAGGGCGTCCATCTCCGCCGCATTGCCGTCGAGAAGCGACCACGGCAGCCGGCGGTCGTACTCCAGCGCCAGCGAATGGGCAACGGACGCCAGGTAGAGATCCCGTGCGTGCCCGACCGACAGGACCGTTCGCGGATCCTCCGCATCCCCCGGCCGCACCTGGTTCGGCGGCGGATCGGACAGCACGGCGGGCCGGCCGGCGCGCGCCCCGTCGAAGAAGACACGCAACCGATCCTTCATGTCGGCGGGCCACGCGGAATAGGGTCGGGTGGAGCCGTCCCGCTCGCCCCGCCAGCCCATGTGCCAGGCGACCGCCGGATGCCGGAACAACCAGTCGTCCACCGGATGCCCCGCCGGTGCGGGTCCGCCGGGATGCTCGACGCGGATGCGGCCCGCCGCCGGCGACCGGACATCCATGGCGCGGACTGCGACCGCCCACTCCACACCGGCGGCCAGATCCTGCGCCGACGGGACGTAGGCGAACTCGATGGCCCGGTCGACCCGCGGGTTCGCCACGGGCACGCGCGAGGGAGGCTGAAGCATGACGTAGAGGGGAACTCCCGGCGCGTCGTTCTCCACGCGGACACGGATGGGCCCGGGCGCGGATACCGAGAAGCACAGTTCGTCGCGAGCCTGGTGGCCCTCGCAAAGGCGGAACGGGGCCTCCACCACCGCCGCGTCCGACCGGGAAACGGTCCAGACCATGGCCACCGCCAGTGTCGCGAGCCGGTATCGGCCTCCAACCGGGAATCTCCGGATCATGCGCCCTCCCGCGGTGTCATGCGACGGCACGATAAGCCACGACCCTGCGGTGCGCAACGGCCCCGGTGCAGGCCCGCCGCGCGGCTCTCAAAGAAGGTCGCGGTAGGATTTGTCGGCAGCGGAGGTCTGCCTTGCCTCCGCGATGGCGGTCCGGAGATCGGTCGCCTTCGCCCCCGCCGGGTCGAGTTCGACCGGGACGTCGGGCACGGCGTGGCCGGTCCAGTGGCTGAAGGCATGGGCCACCTTGCGAGCGATGTCCCGCTCGCCCTCGGCCGCGCCGAAGACGTGCACCGGGACCTCCCCGCCGTCGGCGGTCTCGATCGCGACCAGCGGAGCCACGGGGGGATCGCCGTCGCGCTTCACCTGGCGCGGGTTCCGGATCATCCGGACCTTCCATCGCGCGATCGACGCAAAGGGGACCTCCACATGGCGCGCCGCGCTCTGAATCCGGACGACGCGGGCGGAGGGGTCGATCGAGAACACGGCCTTTCGCTTCGCCGCCTCGATCGTGCGCCATATGCTGAACACCCCGACCCCGAGCCCCAGGCCCACCGCGCCCAGCGCCTTCGCAGGCGCCGCCCCGCCGAAACCGCCGCCGACACCCAGGACAAAGATGCTGACGAAGCAGGTCAGCCCCATACCCAGGCCGCCCGCCATCAGCAGGCTGCCGGCGGTTGGGCGGGGGCGGACCACGTAGCCGCCGAAGCCCTGAGCCATCACACCCCAGCCCGGAATCGCCCACGGCGCACGCGGCGGGGATTCCTGGAAGGCCTTGAGTCTCCGCTTCCGAACAGGGATCAGGGCCGTGGCGGTTCCCATGCCGACGCCGACGAGGACGAACGGCGTCAGGAACAAGACCATGAAATAGAGCGACGGATCCGGGTCGCGGACGACGACCGACTCCGACGGCTTCCGCGGATCGACGTACACCGTGATCGCCGTACCGGCCGGATGCTCCTGCGCCAGCCGCCGGGCGCGGGAGAGTCCGTCGGACGAGCTCATGGCGCCAAACGCATACCGGTCGCCCTCGTGCGTCCCGCCGCCCGCCTCATAGCTGTAGCGGATCTTGAAGCCGTACGTGGTGCCGTCGCTGTCGTGACTGGAGTCGACCTCGCTCGAGATCACGCGGCCCTCGACGGGAACAAAGCGCCGCTTCGCGTCCGCGGATCGTGCGAATCCGTACACCAGAAAGCCCACGAAGACGCCGGTGATGCTGCACCAGAAGAGGGTGAAGAACAGCATCCCGCCGAAGCCGCCGCCTTTTCGCCGAACCATCTTCGTGTCCTCCGTGAAGAACCGGGATCAGGATTTCGCGCTCTTCCCCGCGTTGGGCAGCGATGCACCGATCACGGCCGCCTTCATCCAATCCCTGCGTCTCATCGGGGGGCCTCCTGTTCCTTTCCCTTGGTCCCGCCCTCGACGACGGCGGCGATGCTCTTCAGCGCGGCGCGCACGGTGCCGACGGCGAGTTCAACGTCGGCGGCGAGGGGGACGATGGGAACGGGGGCGGGGCGGCCGGCATCGGACGCGCCGGCCAGTCCCGCCTCGCGGGCGATGTCCGCGAAGGGGAGAAACCAGGCGACAAGACGACCGCGATGCACCTTGGCTTCGGGCGCGGCCGTGACGTCGGCGCGGAGGGCGTCGATGCGTTCGCGCAGGAACTCGCCGGGAGGATCGTCACGCGTTGTCTTCACGACAAAGGGGCGGATCTCGCCGTCGACGTGGGCGAAGACGCGCGGGCTTGTTGCGACATCGACGGAGGCACGCCCCCCGGCCTGGATCTCGGCAAGCAGGTTGAGCAAGGTCATCACGGCCTCACCCGGGCGCTCCCGGCCGGGGCGCTCGCCGACGCGGGAGGCCGTGGATCCCGTGATCATGTTCGTGCGAAAGGTGTAGGGCTCGGCGCCGCGGTAGTCGTGCAGCCCGAACTGGAGCTTCCGGCGCGTCCTTCCGATCAACGGCCGGTACGATTCGTCCGAGATCTGGGCGAAGACCATGGTCTTCCGCTCCACGGCGTCGGTGAGCAGCACGAACCGATCCCGCAATTCGGCGCGCGGATCTGCGGCGGCGGGCGGCCTCATGCGGCAATCGAGAAGGCATGCCGCGGTCTTCGCGGGATCGTCCCGCAGGTGTCCGGTCATGGCCTCGATATGCATCTCCCCGAGGCGGAACAGCGTCACGCCCAGAAGCCGGTAGGAGAGATCGTAGACCAGGACGATGCCCGGTGCGTCGGCGTGGAAGCCGGCCCGCAGCCGGTCGGGAAAGCCGGCGGTCTCCACGCGATCGGACGGACGCTCGTCGCCGCGGCCCGCGGGGACACCGTCCCCGCTCGCGCCGGCCGTCAGGGCGGCCGGCGCGAGCAGCAGGAGGAGTGTCAGTGTGCGGTTCACGGTGGACCGCCGCACCTGCCGTGTGCGGATGTCAGCGGATCGCGGGGTTCCGGAAGCCGCCGGGTGCGGCCGGGGCTGGCGGCGGCGGTGCACCCGCCGGGGCCGGCTGCGGGACGGTCGGGTCCGCCGACGCGGGCATGCCGGGCCGGGGCACCTTGGCTTCCTGCTGTTGCTGACGGAGGCCGCGCTTCGGCCCCATCATCATGATCAGCGATCGACCCATCGGGGTCGGGACCTGCTCCGGAGAGGCGACGTCCTCGCAATCGGCCATGACCCGCTTCAGCAGAAGATAGCCGAGGTCCTGGTGGGCGTTCTCTCGGCCGCGGAAATACAGCGAGACCTTCACCCGGTGGCCCTCGAGAACGAAACCCTTCAGCTTGCGGACCTTGGTTTCGTAGTCGTGGTCCTCCACGTTCGCGTGGAACTGGACTTCCTTCATCCGCGTCGCCGTGTGGTGCTTCTTCGCCTCGCGTTCCTTCTTCTCCAGGTCGTACTTGTACTTCCCGAAGTCCATGATGCGGCACACCGGCGGCGAAGCGCTGGCCGAGATCTCGACGAGGTCGAGTCCCTCCCGTTCGGCCATGGTGAGGGCCTGGCGGGTGTTCATGACTCCGATCTGGCTGCCGTCGGAGCCGATGAGCCGGACCTCGGGAACCCGGATCCGGAAATTGGCTCGGATGAATGTCCTAATGGCGGTCCTCCTGCGTTGCGGGGGGTTCGGTGGGAAGTCCCCCGGGTTTACTCCTGGCTCGGGGCGGCACCCTTGCGGGCCACCTCATCCTGAAGGCGTGTGACGACGGCGTCGAGATCCATGGGGCCGAGGTCCCCGCCGGTGCGATGGCGGAGCGCGACCTTGCCGGCCTGCTCCTCGCGGCCACCGACGACGGCCATGTAGGGGATTTTGTCCACCTGCGCCTGACGAATCTTGGCGCCGATCTTATCGGGCGAGGCGTCGACGGTCACGCGGAAATCGCGCTGCCGGAGCGCCGTCGCGATGGACTGCGCGTAAGGGAGCTGCTTGTCGGTCAGCGGCATCACGCGGATCTGCTCGGGCGCCAGCCACAGCGGGAAGGCGCCGGCGTGGTGCTCGACGAGGATGCCGAAGAAGCGCTCGATGCTGCCCAGCAGCGCGCGGTGGACCATGTAGGGCCGGTGCGGCGTGCCGTCGGCGCCCGTGTAGGTCATGTCGAACCGCTCGGGCAGGTTGAAGTCGAACTGGATCGTGCTCATCTGCCACTCGCGGCCGATGGCGTCGCGCACCTTGAGATCGATCTTCGGCCCGTAGAACGCCCCGCCGCCGGGATCGGTCTCGTAGGGGATGCCCTCGCCCTGCAGCGCGGCCTCGAGCGCGGCGGTCGCCTGCGTCCAGCGGGCCTCCTCGCCGACGGCCTTTTCGGGCCGGGTCGCGAGGTAGGCGGCGATGTCCTCGAAGCCGAACGCGTGCCACATGGCGCGGGCGAAACGGATGACCTCGCGGATCTCCGACTCGATCTGCTCGGGCGTGCAGATGATGTGGGCGTCGTCCTGCGTGAAGCCGCGGACGCGCAACAGGCCGTGCAACACGCCGGCCTTTTCGTAGCGGTAGACCGTGCCGAGTTCGGCGTAGCGTACGGGAAGGTCGCGGTACGAGCGGCGGCGGCCCTGATAGATCTGGATGTGGAACGGGCAGTTCATCGGCTTGATGAAATACTCGTTCTCGTCGATCTTCATCGGGGCGTACATGCTCTCGCGGTAGAACCCGAGGTGCCCCGAGGTCTCCCACAGGCCGGCGCGGCCGATGTGCGGCGTGTAGAGCAGTTCGTAGCCGGCGCGGAAGTGCTCCTGGCGCCAGAAGTCCTCGACGAGGCAGCGCACGCGCGCGCCCTTCGGGTGCCAGTGGATCAGGCCGGGGCCTACGGACTCTTCGATGCTGAACAGGTCCAGCTCGCGGCCGAGGCGGCGGTGGTCGCGGAGCTTCGCCTCCTCGATCTGCTGGATCTGCGCGTCGAGATCGGCCTGTGTCATCTGCGCGGTCGCGTAGAGGCGCTGCAGCATCGGGTTGGTCTCGATGCCGTGGAAGTAGGATCCGGCGACGGTCAGCAGCTTGAACGCGCCGAGCTTCCCGGTGCTCGCGACGTGGGGGCCGCGGCAGAGGTCGATGAACTCGCCGCTCTTGAACAGGGTGATCGTCTCGCCCGCGGGAATCTCGGCGAGGCGCTCGAGCTTGTAGGTCTGCCCGCGCTCCTCCAGCATCCGGTGCGCCTCGTCGCGCACGATCTCCACGCGCTCGAAGGGGTGGCCCTCCGCGACGATCTTCGCCATCTCCGCCTCGATGGCGGGGAAGTCCTCCGGGCCGAGCCGGTGCGGGAGGTCGAAGTCGTAGTAGAAGCCGTCCTCCGTCGACGGGCCGATATCGAGGCGGACATTGGGGAAGAGGCGGCAGACGGCCGCGGCCATGACGTGCGCGGCGCTGTGGCGCATCGTCTCCAGTTCGGGCGAGTTTTGTTTCTTCATCAGATTACCAGCCGCCGTTCGCCGGGCGCGTACGAATGCGCGGGCGCCGGATTGCGGCCGGGAGTGCGAAGTATCCCCATTTTTCGGCCGGATTCAAGCGCGAATCGCCGGCGTGGACGCGCCCGCGGCCGGGTGGTAGGGTAACACCGGGCGCGGGAAGGCCGCCCCGGGGATGGTGAAGCATGAAACCTGAAGTCCGCCGTGGCTTTACGCTGGTCGAACTGCTGGTCGTTGTGGCGATCATCGGGATCCTCATCGGCATCCTGCTGCCGACGCTGTCCGGAGCCCTGGCGAAGGCCAAGGACATGCACTGTGTGAACAACCTCGGGCAGCATGCGAAGGCGGTCCAGCAGTATTCGACGGCCAACCGAAACCGGATTACCGGGCTGGGAACGAACTGGATGGTCTCGCTCGATTTCCACATGAATCTCGGCCAGCGGGCGGAGGCACGGCTGTGCCCCAACGCCACCACCCCCAACACCGCCCGCGGCGCCGTCGACCGCGCGTGGACGTACAACGGATGGGTTGGGAGTATCGCCATCAACTACCACCTGGCGGCGAGGACGCCGGCGGCCAACGATTATCTCAGCCTCTCGCAGACAGGGACCACGACGCCGGCCTTCACGGACGGATGCTGGTACGACACGGGCGCGATCGGCTCGGTCGCGTGGCCCGCCAATCTCTCCGGGGCGAGCAACTGGATCCTCGACCGTCACCGCAAGGCCCTCGTCATGAGCTATTGCGACGGCCACGCGGAGCGGGTCGACCTTGCCATGATCTGGGACAAGAAATGGCATCGCAATTACACCCCCCAGGGCCGCCAGACGAACCCCGCACTGGGCATCAAGTGATGCTGCGCCCGCCGGGCGCCGGAGGAGGGACCGTCCGATGAACGAGGATGCCCCCCGCGGGATCATGATCCGCCTTCAGGGTGGCGAACCCTTTGAATTGCCCGCCGGGATGCCGGTCCGGTCCCTCTGCGCGCGCCTTCCGCCGCCCGACGGACTCGCCTGGCTGGGCGCGTTGGTCAACAACGAGGTTGTGACGCTGTCCTACCCGCTGGAGATCGACAGCGATGTCACGCTGCTGACCATGTGCGACGGCCACGGCTGGCGCATCTACCGCAACTCCGTCGCGTTCCTTCTCGCGAAGGCCGTCCGCGAACTGCACCCGGGGGCGCGGTTCGCCGTCGAGCATTCCCTGGGATCCGGGTTCTACTGCTCGCTCACACCGGCCGCCGGGGGCGCCCTTCCGGCTGGCGCGCTGGACAGCCTTCGCGACCGCATGCGCGGGCTGGTCGGCGCCGACGTGCCGATCGAGCGCCGGAAGATCGCCTACGCCGGCGCTCTCAAGCGCTTCGAGGAGGCCGGCCAGCCGGACAAGTGCGACCTGCTCCGCTTCCGCAATCCGCCGAAGGTCGTGATCTACGACTGCGCCGGGTTCACCGACCTCGCGCACGGCGTGCTGGCGGACAGGGCGGGCGCCCTCGGCCACTTCGACCTCATTCCGCATCCGCCCGGTTTCGTCCTGCAGTTTCCCGAGCGCGGTCGCGCCCCGGCCCTCGCCGCCTTCGATCCCCAGCCCTACCTCTTCCGCATCTTCGCCCAGCACAAGGAATGGGGGCGGATCCTCGGGCTGCGGACCGTCGGCGATCTCAACCGGCTGGTGGCCGAGCGCCAGGCCGACGAGATCATCCGCATTGCCGAGGCGTTGCACGAGAAGACCGTCGCGCGCCTTGCCGACCGCATTCTGGAACGGCAGCCGGGCACCCGCTGGATCTTCATTGCCGGCCCGTCGTCGTCGGGCAAGACCACCTTCGCCAAGCGCCTCGCCGTCCAACTCCGCGTCAACGGGCTGCGGCCCGTGGCGATCTCGGTGGACGACTACTTCGTCGACCGCGAGCGGACCCCGCGCGACGAGAGCGGCGATCTCGACTTCGAGCACATCGAGACCGTCGACCTCGAGCTGTTCAACACGGATCTCGCCCGGCTCGACGGCGGGGAGCAGGTGGATCTTCCGTCCTTCGACTTCGCCACCGGTCGGCGCGAGTACCGCGGCCGGACCCTGAAGATCGAGCCCGACCAGCTCGTCCTCGTCGAGGGCATCCACTGCCTCAATCCGCGGCTCGGCTCCGCCCTGCCGGCCGCCCACCGCTTCCGCATCTACGTCAGCGCGTTGACGCAGTTGAACCTCGACGTGCACAACCGGATCGCGACGACCGACAACCGCCTGCTGCGGCGCCTCGTCCGCGATCACCAGTTCCGGGGCCACAACGCGCTCAGGACCCTCGGCATGTGGCCGAGCGTCCGCCGCGGCGAGAAGCGCTGGATCTTCCCGTTCCAGAACGAGGCCGAGGTCGCCTTCAACTCCGCCCTCGACTACGAACTGGCGGTTCTCAAGCCGCTGGCCGAGCCGTTGCTGAAGGAGGTCAAGCCGTTCCACGCGCAGTATGCCGAGGCGCGCCGGCTGATGGCCTTTCTCGACAGCTTCCTCACGCTTCCGTACGGCCACGTTCCCCCGACCTCGATCTTGCGGGAGTTCATCGGCCGGAGTAGTTTTCGTTACGTCTGAGGCGGTCGCGGTATTTTTGGAGGAAACGACATGGTTGCCCGGACATTTCTTCGTCGGGCGCTCTCCCGGCTGGCGTTGCCCGTCTGTCTCGCGGTCCTCCGCGCAGGGGCGCAGGATCTCTACACAGCGGAGCCCGCGTCCGACGACGCGGCGTCTGCGGTCCGCGTGGATGCGCCCATGGCCCGGCCCCTTTCCGGGGCAGCCGGCGATCCCGCCGCCGTCCGCGAGGCCCTCGCGTTTGAGGCTGCGGGGAATCCCGCCGGGGCCATAACAAGGCTTGAGGCGGCGATTCTCGATACGCCGGACGTGGCCCGCCTCTGGGAGGTGCTTGGACTCATCCACTGGAAGACCGGGCGCGCGGACGAGGCCATTGCGACATGGACCCGGTACGGCGTCGCCGTCGGAAACCGCGCGGAGCCGCACGCATGGATCGGGGAGGTGCGCGCCGCCCGGAACGAGCTGCTTCTCGCGCTCGAGTCCTTCGACCGTGCATTGAAGCTGGCGCCCAACGATGTCGAGACCCTCTTCCAGCGGACGCGCGTATACCGCTGGCTCGGGCACATCGAGGAGGCGGCCGCCACCATGAAGACGCTGGTGGCGCAGCATCCGGACCGGGCGGACTTCCGCCGCGAGCTCGCCGCCGCACTCTTCGCCAACCGCGAATACGACCAGGCCTCCGCGCTATGGGCGCGCGTGCGCCGCGACCGTCCGGCGGATGCCGATGCCGAAGCCCGCGAGATCGCATCCCGCGCCTACGCCACCGCGGACGCGGAGTCCGTCCGCTCCGCCGCCGCCTATCTCGAGCGATACCCCGAGAACGCCATGATCCTGCGTGCGCTGGCCGATGTGGCGGAAAGCAGCGGCCACCGGGAGGAGGCGCTCGGCTATCTGAAGCGATTGCTCAAGATCGAGACGGATCCGAAGAAGAAGGCGCGGCTCGCCTTCCGTGCGGCGAACCTCATTTCAACGCTTCGCGAGACGCAGCCCGACCGATTCTCGATCCAGGAGGCGGTCGAGCTTGTGCAGGGCTACCTCGGCCTGCACCCCTACGACGTCGATGTGCGACTCCTGCTGGGCGAGTTGTTCATCGAGGCGCTGGACTGGGCGCGGGCCCGCGAGTCGTTCGAAACCGTCCTTTCCACCTACAATCCGCAAAACGTGCGGGCGTGCCGCGGGCTGTTTGAAACCGCCCTGGCGACCGGCCGGCACGCGGAGGCCGGACGCTGGCTCGATCGGGTACGACGGTTCAATCCTGCCGATCCCTACCTTGGGTACCACGAGGCGCGCATGGAGGCCGCGGCCATGGACTACGACGACGCATTCGCGGCGCTCGACCGCCTCGAGCGGGCCGGAGCCTCGGGCGCCGTGGCCGTCCTGCTCTACCACGGCCTCGGAGTCAGCGACTGGACCGAGATCCCGTCCGTGCAGATCCTCCGGGAGCAGATCGGCGCCCTCCGCGAGGCCGGCTACACCTTCGTTTCCGCGCACGACATCCCGGCTCTCTTGAAAAAGGGCGAGGCTCCGCAGGACCTTGCGCGGCACGTTCCGCAGCGGGTGGCCTGTGTCACATGGGATGATGCCCGCCGCGACGCCATGACCTACGGCACGCCCCTGGGCCGCGAACTGGGCGTTCCCATGACCATGCACGTCCCCGTCGGCTATGTGAAGGAAGACCATCCCTTCATCGCCGGGTGGGAAACGCTCCGGCGGTGTCAGGAGGAGGGGACTTGGCACTTCAGCAGCCATGCCTTCGACGGCCACGATCCTCGGCCGGCGCTGGGCGACGGACACGTCGTCCACCCGCTCGCCAACCGCCTGTGGCTTCCCGCTGCCGGCCGCCAGGAGACGGAGCCGGAATACCGCGCGCGCCTGGTCCATGAATACCGGGCCAGCCGCGAAGCCATCGTCACCGAGCTCAAACGGGCGGATGAGGCCGACGTGTTCGCCTACCCGTTCGGCGACATCGGCCAGCTTTCGCACAGCAACGTCACCAACGCGCCCGGTATCAACCTGGAGATCGCCGGCAAATACTACAAGGTCGGGTTCATCCAGTCGCACTTCGGCCATGCCGTGAAGGGCGACAATCCGCTGCTCTTCCAGCGAACCGAGCCCTACCGCGCCGAGAGCGGATCCAATCTGCTCAAGCGCCTGCTGCTCACGCACCCCGTCTTCCTCGCCCGCGCCACCCGGGCCGAGATGGCCACCGTCGCGGACAAGCCGTACCTCGCCAACGAGATGATCGCGCTGCTCGAGCGCGACGGCTATCCCGCCGAGAAGCTGCTCCTCCTCAAGGCCCGCGCGAAACGCATGCAGGGCGGTTCGCTGTTCCGCTGGCCCTTCCGCCGGAAGGCCCCGTCGCCCGAAGACACGCCCGCGCCCGCCGCCCGCCCGGGCATCGAAAGGGCCGCACCGCCGGCGAAGACCGCGGATCCAGCCCCCGCCACGGCCCCCGTGGAACCGAAGACGCCCCGCCCGCCCCCCGGACGGATCCGGGCGCCCGCGGACGACGGCCCCATGCCCGGCGACGAACTCCGGCGTGAAACAGGCCGCATCTTCTGAGGCGCCCGATCCCGGCTTTCGATGCCGCCAACCGCCGGGCCGGCGTGCTATAACCTCCACATGATTCGCGCATCGGCACCGGGATCGTTCATGCTGTTCGGGGAGCACGCCGTGCTCCACGGCAAGCGCGCGATCGTCTGCGCGGCGTCGGCGCGGCTTACCGTGCGGCTTGCGCCGCGCGCGGACCGGCGGGTGACCGTCGAATCGGCCCTCGGGCGGCACGAGACGACGCTCGACGCCCCCGCGCCGTCGGAGCCCTTCCGGTTCGTCATGGCCGCCCTCCGCCACGAAGGCGCCGCCCTGCCGGGCGGGTTCGACCTTCACATCGATTCGGAGTTCCCCCCCACCATCGGACTGGGTTCGTCGGCCGCGGTCACGGTGGCCACGCTGGCTGCGCTGGCGGCCTTCGGCGGCCGCACGCCGCCCCGCGAGGCGCTGGTGCGCACGGCCCGCGACGTGATTCGCGGCGTGCAGGGGGCGGGCTCCGGGGCGGACGCCGCCGCCAGCACGTTCGGCGGCATCGTCGCCTACCGGGCCGATCCGCTGGCGATCCGCCGCATTGCGCAGACGCCGGCGGTCACGCTGGTGTACTCGGGGGCGAAGACGCCGACGCCCGAGGTCATCCGCCGCGTCGAGGCCTCGCGTGCCGCGATGCCGGCCGTCTTCAACTCGGTCTACGAGACCATGAACCGCGTCGCCGAGGAGGCGACCATGGCGATCGAACAGGCCAACTGGACGCGCGTCGGGGCGCTGATGAACGTGGCGCAGGGGCTGATGGATGCGATCGGCGTGAACAACGAGGCCCTGTCGGCCATCATCCACGCGCTGCGCGCCGACCCGGGCGTGCTGGGCGCCAAGATCTCCGGATCGGGCCTGGGCGATTGTGTTGTCGCGCTGGGCCGTCCGTCCCGGCCGCCCCCGGCATGGCAGGAGATCCCCGTGTCCGTGAGCCCGGAGGGCCTGGTCGTGGAGACGGATGCATGAGCGCCACCGCCTCCATCCGCCGCCGCGCCGCCGTCGCCGCCGTGCTCGCCGGCCGCCCGTCCGTTCCCGGCGCCTCCGCCACCGCCTTCGCGCCGGCCAACATTGCGCTCGTGAAGTACTGGGGCAAGCGCGATGCGGACCTGAACCTCCCGGTGACCGGCAGCCTGTCGGTCTCGCTCGGCGACGCCGGAACGCGGACCACAGTCGCCGCCGCGGACCGCGACGCCTTCCGGCTCAACGGGGAGACCGTCGATCCCGGCGCTCCGGCCGCGACGCGTCTCGCTGAGTTTCTCAATCTCTTCCGCTCGCCCGCCTGCCCCGGATTCGCCGTCGACTCGGTCAACTCCGTGCCGACCGCCGCGGGCGTCGCGTCGTCCGCCTCCGGCTTCGCGGCGCTCGTGCGTGCGCTCGACAGTCTGCTGGGGTGGGGGCTCGGGCCCGGGGACCTTTCGATTCTCGCGCGACTGGGCAGCGGCAGCGCGTGCCGGTCGCTGTGGGACGGCTTCGTTGAATGGCGCGCAGGCCGTTCGCCCGACGGCTCCGATTCGCACGGGGAGCCGCTCGACGCCGCGTGGCCGGAGCTGCGCGTGGGCCTGTGGGTCGTGAGCGGACAGCCCAAGCCGACCGGCTCCCGCGAAGGCATGCGGCGCACGGTGGACACCTCGCCGCTGTATGCCGGCTGGCCCGCCGTCGTGGACCGCGACCTCGCGGACGTCCGTTCCGCGCTCGCCGCGCGCGACATCGACCGGCTCGGCCGCACGGCCGAGGGCAACGCCACGGCCATGCACGCGACGGCCATCGCGGCGCGTCCGCCGGTTCTCTACTGGCTTCCTGAATCGGTCGCAGCCCTTTCGCAGCTCCTTTGCTGGCGCGCCGCGGGGCTCCCGGTCTGGGTCACGATGGACGCCGGTCCCAACCTCAAGCTCCTGTTCGAGGCCGCGGCGGAGCCCGACGTCCGCGCCCGGGTTCCCGGACTGCGGGTGATGGCGCCGTTTCCATCTCCGTCGGGTTTGACTTGTGGGGGAGGCTCTTCGGCGATACCTTTGCGCCGGAATCAGAGGGCTGGACCATGAACCAAGACGCCACGTCTGCCGGAGTGTCGGATCGCGACATCCTCTTCGACTGCCCGCAATGCGGGAAGAGTCTCTGCATCGACGAACGCGGTGCCGGACTCGTCGTCACCTGCACGGACTGCGGCCAGCGCATGCAGGTTCCGACCAAGGAAGAGCAGTCCATGTCCGGCGCGCCCGGATCCGAAACGGAACTTCTGGGCCCCGGCGCCATCGACGCGTCGGCCGAGGAGATTCTCAAGGAGAAGGTCGAGCGCCTCCAGGTCACGATGGAGGAGGTTCTCGACCGCAAGCGCTACCTCGAGAAGCTCCGCATCGACCACGCGCTGCGCTTCGAGCGGATCCGCGAGGAGATGGCAACCATCCAGGCGGCGCTGGACCGCATGACCGACATTTTGCAGGATACGACCGTGGAAAAACCCGGGGACATGGTGTAGTCGCACAGGGCACAAGGAGTACTGGTCATGGCGAAGAACGAGGCTCTTTTCAAGGCGGTCAGCACAGGTCAGCGCAAGGACGTTGAGGATATCGTCAACGCGGAACTCGCCAAGGGCGGAAGCCCCGTCGAGCTGCTGATGGAGTCGATGATCCCGGCCATGCGGGAACTTGGCGAACGGTTCTCCCGCAACGAAGTCTACGTGCCGCAGATGCTGATCGGCGCGCGCGCGATGCAGGCCGGCCTGAACATCCTCGATCCACTGGTGACGAAGGCGGGCCACAAGCCGCTGGGGACGGTCTGCATCGGCACCGTGAAGGGCGACCTGCACGACATCGGCAAGAACCTCGTCGCGATGATGCTCAAGGGCGCCGGGTTCAAGGTGATCGACCTGGGCGTGAACGTCGACGTGGCGAAGTTCGAGAAGGCGGTCAACGACGGCGCGCAGGCGGTGCTTCTGAGCGCATTGCTCACCACCACGATGCCGTACATGAAGACCGTTGCGGACCACTTCAAGACCCGCCCGGGCGTGAAGGTGATCATCGGCGGGGCGCCGGTGACACAGTCCTACGCCGACGAGATCGGCGCGCACGGCTACGCCGAGGATGCAGGAGCCTCCGTGCAAGCCGTGGAGAAGTGCCTCGGCATCGCCGGTTGACCGGCCTCCCGATCGCGCCGGCCTCATGAGCGTGCGTTTCCGGGTCCGCGGCGAGATCCGCATCCAAGAGGGTCCGCCCGGGTCTACACTGGCCGACCTCGCCTTCGCTGCGGGCCTCCCCCTTAATACGGCCTGCGGCGCGCGCGGCGCATGCGGCCGCTGCGCCGTCATCCTCCACGAGGGCACGTTCGCCATCCGCGGCGCCGAGTTCCGCGTGGAACCGGGCGCTCCGCGCCGGGCGCTCGCCTGCGGCACGCGGACCGTCTCCGACGACGCGGTCGTGGAGATCCCCGGGAAGTCGCTTATCGAACAGGGGGCAAGCATCGCCGAGGACTTCGTGCTTCCGCCGTTCGACTGGACGCCGGTGCAGGGGCGTACGACGGTCGCCGTGCCCGACGGCGGCTGGGAAACGGCGTCCTCCGACGTTGAACGGCTGGATCTCGCTCTCGCCGGGGCCGGCGGTCCGGCGGCGGCGGTGACGGATCTCTCCGTCGCTCGGGAACTCCCGACGCACTTGGCCGCAGGCCCCCGCCTCGACGTTTCGTGGGGACCGTTTTGCGGCGGGGTCGATGTCACGGCCGTCGCGCCGGCCGGGACGACCCGCCACCTGGGCCTCGCGGTCGACATCGGGACCACGACCGTCGTCGCGCTGCTGGCCGACCTGGCGACCGGCGCCGCGGTCGGACGGGCGTCCGCCTACAACGCGCAGATGCGGAAGGGCGACGACGTGGCGGCGCGCATCACATCTTCGATGGCGCCCGGGGGCCTCGTCGAACTGCAGTCGCTCGTCATTCGCGACACGATCAACCGACTGGTCGGCGACCTGTGCGCGAAGGCCCGGTGTGCGCCGGAGGAGATCGTCCGCGTGACGGCCGCCGGCAACACGGTGATGGCCCACCTTTTTCTCGGGCTGCCGCCCGCCGGGATCGGCGCGATGCCGTTCCAGCCCGTCCGCCGCCGCCATCCGGAATGCAGGGCGCGCGACCTGGGCCTCGCCGTGAACCCGAATGCGGTCGTCGACGTGCTGCCCTCGATGACGGGGCACGTCGGCGGGGATTTGGTTGCGGACGCCTGCGCCGCGCGCCTCCTCGATCGAAGGGGGCTGGTCGCGCTGGTCGACATCGGCACCAACGGCGAGATCCTGCTGTGGGACGGCACCCGGCTTCTGTGCGCCGCGACCGCGGCGGGCCCGGCCTTCGAGGGCGCGGGGCTGCGCCACGGCATGCGCGCGGCCGAGGGGGCCGTGGATCACGTACGCTGGGTGGACGGGCCGAAGGCCGAGTGGACGACGATCGGCGGCGCGCCGGCGGCCGGCTTCTGCGGGTCGGCGATCATCGACATCGTCGCCCAGTCGTTCAAGGCCGGCCTCCTCGACGCGCTCGGCCGCTTCGACATGGACCGCCTCCGCGCGGCCGGCCTCGACGCGCGGGCCGACCACCGCGGCCGGCACATCCACGCGTGCCGCGTCGTGCCTGCGGAGGCGACGGCGACCGGCCACGCGCTGACGGTCTCCGAGGCGGACGTCGCGGAGATCCTGAAGGCCAAGGCCGCGATCCACGCGGGGATCTCCACCATGCTGGCCACCGCCGGCCGCACGCTGGAGGAATTGGAGACCCTGATCCTCGCCGGCGGGTTTGCGCGGCATATCCACCTGCGCCACGCCGCGTGGATGGGCCTGCTGCCCGACCTCCCCGCCGGGAAGATCGAGGTCATCGGCAACGGCTCGCTCGCCGGTGCGCTCCTCGCGCTCGGCGGCCCCGGTGCCGCCGCGGAATTCGAGCGCATCCTCCGTGCCGCCGAGCCCGTCGAACTCAACCTCCGCCCGGAGTTCGAGTCCGCCTACATCGACTCCATGCTCCTCCCCAACGCCGACCCCTCCGCCTTCGCCGCGGCAACGCAAGAGATGTCGCAGCCCACCAACTCCATCCTTCACCGGGGGTGATTGAAGATGAAGTCGCACCGCATGAGTGCCTTACTGGCGCTCTGTTTCGGAGCGGCTGGGTGCACGGGGATCGGCCAGTCAACCCAAACGGTCTGGGTTGGGTGGGAAGAGCAGTCTCCGGCATCTCTGCGCGAATACCAATCGTATCTCGAAGGACTCAGACAGTTTGAGGACCAACGCCTCTGGGATAGCCCGCGATCGCGGCAGATCGCACTGCTCGCCCAGGTTGATCCACCAATGACGTTCAGGCCCTCTCGGCACTCCTGTACATAGGGCGCGACCATCGAAAGGCGGACTACGACCGGATGGAAGCGGACGGCGAGGTTAGATGGATTTCAGGGGAGCACCGTCGATTCCAAGATGGCGAAGCTGCGCGAGAGCGTCCTGGCGTCCACGGCGTGCAAGGACCTCGGGTCATCGCAACCCCTTGATCCGTGAACTGGCCGAATTGCTCCTGTCCGGCGCGGCGCCCGACGCAGGCGATCACTCGCGCGAACCTGCACGCTGAACCCGAAGGGCCCGACAGGGGGACAGACTTTGTGAAGTGTGTCCCCCCCGCATCGCACGGCCGGGCGGGGGCGCAGGATGCGCGATGAGGGCGCTCATCGCGCACGGCCGGCGTTTGCGGTATCATCGATCCCCATGGCCCTGCTGAGTCTGATCGACGCCACCCTTGGGTATGGCGGACCGCCCCTCCTCGACGGTGTGGAGTTCCACATCGAGCGCGGGGAGCGTATCTGCCTGCTCGGATCCAACGGCACCGGGAAGAGCTCGATGCTGCGCGTGCTGGCGGGCGAGACGAAGCCCGACGGCGGACAAGTCGTCTCCAGCCCCGGCCTGCGCGTGGGCCGGCTGCCGCAGCAGGTGCCCACGCACCTGCAGGGCCGGGTGCTCGACATCGTTGCGCCGGGGGATGACGACGCCCCGCACGGCCCCGGCGAGTTGGACGCGCGGCAGATGATCTCTCGCCTGAAGCTCGACGCGGAGGCGGATTTCGCCACGCTGTCCGGTGGAACGCGCCGGCGCGTGCTCCTCGCCCGGACCCTGATGGGGCAGCCCGACCTCGTGCTGCTCGACGAGCCCACCAACCACCTCGACCTCGACTCCATCGCCTGGCTCGAGGAGTACCTCCTGCGCGCCTGCCGCACCGTCCTGTTCGTCACGCACGACCGCTCCTTCCTGCGCCGCCTCGCCACCCGCGTGGTGGAACTCGACCGCGGCCATCTGAGCGACTGGCGGTGCGACTACGACACGTTTCTGGTGCGCAAGGAGGAGTTCCTGCACGCCGAGGAGCTGGCCTGGAAGGACCTCGACCGCCGTCTCAAGAAGGAGGAGGCCTGGCTTCGCCAGGGCGTGAAGGCGCGGCGGACGCGCAGCGTGGGCCGCATCCACGCGCTGGAGGCCCTGCGCTCCGAGCGGCGGGACCGGCGCGAGCGGCAGGGGCGGGTCACGATGAGCATCCAGGAGGCCTCGCGCGGCGGGCAGGTCGTGCTGAAGGCCAAGGACGTCGGGTTCGGCTTCGGGGGGCGGCCGCTGATCCGCGACGTCAACCTGCTGGTCGCCCGCGGCGACAAGGTGGGCATCCTGGGCCCCAACGGCTGTGGCAAGACGACGCTGCTGCGGTTGCTGCTCGATGCGCATACGCCGGGCGGACTGGCTCCCGCCACGGGCGCCATCGAGCACGGGACGAATCTGCAGATCGTCTACTCCGACCAGCTCCGCGGGCAGCTGGACGGGGCGAAGACGCTCATCGAGACGATCGGCGCGGAGCGGGACACGGTCGAGATCAACGGCACCCGCCGGCACGTCATCGGCTACCTGCAGGATTTTCTATTCGCACCCGACCGGGCCCGCCAGCGCGTGGCCACGCTCTCCGGCGGCGAATGCAACCGCCTGCTGCTCGCGCGGCTGTTCGCGCAGCCTTCCAACGTGCTGGTGCTCGACGAGCCGACCAACGATCTCGACCTCGACACGCTGGAGATGCTCGAGGAGCAGATCGACGCCTACCGGGGCACCGTGCTGCTCGTCAGCCACGACCGGGCCTTCCTCAACAACGTGGTCACCGGCGTGCTCGCGTTCGAGAAGCACTCCCCCGACCGTCCCGGCGAGTGGCTGGGGCCGGACGAGGGCTGGTACGTCAACGAGTATGTCGGCGGCTACGACGACTGGGCCGTGCAGCGCAAACTCCCGCCCGCGTCGCCGGAGAAAAAGCCTCCGCCCCCGCGCAAGCGAGATCCGGGCCCGAAGCGCATGACGGAGAGGGAGCGGCGCGAACTGGACGCACTGCCCGGTCGCATCGAAACCCTCGAGGACGAACAGCACCACCTTCACGCGCGGCTGGCCGATCCGGCGCTCTACCGCGGCCCGCCCGAGGAAATTGCCCACACGCGGAAACGGTCCGAGGACATCGTTCCCGAGCTCGAGGCATGCTACCGGCGCTGGGAGGAACTCGAAGCGCTGGCGACAGCCGCCGCCGACTAGACGCCGAAGGCTGCCGGCTTGTTTTTCTTGTCGCGCTTCGCCTGGCGCTTCTCCATCAGGGTCTTCTGGGGGGCCTTCTTCGCGGCACGCTTCGTATCGTGGGACTTGGCCATGGTCGTTGCCTCCTGCGTTGCTGTTTGCCGTGCATCATATTACCCGCATTCTTTGGAATTGCGATCCGCAATGTTCTTCCCATGGATGAGACCGGGCGTATGGGACGCGCGGCGGACACGGGAAGGAGCATGGCCATGGGAACGGTGAACGTGGTGATTCTGTCGGGGAACCTGACGCGGGACCCCGAGTTGCGGAAGACGCCGGCGGGGCAGGCGGTGATCGACCTCGGGCTGGCGGTGAACGAGCGCTACAAGAACCAGGCGGGCGAGGAGGTGAAGAAGACCTGCTTCGTCGACGTCACCGTCTGGGGCAAGCAGGCGGAGGCCTGCGCGCAGTACCTGCGAAAGGGATCCCCGGCGCTGGTCGAGGGCAAGCTGCAGTACGACCAGTGGGAGACGCCGGAGGGCGGCAAGCGGAGCAAGCTGCGCGTCGTGGCCGAGCGGGTGCGGTTCCTCTCGGGCGCGGGCGGGGACGGCGGGGAGGGCGCGGACGAGTCGGGCCCGGCTCCGGCGGCTCCGCAGGCCCGTTCACAGCCGTCGGCGCAGCGCCGGCCGATGCGCCAGGCGTGTTGAACCGGCGACCCCGGGGGGCGCGGGCGGGCTGGATTCATTCCGACCGCACCGCGCTCCCCGGGGCGGCGGGCGTGTCGATCAGGTGCGCGGCGGGCGGACGGCCAGGCGCTCGGTCACGGTGCGGAGGATGGCGATCAACTGTGCGCGGACGTACGGCTTCTGGATGAAGCCGGCGAGGTCGCGACCGGCGAAGCGCTGGGTGGACTCCTGTTCGTTGTAGCCGCTCGAAAGGACGACCGGAAGATCGCCGCGAATGGCGCGCATCCGAATCAGGGTCTCCTCGCCGTCCATCTGCGGCATGGTCAGGTCGAGAAGCACGCAGGTGATCCGCGCGGGATCGGCGGCGACGATCTCGATGGCCTCGGCGCCGGAGGCCGCGGTCAGCACTTGGAAGCCCGCCGTGGTCAGCATCCGCCCGGCGACCTGCCGGACGCCCGGTTCGTCGTCCACCAGCAGGATGGTCCCCGCGATGTGCGGTGGCGGCTCGACCCGTTCCGGCGCCGGAGCGGGCACGGCCGGAAGCGGCCCGCCCCGCATGGGCAGCAGGACCCGGAACGATGTGCCGCGGTCGGGCTCGGTGCGGACGCGGATCGCGCCCTTGTGGCCGCGGACAATCCCGAGCACGGCGGCCAGCCCCAGTCCGCGGCCGGTGAACTTGGTGGTGAAGAAGGGGTCGAAGATCTTCGCGAGGGTTTCCGGCGACATGCCGCATCCGGTGTCGGCGACCTCGACGAACACATAGGGGCCGGCGGGGAGACGCTCGCGGGTGACGGTGTCGGCGAAGCTCTCCGCGGTGCAGGCCTCGACGCCGGTGGCGAGGGTTACAGACCCGACGCCCGATCCGACAGCCTCTGACGCGTTGGTGATCAGGTTCATGACGATCTGCCGCAGCTGCGTGGCGTCGCCCTCGACGAACGGAAGGTCGTCCGCAAAACGGCACTGCAGCCTGACGTTCTTGGAGATGGAGACGACGAGCAGGTGCGCCATCTCCTCGATCAGGTCGTTGAGGTTCACGGGCTCCACCGTGAACCGGCCCTTGCCGGAGTAGGCGAGCATCTGTCGGCACAGGTCGGCGGCGCGGCGCGAGGCGCGCACGATGTCTGTCAGGCTTTCCTGCGCGCTCCCGTGGGGCGGGAGTTCGGAGAGGGCGAGGTCCGCGTTGCCCAGGATGGACATGAGGAGGTTGTTGAAGTCGTGGGCGATACCGCCGGCCAGCACACCCAGGCTCTCCAGCTTCTGCACCTGGAGCATCTGCTGCTCCATCGCGCGCTTCCCCTCCTCGGCCTTGCGCCGCTCCGTGACATCGGCGAAGACGACGGCGAACCGGCCGCGGGCGGGGCTGTAGGCGCGCACGTCGTACCACCGGCCGAGCGCGGCGACGTAATCCTCGATGTGTGCGGGCTCCCCGGTCAGCGCGACGCGCCCGAAGGTCTCGATCCACATCGGCTCGACGCCGGGGAGGGCCTCCCGGACCGTGCGTCCGACGACGGCGGATTCCTGGAGGCCGGTCAGCCGCGCGAAGGCTGGATTGACCGCCAGGTAGCGGTAGTCGACGGGACGGCCGTCGGCATCGGTGAGGATCTCGTGCAGCGCGAAGCCATCGGCCATCTCGCTGAAGAGCTGCCGGTAGGCCTCTTCGCTGGCCCGCAGGGATTCCTCGACGCGCCTCTGCGCGGTGATGTTGGCCGCAACGACCACGAACATGCGCGGGCTTCCGTCCTCGTTGCGCAGGAGCCGCGCCGTGAGGTCCACCCATACGGTCTCACCGTCCTTGCGGATGTACCGCTTCACGATCCGGCCCAGTTCGCGTCCGGAGGCCAGCATCTGTGCGATCCGGCGCTCCTCCTCCTCCCAGTCGCCGGGATAGGTGATTTCCCGCGCGCTCCGCTCGGTCAGTTCGCCGGCCGTGTAGCCAAGCATCTCCTGCAGGGCGGGATTCGAGTCGAGGATGCGGCCGTCCGGTGTGCACAGCAGGATGCCGACACCGGACTGGTTGAAGACGGCGCGGAAGTGGGCCTCGCTCTCGGCCAGGGCGCGGCTCTTGTCGGCGACCTTCCGGTCGAGATTCTCGATGGAGTCCTTCAGTCCGTTTCGCATCCGGTCGACGCTTCGCGCCAGGTCCCCGATCTCGTCGTCGGCGTCCGTGCGGAGCGGCTCGTCCAGCCGGCCCCCCGCAATGCGGCCCGTGGAGGCGGAAAGGATCACGAGGGGCATCGCCAGGCGGCGGGCGAGGTAGATGCTGACGAGCAGGCCGAGCAGAAGGGCGAGGATGATGGTCACGGCGAACCGCTCACGGAACGTCAACACCTTGTGCTCGACCGTACGGGCCAGCCTGTCGAGACGGACACTCTGCGACCCGGCGTCCCGCATGAGGGTTGTGATCGCGGCGGCGGTTTCGTTGATCGGGGCCTCCAGGGCCTCCACACGGATGCGGATCTGCCCGTCGAGCGCCGCGATCTCCGCGGACGGAAGTCCGGGTTTCCTCTCGATGGGCCGGTCCTCCGCGCCCTCGGCATGCCGGAACAGGACGGCCCCGTCGCTTTCAATCGTCATCGCGGCGCGCGACAGGCCTTCGATCGCAAGTACGGGCTCACAGAAGCGGTGCAGGCTCATGCGGAAGACGAGGTAGGCGACCGCCGGCGCGTCGGCATTGTCGCTGCTGCCCGATCCGCGCCGGAACGGGGCGCTCATCACGAGCATCGGCTCCGAGAGGCCCGCGGCGCCGACGGCGGAAGGGGAAGCCAGCAGCACCGTTCGGGGACCGCGGGCCGCCTCGTCCAGATTCGCGCGGAGCCAGTCGCAGCAGGCCGACTCGGCCGCCAGACTATCCGCCGCCTCCGCATCCCGGTGGCTTGGCACCAAGACACGGCCGCCGGCATCGTGCAGGCAGATGCCGTGCAAATCGAACTGCGTCACCATCTCGTGCAGCCGGCGCACGATCTGGGGCTGGAGCATTTCGCGGCCGGCCTCGTTGGCCTCAAGGTAGCTGGCGACCAACGAGGAGGAGGCGAGCACGGCGGCCTCTTTTCGCAGGTAGCGGTGGGACAGGTCCAGGGTTGCGGCCGCCTGCCGGGCGAGATACTCGTAATCCCGCCTGCGATTCTCGTCGAGCAACGCGGTCATCTTTCGCAGCGAACGCTCGGCGGTCATGCGAAGCGAGAAGACGCGTTCGACGACCTCCTCGGTCTCGCCCGTCAGCCGGTAGGATGCGCGGAGGGCGAGGACGCCAACCGCGCCGGCCGCGATCACGATCAGCGGCACAAAAGCCGTCAGGAGCTGTGCGCGGATCCTCACGGGCGCGTCTCCTTGGACAGCGGGCCGCCCATGGTGCCCGTCCAGAGTGGAACAATGTCCTGGGCCACGACCATCGGCACCTCGCATCCGACTGCGGCGGCGGGCGGCGGGGCCAGGGTCGGCGACGACTCGAAATCCGGTTCGCGTTCCCGCAGGCGCGCCATGGCGGCGGCCGAGGTCGCCCGCGCGCCCAGCCAGCCGGCGACATCCGCATGAACGTCCGGGGTGATCATGAATTCGACGAACCGTGCGGCCAGGACGGGCTGCCGGGATGACGCCAGAACCATCCAGCCGTCGATGTAGAGTTCAGCCCCCTCCGCCGGGATCACAAAGCGCAGGGGGGCCTCCGGATGCTCCTCGATGAGGGTGCCGGCGTCCGTGGAATACATCATCGCCGCGTCGATGCGGCCGTCGATCAGCGCGGTGCCCAGCGCCTCCATGTCGGAGGTCGTCAGGACGAGCCGTCCGCCGCGCCGGAGTTCGCCCAGCGCCCGCACCGCCGCCGCGAGTTCGTTCCGGTTCGTGGTATTGAGGCTGTGCCCGCGCCACTTCAGCGCCGCATACGTCTGTTCAAACGGGCAGGCCGTGAGGGCGACCCGCGGCCCCGGCCCGTCGCGGGGCGCAAAGACATCCGCCCAGCCCCGCACGGCCGGGCGCCCGGCATCCGTTCGCACCGCGAGCCCCAGCACGCCGGCCAGGTAGGGCACGAAGTGACGCTCCTCCCCGTGAGTGCCGAGCGGGGCGTACTCGGGCAGAAGACCGTCGGCGCCGCCGGGGCGCAGGGCGCGGGACAGCCCCGCACGGATCATCTGGCGCGCATCGTCCTGCGACGCCATGACGACGTCGAAGAACCCGGGCATGTTCATCACCCGGGCGCTCATCTCGGCCGCCTCGTCGAATTCGAAATACTCGATACGGCAGCCGGTCTCCTTCTGGAACCGCCGGAGCGACGGCGAACGGTCCGCGATCGGCGAGTTGGTCGGAGCCTCCGCGTCCAGGTCGATGTAGTCGGACCAGTTCAGAACGCGAAGCACCGGCCGCGCATCCGGGGTTGCGGCGGACCGCGACACGCAGGGGAGCGCGACGGCGAGACAAGCCAGGATTCGGATGGTGCCACGGAATGCCATATGCGTCTGCGACGCCCGAGCGGATAGGGTTCCGCAAGCCGCGTTCAAGCCCGCAATTCCGGTCAGAGTTCCACCGAACCTTCCAACCCCTTGCGGGACGCCCAGACGATTTCGCGCGAACCGGCCGTGAGGGTGACGCGGTCGGGACCGACGCGCAGCCCGATCGGTGTGCCCGGCCGCCGCGCCTTGAGGACGGCCGCCATGCACAGGGCTTTCTCCAGTCCGTCGCCGCGCCGGTAGTTCCACACCTCGTCGGGCTGCGCGCAGCGCGGACCGTCATAGATCGATTCGTCGGGCCATTCCCGCAGCCGCGCCTCCAAGGCGTCGTCATCGAGGGCCTCGGCTCCCTTCACGCACACGGGGCTCCGCCCCATGGCCGCCCCGAGGAACGGCGCCCAGTCGGTGCGGGACAGGTCGCGAAGGGCGTAGAACGCGAGGTCCACGACCGGGTTCGCCGCGCGCTGGGCTTCGAGCCGAGCCACCACCGCCGCGCGCTCCAGGCCGGGCTCGAGATCCACCGCGGGGCCGGGCGTGAAGCGGCGCGGCGCCACGGGCTCTTCCGGCATGCGCGGCTTGAGGCAGGCAAAGCTCACCATCTCCTCGATCGCCCGGCGCGCCTGGAAACGGTGGCATTGGACCTGCTCGATCAGCCCGCGCACCGAGTTCTCGTCGGCCGGATCCACGCGCCGGCCGCGGA
The DNA here is from genome assembly GCA_964423465.1 of uncultured Verrucomicrobiota bacterium. Classification (GTDB taxonomy): domain Bacteria; phylum Verrucomicrobiota; class Kiritimatiellia; order PWTM01; family PWTM01; genus VGWF01. Next base: position 8,391 of record CAYRFK010000003.1, on the reverse strand, counting down.
AGAACGGCTCGAGATCGTTGATGACCACGCGGCCCTCGATCGGCGCCGCAAAGAACTCGTCCTCATCGATCTCCGCGAGCAGCTTTTCCCGCGTGGCGTCGCTCACCTTGTACGGGCTGCCGTGCTCGTAGTGGTAGACTTTTTCGGCCGCGATGTGGAGGGTCCGCCCGTGTCGCTCGTGGCGGAGTTGGAAGCACTCCTGCCGCTGGGGGGCGTCGCGGAGGAAGTTGAGGAGGATCTCCAGCGTGATGTCGGTCCGCAGGAACGTGTGCAATCCGTCCGTGAGTCGCGCGTAGGCCTGAGGCGCGATCGTTGCGTCCGGGTACACGCAATGGATCCAGCCGGTGCGGTGGGCGACGACCGTCACCTGCTCGTGGCGGAGCGCGCGCTGCGCCTTTCGTGTGAGCTCGGTGCCGTTGAACCACATTGACTTGGTGACGAGGCGGCGGTTGTTGGTCAGCACGCCGTCACCGGCAAAGACGAAATTCTGCGAATGAAGCGGCGTACCCATGAGGAAGATGTCGTCGAGCGGGATGCCGCACACGACGAAAAGCGCAGCTGCGTAGAGCGTCGAGAGGGACACGCACTCCCCGGCCCCCGTCCGGTAGCCGTCCTTGAAGCGGAAGGCGTCCATCGCCTCAACCGTCTCCGTCTTCCAGTACGGAATGACCTCGCGCCCGTACTTGTCGAGGCCGAAGTGCCGGCGGATGTCCATGTCGAAGTAGTACTTGTCCCCCTCGTAGCCGAACAGCGCGTTGCTTCGGGAGATGATGTCCTCATCCATGAACGGCCGGAACCGGGCCAGTTCCCGCTCCTGCGTGGTGAGCCCCCACGTGTCGAGATCGAGGTTGAACTCGTAGTGGTCCATCACGAACTGCTTCAGCCGCAGGATCCGGCGGTAGGGGGTCATGCGGTCCATCTTCGCGAACCACGGATCCGCCCGCCACTCCCAGATCTTGGGCGACATGATGTTCGCAAGAACAAGGGAGTAAAGGAGTTCCGGGAATACGAAGATCTCCATGTCCGATAGCGTACTGGCCGAGGAGTACTTCTCCATCTGCCCTTCCGGAATTACGGGATGTGCCCGGCTCATCTCGATGCATCCTCCTGCCTGGCCGCCGCCCGACCAAGGGACACTATACCGGATACAACCCCTGCTTCAATGTCCCTGCGGCCCGTGAGTTTCCGCCCAAACGGCCCGAAGTGCCTTTACAGCGGGCCGCGGATGGGGTTTCCTATGCGTCATCACCGTCTGCTCGGGAAATCGCCCGGCGGACGACGATGACGGTCGCCCCCACATGGGGGTGCGGATAGAACTATGGCTGACGATAATCCAAGCCCGCCGCGCGAGGACGTGGTCCTCGATCTGAACTTCGTTCCCACCTGGGCGCGGAAGGCTCCGACCGAGCATCCTTACGCGTCGTTTGACGGGCCGGCCGGCGGCGACCGGGATCGCGGCCGCGGCGGACGCCGGTCGGATTCCGACGGGCGCGACGACCGCGGCGGGCCGCGACGCGACCGCGGAGGCCGCGATGACAGATCCCGCCGGCGTGGCGCGGAGTCCCCCCGCGGCGAGTTTCGCGTGCCGCACTCCGGCGCGCCTGCGACCGCCCGCCCGCTGGTGCCCGCATCCGCACCCGCGCCCGCCGCCCGGACGGACGGCCAGGGCCCGCGCGATCGAAACGGACCGCGGCGGTGGCCGTCCGCCCCGCCGGAGCCGCGCATTCCGGCCGACGTCGCCTTCCTTCCCGAACGGCAGCGCCTCGGCGCCGTGGCTCACCGCGTTCACGCCACGCGGCGCGCCTTCCCGCTGGCCCAGATCGCGGAGATCTTCCTGAGCAAGTCCGAGTTCTATCTCGTGAAGATCGAGCTGCACCGGGCCCATCCGTCCGCCGGCGACTCCGCGCCCGCCGCCCCGCACTTCCTCCAGTGCGCGGAATGCCAGCAGGTCTTCCTGACGCGCGACGCCGCGGTGCGCCATTTCGTCGGACGCCATGCCGAGGCCTACCTGGAAATGCGCGAGGTCACCGAGGAGGCCCCCACGGGCAACTTCACCAGCATCGCCCGCTGCCGGCAGAGCGGACGCCTCCTCGGGCCGCCCAACCACCACGGGTTTGCCGCCGCCCTCTCGGAGACGCACGCGGAACTCTTCCCGGGGTTGTCGGTGGACGAGTACCGCGGCCAGTTGGAGATGGTCCACGACCCGGCGATGATCGACCAGTGGAAGCAGGAGTACTCGAAGCGCAAGGTGTACATCCTGAAATCCGAACCCGAATCGCCGCCCATGCGGTGGATGGAGGCGCGGCAGGCCCTGGAGTCGAAGATCGGCCCGGCAAAGATCCGCGAAACCCACCGCGTGGTCGTTCCGGCCACCGTGGCGCGCGACATCGAGGATCCGGCCATCCGCCGCCTGCTCCGCGAGGCGTGGACGAAGGAACAGCGCTTCCCGCTCACGATGATGATCGCCCTGCGTCCGGCGCTCCGGCACATGGGCATGCATTTCTTCAAGGCCGGCGGGAATCATACGTTCGTCACGTCCGTCGCCCCGACGGCCATCGTGGCCGAGCGCGCCATCGCGCCGATCCGCAACACGCTGACCTACCTGGTCGAACATCCGGGCGTCCAGCGCGACCAGATGGCCACCGACGTTCTCGGCGAGCAGGCCGGCGACGAGACCGCCCGCAACGAATTGCTCGGCCACCTCCGCTGGTTGATCGAGAAGGGACACGTCATCGAGTTCTTCGACGGCGCCCTCTCGATTCCTCGCGGCCGCGTTCATGGCGCCCGGGATGCATCCCCCAAGGATGCCACGCACGCCGAGGCTCCCGCCGCCCGGGAGCTTTCGGAAGCGCCGCCCGCGCCGGAACCGCCCGCGCCCGCCGCTGATCCGCCCGTCGCGGACTGACAGGCGGCGCGGAATGGACAGGGGCACTCCAGCGCCGGCTTCCCGGGCCGGACATGAACCCGAGGACGGCGGACCTCCGGACGCCGAGCTCGTCGACCGCGCGCGCCAGGGCGACACCCGGGCCTACGAGATCCTCATCCGCCGCTACCAGTCGCGCGTCCACGGCATGGTCTATAACATGACCTCGCACAAGCAGGACGCAGAGGACATCGTCCAGACGGTCTTCGTGAAGGCCTACCGCGCCCTCGGCTCGTTCGGCGGCCGGTCCTCGTTCTCCACGTGGCTCTATCGCATCGCGATGAACGCCACGCTCAACCACCTCCAGCGCCGCAAGCGCCGCCAGGGCGAGATGAGCCTCAACGACCTGGACGAGGGGGCGGAGCGCGACCCCGCCTACGTCGAACTGGTGGCCCGCGAATCGCCCGTCCGCGATGTGTCGCTCACGGAGCTCCAAAAGAAATTGAACGTTGCGATGCAGACGCTGTCGGAAGAACACAGAAGCGTGGTGGTCTTGCACGACGTCCAAGGCCTGCAGCATGAAGAGATCGCGAAGGCCCTGGGGCTGAATGTCGGTACGGTCCGGTCCCGGTTGTTCTATGCCCGCCAGCTTCTGCAAGCCGAACTTGCGGAGTTTGCACCATGACCTGCGAAGAGATCCGGTTCGAGATTGCCACGGCGGAGGCGGCAGCGCCTTCTCCGGACGTTGGCGCGCACCTGGCCGGGTGCGCCGGCTGCCGGGCCTATGCCGCCCGGGATGCGGCGGTCCGCAATCTTCTCGCGTTCAAGCGGAACGAGAAGGCCGACGCCCATTTCGTGACCCGCCTCGCCGCCCGCGTCCGCGGGGAGATCGACGGCACGCTGCCGGGCCGCGCATGGATCCCGGCCGCGCTTCGCGAGTGGTTCACCCCGGCCGTCCGCTGGTCGGCAGCCGCCGCGACGCTGGTCGTGATCGGCCTCGGCTTCCTCCGCCCCGGCATCGTTCCGATGCCCGTTCCGGGCCTTGCTGTAGAGGCGCCCGAGGCGGCGCCCGTCTCGATGTATGCGGACGGCCGCGCGCCCGCCGCGGTCCCGACCCCGGCCGCGCCCCCGATGCTGGCGACGCTCACCAACCAGGGTCCTCCCATGATCCGTCTGAATCCCGGCGGTGCCGTGGAATATGGAACCGGGGGCACCGTTCCGGTGAATTACCAGTACTAGACTTCGAGTTCCGGCGCCGCGCGCCCCGCCCTCCAATCCAGCCTCCCTCCCAAAGGGGCGCGCGGCCCGGAACCTCCCCTTCTCCGCTCAAACCCACCGGGCGCGGCGCATGATGAGAAGGAGGGCGACGGCGAGCCCCACGGCCACGATCCAGAAGGCCGGATAGCCGAAAGCCCATGTGAGTTCCGGCATTCGCTCGAAGTTCATGCCGTAGACGCCGCAGAGGAAGGTCAGCGGGAGAAAGATCATACTCAGGATCGTCAGGCGGTTGACGATCCGGTTCGTTTTGTGGCTGACCATGCCGAGGTAGAGGTTAAGCGTCTCGTGCAGCAACTCGCGGCTGGCATTCGTGTCGGCCACCAGCCGCTCCGTCGTGCCCGCCATGCGGTCGAGGAACGGCTGCGTGCTTTCCGGGATGAACGGCGAGCGGCGGGCCGCGATCTCGTGCAACACCTCGCGGGCGCCCAGCAGCACGCGTCGAAGGCTGTTGAGGTCGGAGGCCAGCAATGCCACCTCCTTGAAGATCCGGTCGTCGACCGCCCCGAACAGGCGCATCTGTACGTTCTCAACGGCATCCGTCGCCTCCTGCAGCGCACGCCGGTGCTGGTCGAGCAGGTGGTCGCCGAGTTCGTAAAGCAGGAAGCCGTGCGAGCGGCTGAACTGGATGAAATCCTCCCGGTACGTACGCCGCATGCGCTTGAGGAACTCCGCCTCGCGCCGGTGGAAGGTCAGCAGGAAGCCCGCGCCCATGACGACATCGACATGGGCGGTCTGCATCTCCCCCTCGCGCATGCGGATCTCGGTGAGTGAGAAGTGCAGCGCGTCCTCGTAGACATCGATCCTTCCCTCGCGGTCGGGTCCGAGCACCTCGTTGTGGACGTCCTCGTTGACGGGCAGCGCCGCGAAGAGCTCCGCGATCTCCGCCTCCGTCGGCGCCGCCGCGTCGATCCAGCAGAATCGCCCGGACGCCCGCGCCGCCGCAATGTCGGCCAGGCCGACCGGTTGGTCCTTCTTCGTGGCAAAATCAAACTCGACGATCGATGTCACGCAGCACTCCCGATCGCCCCAGTGTACCCGCAACCCCCGCGGACACAACCTCCCGGTGGTCCGGCTTCCGCAGGGCGTCGCGGCCGGGTAGGATGCCGGGAGGAGCCCTACGAACATGCGACAGATCATCGGAATGGCGCTCGTGACGGCAACCGCGATACAGGCGGCGGACTTCCAGGTCGCCACGAACGGCAGCGACGCTGCGACGAGCGGACCCTTCGCCACGCTCGAGCGGGCGCGGGACGCGGCCCGCGCCCTGCGCGCAGCGCAGCCTGCGCGGACATCCCCCATCGTGATCCGCGTGGGCGGCGGCATCCATCGCCTGCCGCGCACGTTCGTCCTCGAGCCCGCGGATTCCGGCACCGCCGCCGCCCCGCTGGTCTTCGAGGCCGCGCCGGGCGAGACCCCGATCCTCAGCGGCGGCGTGCCCGTCACCGGCTGGAAGGACTCAGGCAACGGCCGCTGGCGGGCCGCGGTGGACGGCGCGACGAACGGCGGCTGGTCCTTCGCGCAGTTCCATGTCAACGACCAGCGCCGCTTCCGCCCCACTCTCCCCCGCGACGGCTACTACTTCGCTGCGCGCGGCGCGGACGTCACGAACGGAACCGCGTTCGAGGCGCACGACGGCGACTTCGACCCCGCGTGGGCAAAGCAGGAAGGCGCCGAGGTGCTGCTGCTCCACAACTGGAGCATGTCGCGGTTGCCGGTGGAATCCTTCGATCCCGCGGCGCACATCGTGCATCTGCGCGGCGGGACGTGGCATCCCGAAAGTATGACGAAGATCAGCGGGATCACGCGCTATCGCGTGGAGAACGCCGCCTCCGCCTTCGGCCGGCCGGGCGATTGGATGCACAACGCGGCCGCCGGCGTGGTGGACTACGTCCCGATGCCCGGCGAGCGGCTGGAAACGACCATCGGCGTCGCGCCGCGGCTCGATGTGCTGATCCGGCTCGCCGGCGACCGCAAGGCTGGACGGTTCGTCGAGCATGTCGTCTTCCGCGGCCTCACGCTGGCGCACACGGCGTGGACGCTGCCGAAGAACGGCTACTCGTTCTGCCAGGCGGAGGCCGTCGTGCCCGGCGCGCTCGTCGCAACGGCCGCGCGCCACGTGACGATCGAGGACTGCATCGTCCGCCACACCGCCGGCTACGCGGTCGAGTTCGCCGGCGGATGCGAATCCTGCCGCGTCGAGCGCTGCGAGATGGTCGACCTCGGCGCCGGCGGCGTGAAGATCGGCGGACTGAACTCCGCGGACCTCGCCACCGGCTGCGTCGTGCGCGACTGCCGGATCGAGAGCGGCGGGCGCGTCCATCCGGCCGCGATCGGCGTGTGGATCGGCTTCGGGGCGGACACCCTGGTCGAGCGCAACGACGTCTCCGACTTCTACTACTCCGCGGTCTCCGTCGGCTGGCAATGGAACACCAACGCGACACCCTGCGGGAACAACCGGATCCTCAACAACCACCTCCACCATCTCGGCCAGAGCGTGTTGTGCGACATGGGCGGCATCTATACGCTCGGCCGGCAGCCCGGCAGCGTGCTCGCGGGGAACCACATCCATGACGTGTCGCGCGTGTGCAACGGTTACGGCGGCTGGGGCCTCTACTTCGACGAGGGAAGCAGCGAATTCCTCGAGACCGGCAACCTCGTCTACCGCACCCAGGACGCGCCGTTCCACGCGCACGCCTGTCGCGAGAACACGATCCGCGGGAACATCCTCGCGTGGGGCACGAACGCGATGATGCAGTTCTCCAACCCGGCTCGGCTCGGCCCGCTGACGCTGGAGAACAACGTGTTCATCGGCGATTGGGACACGCTCTTCGCGCACGACCCCGACGACGAGATCGTCTTCCGAAGCAACCTCTACTGGCGCGCCGGCTCGACGGCCGCCGTGACGTTCCTTAAGGGACAGACTCTCGACGCCTGGCGCGCGCGCGAGCCGGGCGCGGTGGTCGCCGACCCGGGCTTTGTCGACGCGGCGGCCTGCGACTTCCGCCTGAAGCCCGGCGCCGCGGCCGCCGCGCGCGGCATCTCGGGATTCGATCCCGCCTCCGCCGGGCGCATCACGAAGGGGACGAAGCTGGCCGGCCTTCCGCCGGTGCCGCGCGCCTATCCGCCGGCCGTGCCGCCGCCGCCGTACAGCCTCAGCGAGGACTTCGAGCACCAGGCCGTCGGACAACGCTGGCCCGAGTTCGAACAACAGGCGGCGTCGAAGGAGTTCGATGCGATCGTCACGGAGGAGACTGCGGCCGGCGGACGCCGCAGCCTGTGCTTCCGCGACGGCCCCGGCGGCGAGGCCTATCTTCCGCACCTCTACCGAAGCCTTTCGTTCACCTCCGGCGTCCTGCGCGCGGCCGCGGATGTGCGCGTCGAGCCCGGCGCGACGATGGAGTTCGAGGTCCGCGAGGACGTCGGGCGCTACCACGAAGGTCCCTACGTTCAGATCCGCGGCGACGGCACGCTGCATGCCGCCGGGAAGGATCTTCTCAAGGTGCCGTTGAACGAGTGGGCCGGCGTGGTCATGTCCGTCGGCATCGGCCCGCAGCGCACCGGCACCTGGCGGCTCGAGGTGCGACTCCCCGGCGCCGCTGCGCCGCAGGTCTTCGACGGCCTCCCGCTACGCGACACGTTCCGCACCGTCCACTGGATCGGCCTCGCCTCCCACGGCCACGACCGCGTGCGGTTCTTCGTGGACAACGTGACCGTGTCCACGGCACCGTCTCCATGACCCCGTTGCGTGTGGTGTGTTGGATCATGACAAGGTGCGTCCCTCGATGAGACGGATTTCTGCGCGGTGGTTCCCGGCATGCCTGGCGGCCTTGGTGCTCGCGCTGGCGGCCGGCGGGTGCGGGAGGCGGTCGGGGATATGGAGCGATGATCCCGGGAACTGGAAGCGCATCTTCCAAGGGCCGAAGCCGGCGGGGGTGGAGATGGTCCACTCGTGGTACTGGCGCTCGCCGCATTTCACGCTGGAATTCGAGTACTTCGCCGTCATCGCGCCCAACGACGACTTCTGGGAGAAGATGAGCCGCGAGGGCGCGCTGACCCTCCTCACCGCCCGCACGGCGCGCGAGGCGTCGACCAACGGCTTCCTCCATGCGCGCCCCGCGTGGTTCGCGCCGGGGCCGCTGGAGGACTACGACATCTGGCAGTTCACCGCGGAGCCGCGTCTGAACTTCCGCGCCTTCCGTCACCGCGCGACCGGCACGGTGCACCTCCACGACGGCATCCTGTAGCCGGCG
>CAYRFK010000002.1:63051-74264 GCA_964423465.1 uncultured Verrucomicrobiota bacterium | reverse complement strand
CAAAAACATCAGAATAGTGTCAAACGGAAGTCAGGACGTGACACGGGGCCGGAAGCGGGCATACTGGGCGGCACCCATGCGCTACATCTGCATCAACTGCGGGTACGTCTACGATCCCGAGAAGGGCGATCCCGAGCACGGGGTTCCGGCCGGGACGCCGTTCGACCAGCTGCCCGCGAACTGGACCTGCCCGATCTGCTACGTCGGAACGGACAAGTTCGATCCGATGGATTGAGGAAGGTTCACGGTTCAAGGTTCACGGTTCTAGGTTCAACTGTGAACCGTGAACTGTGAACCTGGAACTCCGCCTGCCGCGCTATTCCACCGTCACGCTCTTCGCCAGGTTGCGGGGCTGGTCGATCTCACAGCCTTTCAGCCGGGCGACGTGGTAGGCGAAGAGCTGGAGCGCGATGGCGACAGGCACGGCGGCGGTGAGGGCGGGGCACGCCGGAACCCGAATCACGTCCGCGGCCATGCCGTCGAACTGCGCGTCATCCCCGCTCACCACGGCGATCACCGGCGAGTGGCGGGCGCGGCACTCCTGGATGTTGCCCACCATCTTCTCGCGGCCTGGCGTGTCGGTGGCGATGGCGAGGACCGGCACCGTGGGCTCGAGCATCGCGATCGGGCCGTGCTTGAGCTCGGCGGCGTGGTAGCCCTCGGCGTGGATATAGCTGATTTCCTTCAGCTTCAGCGCGCCTTCGAGCGCCACCGGGTACATGGTCCCGCGGCCGATGTAGAAGATGTCGCGGACGGCCGCATACTTTTCGGCGATCTTCGCGATCGCGTCGTTCTGCTCCAGCACACGTGCGGCCATCTCCGGAAGCCCCGCGATGGCGCGGCAGATTTCCAGGCCGCGGTCGCGCGACAGCCGCCGGCATCGGCCGAACTTGAGGGCCATCATGAGCAGGACCGAAACCTGGCACGTGAAGGCCTTCGTCGAGGCGACGCCGATCTCGGGGCCGGCGTGGAGGTAGACGCCGCGGCCGGTCTCGCGCGCGATCGTCGAGCCGACGACGTTGCAGAGGCCCGCGACCACGGCGCCCTTCTGCTTCGCCTCGCGCACGGCGGCGAGCGTGTCGGCGGTCTCGCCGGACTGGCTGATCGCCAGCACGAGATCCCGCGGGGACAGGATCGGGTTGCGGTAGCGGAACTCGGCCGCCTGCTCGACCTCCGCCGGCAGGTCGGCGAGATCCTCGAAGAAGAACCGGCCGACCAGGCCCGCGTGCATCGACGTGCCGCAGGCGACCATGACCATGCGGCCGATCTCGGCGATCGCGCGCGGGGTCATCGTGAGGCCGTCGAGCTTGGCCGTGCCCGCGCCCTCGTCCAGGCGGCCGCGCGTGCTGTTGCGGATCGCGTCGGGCTGCTCGAAGATCTCCTTGAGCATGAAATGGGCGTAGCCGCCCTTTTCGGCGGCCTCGGAGTCCCACTCCAGTCGGGCGATCTCGCGGGAGACGGGAACGTTCTGGACGGTGCGGACCTCGACCGCGCCGGCCGTGACGATCGCGACATCGTCGTCGTTGAGATAGATGACCCGGTTGGTGTGCGCGACGATCGCCGCCGCATCGCTGCCGACAATGGTCTCGTTGTCGCCGATCCCGATGACGATCGGGCTGCCGCGGCGCGCGATGATGAGCCGGTCGGGCTGGTCGGCGCAGAGGACTGCGATGCCCAGCGTGCCCTCGGCATGGCGCATCGCGGCGCAGACGGCCTGCAGGAGGTCGCCGTCGCGGTAGTACTCGCCGATGAGATGGCAGAGAACCTCGCTGTCGGTCTGCGAGAGGAACGTGTGCCCCTGCGCCTCCAGCTGGCGGCGGATGTCGGCGTAGTTCTCGATGATGCCGTTGTGGACGAGCGCGATGCGGCCGGACTGGTCGCAATGCGGATGCGCGTTGACCTGCGTCGGCGGCCCGTGCGTCGCCCAGCGCGTGTGGGCGATGCCGGCATGGGCGCCTTCCAGAAGGGCGGCGGGCCACTCCGCGCGCATGCGGTCGCCAAGCGTGCGCACCTTGCCGGGATTCTTCAGGACCGCCAGGGCCCCGCTGCCGTCGGGCACGGCAATGCCGTCCGAGTCGTAGCCGCGGTACTCGAGCCGCTGCAGGCTCGAGATCAGCAGTTCAGGGGCCGCGCGCGGTCCCACATAACCCACGATTCCGCACATTGTCGTGCCTCCCGTCCGCCGGGGCGGACGTTCAACCGGCTGTCTCTTCCTTGAGCACCGTCACAAGCTTGTCGGTCCACAGATCCACGATGCCCGCGTCGCGCGCCTCCACGAGGACCCGCAGCTTGGCCTCGGTTCCGGAGTAGCGCACCACGATCCGTCCCGCGTCGCCCATCGCCTCCTGCGCCGCCTTGCGGATTTCCTGGTAGCGGGGCATGTCCTCGAGCGGACGGCGCTTCGGCACGGTGAAGCTGACGAGCCGCTGCGGGTACTCCACCATGCAGCCGGCCAGTTCGCTCAGCGGAAGACCGGTCTGCTTCATCAGCCGCAGGACCTGGAGGGCGGTGATGATGCCGTCGCCGGTCGTCGCGTAGTCGCCGAAGATGACATGGCCCGACTTCTCGCCGCCGAGGCTGAAGTCGTCGTGGCGCATGCGCTCGATCACGTAGCGGTCGCCGACGGCCGTCGTGACGACCCGGACGTTGTGGCGAGCCATCGCCTCGTGCAGGCCGAGGTTGCTCATCGTGGTGACGACGAGCGTGTCGCGCTTCAGCAGGCCGCGGGCCTTGAAGTCGAGCGCGCACATGGCAAGGATGCGGTCGCCGTCGACCACTGCGCCGGAGGCGTCGGTGAAGATGACGCGGTCCGCGTCGCCGTCGAACGCGATGCCCACGCTGGCCTTGTGCTCGCGGACCAGGGCGCCGACGGTCTCCGGATGCATGGCGCCGCAGCCGTTGTTGATGTTGTAGCCGTCCGGCTCGTCGTGGCTCTTGATCACGTCCGCCCCGAGTTCCTCGAAGATCCACGGGCCGATCTTGAAGGCCGCCCCGTTGGCGCAGTCGAGGACGACCTTGATCCCGGCGAGGCTGAGGTTGCCGATCGAGCCCTTCGCAAACTCGATGTAGCGTCCGCGCGCGTCGTCGATGCGGTAGGCCTTGCCCATCACATCGCTGCGGATGTGCTCGCTGGTCACCTCGCTGCCAAGCACGTGCCGCTCGATGGCGCCCTCGACGGTGTCGGACAGCTTGAAGCCGTCGTGATCGAAGATCTTGATCCCGTTGTCGTCGTAAGGATTGTGCGACGCCGTCAGCATGATGCCCACGGTGGCGCCCATGGACTTCGTCAGCCGCGCGACGGCGGGGGTGGGGAGGGGACCGACGAGGAAGACATCCATGCCCATCGAAACGAGGCCGCTGGTCAGCGCGGTTTCAAGCATGTAACCGGAAAGCCGGGTGTCCTTGCCCAGCACCGCACGCCGGCTGCCGTGGCCCGAGGCGCCGAAGACGCGGGCGATGGACTTGCCCACCTGCAGCGCGATCTCCGGCGTGATCGGATGCCGGTTGGCCTGCCCGCGGATCCCGTCCGTACCGAAAAGCTTCTCCATGAGCGTCTCCTGCGTTCGATCGTATCCCTGTCCAGCCCAGTGCCGCACAGTATGCGGCCATCGTTTGTTTCTCTCAAGCCCCGGGAATGACCTTGTCGAAAGCAAATGCGCCACGGACTGCCGGTGCCCGGCGGCCTTGTGCCGCCGGGGCCGAGTATCTTCGCGTCGGCGCGGCGATGCGCCCGGCGCCCGGACTATTCCAGCGGCAGGAAGGTGAGCGTACCGGCCTTCATGTCCGGGATCATGAGCCGGCGTGCCGGTTCATCCAGGAAGAAATCCGCGGCGGACTGGAGGCCCTCGAGGATGACCCGCGGGTTCTTCCCGCCGGGTTCGAGTTTCCAGACTTTGCCCTGGATCCAACTGGAGACATAGATCGAGCCGTCCTTCGCCTGCTCGATGCCGTCGGCGCCGCGCAGGCCGTCCGCCAGCATGCGCAGCCGGTTGTCGCGCAGTTCAAGGATCCGGCCGTGGAAGAACTCGGCGATCAGCAGGCTGCCGTCCGCCGCCACGCCGACGCCGTTGGGGCAGGGCATCACAGGGGTTGTATCGACAACGACGCTCACCTTGCCGTCGAGCGTGACGCGGTAGACGTAGCCGGGCGAGCGCAGTTTCTTCGCCCCCTCGCTGTCGACCGGCCACATCGTCCCGTTGGGGCCGAACATGCGGTCCTTATCGCCCATGTCGGTGACGAAGACGCTCTTTCCATCCGGCGCGGCGGCGACATCGTTGAGGAAAAGTACCGGGTGCGGGAAGTCCTTCTCCCCGACCAGAACGGTCGCGCGGCCCTGCTCGTCGATCTTCCACATGCGTTTCAGGTCCGATGCGACCAGGAATCCGCCGACGAACGCGATGCCCTTGGGCTCGTCCATGCCCTTGGCGAAAACCTCGGTGCGGCCGTCCTTGAGCCGCTTGATCACCGCGTCGCCGTTGCCCTCGCCGCCCATGACGGTGAGGTAGAAGTCGCCGTTCCATCCCCGCGTGATGCTCTCCGGCCGCTCGCCGACATCCATCACCGTCTTCTCCGCCGCCGTGGCAGCCATGGCGCCGGCCGCCGTCAGAATCGCCAGATACCATCCCGTTTTCATGTCCGCTCCTTCGTTTCGCGTTCGCGCGGAGCATCCCGCTTTTCGTTCCGGTTTCCAAGCGGGAAGGAAGGACCGAGGACGGAGGTCAGAGGTCGGAAGTCGGAGGTCGGGGGAGGAGGATGAAGGTCGAGGTCCGCGATCCGAGGTCCGAGGGCCGATCTGACACCCGGAACCTCTCGGCCCTATTGCGTGTTACGCGAAACCCCGTAGGGTAGGGGTATGACTCAACCGGCGACGCAGGGGAACAGCGTGATGGATGTCATCGCGCGGCGGGTGAGTTGCCGTGCCTACCGGAAGGATTCCGTCCCGGAGGAGACGATCCATGGCGTGCTGGAGGCGGCGCGTCTGGCGCCGTCGGCCTGCAACCGGCAGCCGTGGCGGTTCGCGGTTGCGCAGAATGCCGCGACGCGGCGGCGGATCGTCGAGGAGGGCTTCCTGCCGGGCCTTGGCATGCAATGGGCGCTGGACGCGCCGGTTCACATCATCCTCGGCATGGAGAGATCCATCGTCACCCACGTGCTCGGCGCCTCGGTGTCGGGCGTGGACTATCCCTGGGTCGACATCGGCATCGCCGGCGAGCACCTCGTGCTCGCCGCAACCGAGGCGGGCCTCGGCACGTGCTGGATCGGCTGGATCCAAGCTACGCCGCTCCGCCGCATCGCCGGATGGAAGCGGAGCATCCGGCCCGTCGCCGTGATCACCCTCGGCTGGCCGCTCGATCCCGGCTCGCGCCCGCCGCCCGCCGAGCGCCGCATGTCCCTCGACGAGATCGTCACCTGGCTGCGGCCCTGACCGCACTTTCCTCCGCCGGGGGACACAGTTTATAAAGTGTGTCCCCCGGCGCCCCGCCCGGGGTGGAGGGCCGGCCGGCGTGGCCGGAAGCGGTGAACGCGAGGCTCGCTGCGCGCGATCGCCGCGACACGCTGTGCGCAACGCTGCGCGCGATGCTTGTCGCCGCCTCCGGCGGGGCCTACGATGGGCCTTGTATCTGTGGAGAGCGCCATGACAAACGCCACCATCCGCATCGCCGGGCTCGGCCTGCTGACTCTTGCCTCCGCGGCCTTCGCGGCCGATGCCCCGAAGCGGCCGAACATCCTGTGGCTGATCGGCGAGGACTTCGGCCCGCACCTCGGCTGCTACGGTACGAAAGAGGTCACCAGCCCGGCGCTGGACCGGCTCGCCGCGGAGGGCGTCCGCTACACGCACTTCTTCTCCGGCCACGTATGCTCGCCGAGCCGCTCGTCGTTCATGACGGGCATGTACGCGACCACGATCGGCGCGCACAACCACCGCTCGCACCGCGACGACAGTTACGCGCTGCCGGACGGTGTCCGCGTGCTGACCGACTGGATGCGCGCCGCCGGCTATTTCACCGCGAATCTCCGCGAGCTGCCGCCCTCCTGCGGGTTCAAGGGGACCGGAAAGACCGACTGGAACTTCACGTACGACGGGCAGCCCTTTGACTCCGCGAAGTGGGACGATCTCACGTCGCACCAGCCGTTCTACGCCCAGATCAATTTCAGCGAGACACACCGCACGTTCCACGGCCCGCCGAAGGCCGATCCCGCGAAGGTCGAGATCCCGCCGTACTACCCCGACCATCCCGTGACCCGGAAGGACTGGGCCGCGTACCTCGACGACGCCAGCGAGCTCGACCGCAAGATCGGCCTCGTCCTCGCCGCGCTGGAGAAGGACGGCCTCGCGGAGTCGACCGTGGTGGTCTTCTTCGGCGACAACGGCTCCGCCCACGTTCGCGGCAAACAGTTCTGCTACGACTCCGGGCTGCACGTGCCCCTGATCATCCGCTGGCCCAAGGCCTTCCCCGCACCCGCGCAGCTCACGCCCGGCACGGTGGATGACCGCATGCTGCACTCCATCGACCTCGCGCCGACCATGCTCGCCCTCGCCGGCGCGCCGAAGCCGCCGAAGATGGAGGGCCGGATCTTCCTCGGGCCCGCCTGCGAGGCGCCGCGCGAGGTCGTGTTCGGCGGTCGCGACCGCTGCGACGAGACCGCGATGCGCATTCGCACCGTCCGCGACGCGCGCTATCGGTACATCCGCAACTTCACGCCGGAGATTCCGCTGCTCGCGCCGAACGCCTACAAGGAACGGCAGTATCCCGTGTGGAACCTGTTGAAGGAACTCAACGCGCAGGGGAAGCTCACGCCCGTCCAGGCCGCCCTCTGCGCGCCGCGCATGCCGGACGAGGAGCTTTACGACACACAGGCCGACCCGCACGAGACCGTCAACCTGGCCGCCTCGGACCAGCCGGAACACCGGACCGCCCTGAAACGGCTGCGCGGCGCGCTGGAGCAGTGGATCAAGGACACCGGCGACAAGGGACAGGTCCCCGAGCCGCCGGAGGTCATCGCCGCCGAAGGCCACACGAAGCCGGCCAAGGCGGGCGGCGGCGCGGGAAAGGGCGGCGGGAAGAAGAAGGTCAAGACGCCCTGATACGGATGACCGAAAGGAATAGGATACAGGCATGAGTCGAGAAATCATCGTCAGCCGGCGCCGGTTCCTCCGCGGAGCCGCGGGGATCCTGATCGTGCCCGCCTATGTCGTCGGACGCGGCGCCGAGCCGCCGCCGAGCGAACGCATTCGCATCGCAGCCATCGGTGCCGGCGGCAAGGGACAGGGCGACGTGGCCGAGGTTTCGAAGGGAAATGAGATGGTCGCGCTGTGCGACGTCGATCTCGCCCGCGCCGGAGCCTCCATCAAGGCCCACCCGAACGCGCGCCAGTTCACCGATTTCCGGAAGATGTTCGACGCGATGGAGAAGTCCATCGACGCCGTCACCGTCAGCACCGCCGACCACAACCACTACGCCGCCGCGATCTGGGCGATCCGCCGCGGAAAGCACGTGCTCGTCCAGAAACCGCTGACCCATTCGATGGGAGAGGCCCGCCAGCTCACGCTCGCCGCACGGAAACACAAGGTCGTCTCCAAGATGGGCAACCAGGGGCAGGCTTCGGAGGAGACGCGCCGGCTGGTCGAGCTGATCCGCGGCGGGGCGATCGGGACCGTGAAGGAGATCCACATCTGGACCGACCGTCCGATCTGGACCCAGGGCGGCACGCGGCCGGGCGGGACCGATCCGGTGCCGCAGGGCCTCGACTGGGAGTCGTGGATCGGCCCCGCGCCGATGCGCCCGTTCGCCGCGAAGTGGCCCGCCGACCACGCCGTCCGGAAACTCAAGTCCTTCCACAATCGTGAGAACGTCTACCACCCGTTCGTCTGGCGCGGCTGGTGGGACTTCGGCACCGGCGCGCTCGGCGACATCGCATGCCACTCGGTCAACCCGATCTTCTGGGCGCTCGAGGAGATGAAGGGCCCCTTCAGTGTCGAGGCAGAGACCGGTCCGTTCGACCACGAGATGTACCCCGAGTGGTCCATCATCACCTACCGCTTCAAGCGCGCCGGCGGAGCGCCGGAGTTGAAGTTCGTGTGGTACGACGGCGGGAAGATGCCGCCGCGCCCGGCGGAACTGGAGGCCGACCGCCCGTGGGATGCGGACAACGGGTCCCTCTACGTCGGCGAAAAGGGCGTCATGCTCGGCACGCGCCTCATCCCCGACGCGAAGCAGAAGGAATACGCGCCCCACGCACCGCCGCCGTCGATGCCCCGCTCGCCCGGCCATGCGGAGGAATGGATCGCCGCCATCAAGGGCGCGCCGCGCGTCGACAACTCGTTCGACCACGCCGGTCCGATGACCGAGATGGTCCTCGCCGGCAACGTCGCGATGCGCGCGAAGGCGAAGCTGGAGTGGGATCCCGTCGCGTTCAAGTTCACCAACCACGCCGAGGCCAACCGCTGGGTGAAGCGCGAGTACCGCACGGGGTGGGAGTTGTAGGGGGGGGCTCGAAACTTGGAACTTGGAAGTTGGGACGCTTTCCCGGAAACTCCGCGGCCATGTCGATTGCGCGCACCTACACGATCCGTTGTCCGAAGTGCCAGGCGGAAGCCGGGGTCGAGTTGTACGACTCGGTGAACGTCGGCGAGAATCCCGAGCTTCGCGACGCCCTGATCGGCAACCGCCTCAACGCGGTCGCCTGCGCCTCGTGTGCGTTCCAGTTCCGTGTCGACAAGCCGCTGCTCTACATCGACCCGCCGCGCAAGTTCGCGGTCTGGTGGACGCCCGAGGGGCTGTCCCAGCCGGAAAAGGCCGTGGACGAGTTTCAGCGCATGCAGGCCTCGCTGCAGGAGGCGCCGACCCAGATCGACCTGAAGCTGCACCTGGTCCACGAACGCGTCGAGCTCATCGAGCGGATCTTCCTCCTGGAGGCCGGGCTCGACGAGCGGTTGGTCGAGTACATCAAGTACCTGATCTACTCGAAGAACGCGCGGAAGGTCGATGCGGCCACGAAGCGGCTGCTGTTCAACGCGCAGGACTCCGACGACGCGACCCTCTGCTTTATCGTCCAGGACATCGCCACACGCCGCCTCGAAGGCGCCCTGAAGTACGACCGCAGGATGGTGGCCGACCTGGAGGCCATGTTCGCCAACAACCCGACCAAGCCGCTGGCCGAGCTCTTTCCGCATCCGTACGTCAGCGCCCGGACGCTGATCCTCGACTGAGGCGACCCGCGGCCGCGCGTCGACGGCGGACAATGCGTGATCCCGTCGTGCGTTTGATGCCTGATCCAAGATCAGAGCCTGCGCGTCGGGCGCGGATGGAAAGGACGGGATCATGATCGCGAGAACCGTGACGATCGCCCTGCTCGGACTGCTGCCGTGGATGTCGGGGGCCGCCGAGCCGGCGCGCAAGCCGAACTTCATCTTCATTCTCACCGACGACCAGGGCTGGGGCGACGCGCATTTCGCGGGGCATCCGTACGTGAAGACCCCGAACCTCGACCGGCTGGCGTCGCAGGGCGCGTGGTTCCGGCAGTTCTACGTCGCCGCCACCGTCTGCTCCCCGAGCCGGACCGCCTTCATGACCTCGCATGTCCCCGCGCGGCACCACATCCACGGCCACATTTCCACGCACGAGCAGAACGCGGCGCGCAGCATGCCCGACTGGCTGGACCCGAAGGTGCCGACCGTCGCCTCGCTGCTGAAGCAGGCCGGTTACGCGACGGCCCACGTCGGCAAGTGGCACCTTGGAAGCGGCGCGGACGCGCCGACGCCGGACGAGTACGGCTTCGACTTCGTCCGCCATTCAACAGGCAACAAGTCGTTCTTCGACGAAAGTGGAAGGACGGACCGGTACTTCCGGGCAAAATCGACGGCGCTGTTCGTTGACGAGTGCATCAAGTTCCTTCGCGAGAACAAGGACAAGCCGTTCTACCTGAATCTCTGGACCCTTCTCCCGCACGCGAAGCTCGAACCGACCCCCGAGCAGCTTGCCATCTACGCGGACCTGAAGCCGCGCGCCGATGATCCCGCCTTCGGGCCATGGATGCAGAAGTACCTGGGTGAGGCGAAGGACCTGAAGAGTCAGATGCAGGTCTTCTGCGCGTCGCTGACCGATCTCGATACGCAGATCGGCCGGTTGATGAAGGAACTGGACGACCTTGGTCTCGCGGAGAACACGGTCGTCTTCTTCTCCAGCGACAACGGTCCCGAGGATTACAACATCGGCAACGCATCCAACGCGGGCGTCGGCTCGCCCGGCCCGCTGCGCGCCCGCAAGCGCAGCATGTACGAGGGCGGCATCCGCACCTTCGGCCTGCTGCGCTGGCCGGGCCGGGTGACGGCAGGGCGCGTCGACGAGACCAGCATCCTCGGCGGCGTCGACTGGCTGCCGACGGTCTGCAAGCTGGCCGGCGTCGCGGTGCCCGACACCGTGAAGCCCGACGGCGAGGACGTCAGCGACATCTGGCTCGGGGCGTCCCGCCCGCGCACGCGCCCGCTGAACTGGGAATGGCTGTTCCGCGTGTGGGGCGAGACGTACATGCCGCCGATGGTCGCGATCCGCGACGGCGACTGGAAACTGTTCACGAGCCACGACGGAACGAAGGCCGAGCTCTACAACATCCCGAAGGATCCCGGCGAGTCGCGCGACGTTGCGGCGGAGAACCCGGAGGTCGTGAAGTCGCTGTCCGCGAAGGCGCTGGCGTGGGTGAAGACCCTGCCGCCCTGCGAGACCCGCGAAAAGGCGGCGGCTGCGGGATCTCCGGCGGACGTGCCGCCCAAGCGGCCTGCAAAGCCCGCCGCCGCACCGGCGGGCGGAAAGCCCCCGCTCGACCGCGAGGCGGCGTTCAAGCAGAAGGACAACAACGGCGACGGGAAGATGAGCCTCGAGGAGTACCTCCACAAGTTCCCCGACGAGGCCGAGGGCCGCCGCCGCTTCCCGACCTTCGATGCGAACAAGGACGGCATCCTCTCCCGTGAGGAATTCGTCACGATGGGGAAGGGCGCGAAGTAGCGCCACGGCTACGACGTTGCGCGCGATGGCGATGGCGAACGCGGCAGCGGTTGGCGACTGCCGAGGCGCCGCGGGTCGTAGCCCCGCGGCTACCCGGCGAAGGTAGCGCCACGGCTACGACGTGGCGTGCTGTGGCAATGGCGAACGCGGCAGCGTTTGGCGAGTGCCAAGGCGCCGCGGGTCGTAGCCCCGCGGCTACCCGGCGAAGGT
>CAYRFK010000002.1:56898-62951 GCA_964423465.1 uncultured Verrucomicrobiota bacterium | reverse complement strand
GGCAGAGTTTGGCGACTGCCGAGGCGCCGCGGGTCATAGCCCCGCGGCTACCCGGAGAGCGTTCACAGCGACCAACCGGCGCGGTACTCCGGGGCGACGAAGCGGTTGGCCTCGGGGAGGTTGGTGACAGCCATCTTCTCCGCGTCCCACACGATCCGCTTCTGCATCCGCTTGGCGATGTTGCCCAGCTGGCAGATCTCGGTGAGATGGGCGGAATACTCGAAGTCCGCGACGGCCGTGTCCTGGCCCTTGCACGCGCGCGCCCAGTTCGCGTAGTGGCCGCCCTCCACCGCGGGCAGCGACTTCGGCGGAAGCGACGCGGCGAGCTCCTGCATGCGCGCCTCGGGAATGATGCGCGGGCTCTCCGCGTAAACGCCGGCGGTCGCAAAGGCCTTCGAGCCCTTGAACAAGAGCCCGCCCTCGGGGTGTCCCATCGTGCGGCCGTCCTCAAGCTCCGGCGGGAGCGGCGCGCGCAGGCCCTCGTACCACGTCAGCTTCACGGGCGGCATCGCGCCGCGCGCGGCGAAGCGGAACGTGACGACCGCGGCAATCGGGTGCGTGTCGTCGTTGAGGTCCGTGCAGGTCGCCTCGACCGACTCGGGCTTTCCGAGGCCCAGGCCCCAGACGGCGGAGTCGAGCGTGTGGACACCGCGGTCGCCCATCATACCGTTGCCGAAGTCCCACCACGCGCGCCACGAACCGGGATGGTAGGCCTTGTGATAGGGCCGCATCGGTGCGGGGCCGATCCAGACATCCCAGTTGAGATCCGCCGGCGGCTCTGGGGTCTCGGCCGGACGCTGCATCACAACGGGGCTCCAGTAGGCGTGGCCCGGCGGGTAGTAGGTGAGGCTGCACCAGGCGTCGACCTCGCGGATCTCGCCCAGCACGCCGCCCTCGATCCATTCGCGCAGGCGGCGGATGCCGTCGCCGGAATGGCCCTGGATGCCCATCTGCGTGACGACGCCCGTCTCTTTCGCGATCCGCGCGAGCGCCCGCGCCTCGCGGATGTCGTGCGTCAGGGGCTTCTCGCAGAAGACATGCTTGCCGGCCTTCATGGCCGCCGCCGCGATCACCGCATGCGTGTGGTCGGGGGTGGCGATCAGCACCGCGTCGATGCCCTTCTCCTTCTCCAGCATCACGCGCCAGTCGGTGTGGAAGGACGCCTTCGGGAACTCCTTGCGCGCCTTCGCCGCGAAGCCGGGGTCGACGTCGCAGAGCGCGACGATGTTCTCGTCCGCCAGCTTCTTGAGGTCGCCGAACCCCTGGTGCCCCACGCCGATGCCCGCGATGTTCAGCTTCGCCGACGGCGGCGCCCCGTCGCGTCCCACCACCCGCGCCGGCACGATCGACACCGCCGCCCCCGCCGCCATCCCCCGCACAAACGCCCGTCGGTTCATGCTGCCTCCGTTCTGTGGATTCGCATTCATCGCCCTATCGTCGCGTCCGACCCCGACCCGCTCCGCCCGAAATCGGATTGAGCCAGCGCAAGCCTTCGAAGCGCGCGAAATCCGCATCACAGGTGTGAACGACGGCGCCGTGTTCCTGGGCATGCGCGGCAATCTGTGCATCGGTTGTCAGGTTGCCGGCGACCCCGGCCTTCTCCAGAAACGACAAGACCCGGGCCGGATGGTCGACACCGGGGATCAGGATTCGGGTCACGGGTTGTTGGATCCACGATCGCACGATCTCGGTCGCCTCTTGAACGCGCAGCGGCTCTTCCATGATACGAGGATGCGTGGCGAGCCGGATGAATCCGAACAGGACCACGTGGGGCACTCCGACGGCCTCGTTTCCCGAGAGGCAGCCCTCCCACCAGGCCGCAGCGGCCGAATGAAAGGGAGAGGCCTCATCATAGGCGTAGATCAGGAGGTTGACGTCGGGAACGATCATGATCGCTCGTGGGAACGCATGACGTCCGCCGCCGCGTCCACATCCACGTCGTCCAGCAGTTGGTTGAGGCGGGCCGGGTCGATGCCCGGCCGCAGCCCCATGGGCCTCGCCCGCACCCTGAACCGGCGCGTCGCGGCGGCCGGCCGAGTCCCAAGGGCGGTTCGCAGCGCATCGTTCAGGGTTTCCTTGAAGGTCCGCCGGTTCGCGTGCATCGCCTCGTGAAGAAGCCGCTCCACGTCGCCGTCCAGTGTCACCGTCGTTCTCATGTATACATCATGATGCTCAATAATCATGCTGTCAAGATGCGCCCGTGTGCGGACGTTGCCCTCTTTGCGCCCTTTGCGTCTTTGTGTTGTCCTCTTCTTCGTTTCGAGGCGCCTCCGCGTCTCCGTGTGCGCCCTCCGGCGTCTACGACAGGCCGACGATCTCGCCGTGGCGGTCGATGTCGAGTTTCAGGTAACCGGGTTTCGAGCCGAAGCCGGGCATGGTGCTGATGGTGCCGGCGAGGACGTAGACGAAGCCGGCGCCGGCGGAGAGGCGGACCTCGCGCACGGGGAAGATGAAGCCCTCCGGTGCGCCCTTGAGCGAGGCGTCGTGGGAGAGCGACAGGTGCGTCTTGGCCATGCAGACCGGAAGCCGCCCGCGGCCCTCGGCCTCGAGCCGGTCGAGCTGTCCGGCCGCGCGCGGACTGAAGTCGACCGATGCGGCGCGGTAGACGGTCTTCGCGATCGTCTCGATCTTCGCACGCAGGGACGCCGTCGCGGGGTAGCGGAACCGGAACCGGGCCGGCGTGTCGCACGCGCGCACCACCGCACGGGCGAGGGCCTCGCCGCCGCGGCCGCCGCGGGCATGAACGTCGCTCACCACGGCGTCGAAGGCGCCGGCGGCACGGGCCCGCTTGCTGACGTGCTCCAACTCGCCGGGGTCGTCCGTCGGGAAGCGGTTGACCGCCACCACGGCCGGCAGCCCGTGCAGGGCGACGATGCCGAGGTGGCGTTCGAGGTTGCAGAAGCCCGCGTCGAGCGCCTCGCCGTTGGGTTCCACGAGGCCCGCGTCGAGCGGCCGCCCGGGCGAGACCTTGTAGCGGCCGGAGTGCATCTTCAGTGCGCGCAGGGTGGTGACGATCACCGCCGCGGCGGGCTTGAGACCGGAGGTGCGCGTCTTGATATTGCAGAACTTCTCGAAGCCCATGTCGGCGCCGAAGCCGGCCTCGGTGACGACGTAGTCCGCGAGCTTGAGCGCCATGCGGTCCGCAATCACCGACGAGTTGCCGTGGGCGATGTTGGCGAAGGGGCCGGCGTGGACGAAGCACGGCGTGCCTTCCATCGTCTGCATCAGCGTCGGACGGATCGCGTCGCGCAATACGACGGTCATCGCGCCGGCGACGCCGACGTCCTCCGCCGTCACGGGCCGCCCGGACCGGTCGCGGGCCATGACGATCCGGCCGATGCGGCGGCGGAGATCCTGCAGATCCTTCGCGAGGGCGAGGATCGCCATCAATTCCGAGGCCACGGCGATGTCGAAGCCGGTGCGGCGCGGGACGCCGTTGTCGTTGGCCGCGGCGCCGGGCGCGGGCAGGCCGATCTCGATCTCGCGAAGCGCGCGGTCGTTGACGTCGACCACGCGGCGCCACTCGATCGCCGCCGGGTCGATCCCGAGCGGGCGCAGGCCGGTGCGCTGCGCGAAGACGTCGGGACCGAGGTGCTCCTCGTGGTAGAGGCGGCTGTCCAGCGCGGCGGCGCCGAGGTTGTGTGCGGCGGCGATGGCATGGATGTCGCCGGTGAGGTGGAGGTTGAAGTCCTCCATCGGCACGACCTGTGAGAAGCCGCCGCCCGCGGCGCCGCCCTTGATGCCGAAGACCGGGCCCATGCTGGGCTGGCGGAGGCAGGTGAACACGCTCCGGCCAATCCGCGCGAGGCCCATCGACAGGCCGATGGTGGTGACGGTCTTGCCCTCGCCGAGCGGGGTGGGGGTGACGGCGGTGACGACAACGAGACGGCCGTCCGGCCTGCCGCGCAGCCGGTTCAGGATTTCCAGCCGGACCTTGGCCTTGTACCGGCCGCACGGCTCCAGCTCCGCGGCGCGGATGCCCCACGCGCGGGCCAGGCGGTCGATCGGCTTCAGCTTCGCGGATCGCGCAATCTGCAGGTCCGTCCTCATGCACGCGGCCCTCCGGGTGCGCGCATCCTAGCGGGCCTTGCGCCGCAGGCAAACGCAATTCCCGCACATGCGGACTGGATCGACGAAGAGGGAACGCGGACGCGGGTGACGTTGCCGTGCTTTCCCCCGGCTCGCGTGTCGAGTGTCCGGTGTCGAGTGCCGGCCCCCTCCTGATCGTAATCCCAATCTCCGCCGCACCGAATCGGAGGATGACAACCGAATACGGACCGCTGATGGAGGGCCGAGCTACGCGAGGCCGCATCGACAGCTCTCCATGATGCACAAGGTCCGGGCTCGCATAGCTCGCCCCTCCAATCTCCGAAACCTGCGAACCTGCCCCCCCTTTCCGCCGGGTAGCCGTAGGGCTACGACCTACAGCGCCGGGCCGGTTGCCAACTGCTTCCGCCTGCGCCAACGCCCCCTGTGCGCCACGTCGTAGCCGTGGCGCTACCCGGACGGCCCGTCCGTCTCCGGGTTTGCCGCGCTTCAGTGCTTCGTGCTTCCCCTTCAGCGTTGGATGTTGGTTGTTGGATATTGGGTGTTGGATGTTGAGTCTGCGAACCTGCCAACCTCCGAACCTGCGAACCACGGACTGCCCCGCCCCCGCTCCTCTTCTTTCAGGCGTCCTCCCTCCTTCCGACCGCCGTCCCGTCCGACTTCCCGTTTGACGGCCCGTTCCGCACCGTCGTACCCTCCGCCCGACGAGGAAATTCCGCGCGCCCGGGAGGCCGCGGACGGAGGTTGGAAAGGAAGGGTTGCGCGTGAGGGAGGGGACACAGCGCTTTCGGGCCGCGGATCCCGCGGGATTCCGCGGAACCGTTCGCTTCAGGCGATCGTCTCTTCCGTGCCCCCGGCCTTCCACAGCATGTAGATGCCCTCGTCCGGACCTACCGGCCCGCCCACGCTCCGTGCCGCCAGTCCCGAACCCCCTTGAGGCATATCACCATTTCAAGAATAGATCGCTTTCCCTCACATCACGCACGAAACCCAGCCATGGTCTGCACAAAGCATGAGGCATAGCACATGATTCCAACCGTCCAAAGACAATCGTTTTGAGGCTCATTAGATGTTGGGCCACGCATAACATGACCATCGACTCGGATAAGCCAACGTCATTCGAGGTTCTCGCCCACGGCGAGATGGACCCCATCATGGCTGCGCATGGATTCGAATGCGCTTCGTCAGATATGGCATGTGTGCGGTACGAATCCGCATCAGTCTTCTTTGAGATCGGCCATGCTGGCTACGATGGCGAGGTATATGCGCGCGTGGGACGGCTGGGCGCCCCAGGAGTCTTGCCGGATCAGACTTCCGAACGAATCGACTTCGGCCTATTCCTTGCGGTAATGGATCCGGCTGGATACCTTAGATGCCACCGCGATGTGCCGTACTCGTGCGCGCGCGAATTTGTGAAGATGCGAGCCATTCTGGCGAGGTTCGCGCGGGGACTGCGGGATCATGGTAGCCCATTGCTGGAGGGAGACCGGGAGACGTATTGCAGAGCACGAGAGCTCCGATTCTGGCATGCTCCCCAGTTGCCGCCAGATCACACAAGCGCGGCAGATTTCCAAGTCCCAAGCATGAGTCACACACATGAGCAAGGACTTCTCGGTTTGTAGATTTAGAAGGCCCAGCCATGGGGTGGTGCGTACTGGCGACCCGCTGACGGCTCGCCAGTCCGCACACCCCTGACGTAGGGCGAGAAGCCCGATATCGCTAACACGAGTCCCCAACGGCCGGGACGGGGACCGAGACGACAGCGCGGGGTCCAAGGATTGGAAGCCGTAGCATCATCGTCTTCCAAGGGTTGGAACTTCTGGAACGGCCGCGGCAGCTTCCTCTACCCCCCGCTCCGGTCCCCGCAACGGGCCAAGGGGCGGGGGCGCAACGCACACCCCTGGAAACCTGCGAACCTCCGAACCGCGCCCGTCGCCGGGGGGGTCACGGAGTCTTGGCGGGGGTGGGGGTGTCGGAGCCGACGATGACGGAGAGGACGTCGTCCA
>CAYRFK010000002.1:0-56798 GCA_964423465.1 uncultured Verrucomicrobiota bacterium | reverse complement strand
GTCTTGGCGGGGGTGGGGGTGTCGGAGCCGACGATGACGGAGAGGACGTCGTCCAGCGTGACGACGCCGGTCACCTCGCCCTTCGGGTCGGTCGCCAGGATCAGGGGCTGGCGCGTGACGCGCATCCGCGGCATGACGTGGTCGGCCAGCGTGTGTTCCGCGACGAACTGCGGGTTGCGCATGTAGGACTCGGCGGTCTTGCCGGCCGGCGACTCGTCGGCGAGGACGTCGAAGACGTTGACGATGCCGACGAACTTGCGTGCGGCGGGGTCCCAGACGGGGAAGCGGGAGAGTTCCTCGCGGCGGGCGAGATCGAGGATGCCCTCGACGGGCGTCGAGCGCTCGATCTGTGCGATCTGGTCGCGCGGGATCATGATGTCGCGGCAGCGCGTGCCGCTCATCTGGATGACGCCCTTGATCATCCGGGTTTCGACGGGCGACAGGGCTCCGGTCTCGCCGCCCTCGCGCGTCAGGTGGAGGAATTCCTCGCGCGTGATCAGCGGCTGGTTCTCCGGCGCGTGCAGGTGGCGGCCGAACACCAGTCGCACGAACTCCGCGAGGCTCCAGCGCAGCGGGAGCAGGATCCACGACGCGATCCACAGCGACCGTGCGAACGGCAGTGTCCGGTGGGACGGGAAACCCTGGAACCATGCCTTGGGGATGTACTCACCGAAGATGAGCAGGACGATGGTCGCCAGCACCCCGGCGATAGCCGCGGCGCCGGGAACACCCCAGTGCTCGGCCATGCTGGCCGCCAGGACCGCGACTGCGACGTGGCAGAGATTCGTGCCGATCAGTGTTGTCCCGAGCAGGATGTCGGGGCGCCGGAGGAAGTCCTCGAGGATGCGCGCGCCCGGGACGCGGTGCTGGACAAGATGCCGCAGGCGGAGCCGGTTGACCGCGATGACGCCGGTCTCCAGGCCCGCGAAGAAGGCGCTGCCCGCCACGCAGAAAAGGATCAGGACAAGCTGGGCGCCGAGGCTCATGCGTCGTCCTCCCCGGGGTCCAGTTTCTCGATGTGCGCGAGGGTGACGCGCCGCTGGTCGGTCTTGAGCACCGTCACGCGGCAGCCCTGCGCCTCGATGATCTCGTTCGGCTCCGGGATGTGGCCGGCATGCACGGAGAGCCATCCCGCGAGCCGCTCCGCGCCGTCCGCCTCGAGCCGGATGTCCAGCTTGCGGTTCAGATCCTCGAGACTGAAGCCCGCGTCGACCAGCCACCGGCTGGGCCCGGCCTCCTGGAACACCGGGCGCGGCCGGCTCAACTCGTGGTAGATCTCGCCGGTGATGCGCTCGAGGATGTCGCCCCGCGTGACGACGCCGGACGTGCCGCCGAATTCGTCGACCACGACGGCGACGCGCCGCCGGTCCTTCTGAAACTGCGCCAGAAGCCGGTTGAGCCGCATGCTCGACGGCACGAAATAGGGCGTGACCCGCGCCGCATCCAGCGAATGCGCCGGATCGAGAAGGAACCGGCGGACATCAAGGAAGCCTTCGACGGAATCGGGCGTGTCGCGGAAGAGGGGAAGGAACTGGCGGCGCGCGGTCCGCGCGATGCGGACCGGGTCGGCCGCCGCGTCGTTCAGGTCCACGCCGCGCAGGTCGACGCGCGGGGTCATGATGTCGGCCACGACCATGGATTCGAGTCCGACGACCGCCTTGATCAGCGACAGTTCCTCCGCGTCGATGATTCCCTCCTGGCCGCTGATGTCGACGACGGTGCGGAACTCGTCGCCGCTGAGCGATCCGCCGCGCGGCCGGAAGAACGGCTGGAGGGCGCGCGTCACGCGCTCCAGCGCCCAGCGGAAGGGCGTCATGATCCAGACCGCGCCCTGCATGGGCCGGGTGAACCATCCGGCGAACCGGGCGGTGTACTGCAAGGCGAGCTGCTTGGGGCCGAACTCCCCGAAGATGAGGAGCAGCACCGTCATGGCCACGATGCTGATCTTCTCCGCGTAGCGCGGCGTCAGGTCGTTCATAATCTCGAAGAAAAGCGCCGAGGCGACGACGTTGACCAGCGTGTTGAGGATCAGGATCGTCGACAGCAGCCGGGTCGGCTGTCCGAGCAGGGCGTGCAGGCTGCGGCCGAGCGCCGGGTGCGCCTGCGCGATCCGCCGCAGCCGCAGCGCATCGAGGGAGAAGAAGACGGCTTCGCTCCCCGAGCAAAACCCGGAGACCGCAAGCAAGGCGACCAGCACCGCCGCCTGAATGATCATCGTATCTGTCACGGCCGCCGCCATTCTATCCGATTTCCCGTTGCGCGCGAGCCGCTTCGGCCTTCCGGTGGACAACGGGGGCCGCCACCGGCGCTGGGCCGGTCAGCGGGACAGGAAGAAGAGCGCCTCTTCGGCGTTGAGGCTGTCGTCGGGCTTCAGGGGGCGGGCGCGGCCGTCGTCGTAGGCGAAGGCGCGGACGACCGTCACCTGTTCCTGCGCGACGAGGTCGAGGAAGTCCTGCATCGTGAAGAGATGGATGTTCGGCGTGTCGTACCAGCGGTGCGGCAGGCGGTCGGTCTCGGGCATGCGGCCCTCGATCAACAGGGACATCCGGATGCGCCACCACGCGAAATTCGGGAAGGACACGATGCCGAGCCGGCCGACGCGCAGCATCTCGCGGAGCACCTCGCGCGGACGGTGCAGCGTCTGCAGCGTCTCCTCGAGCACGACGACATCGAACGACTGGTCCGGGAAGCCGGCGAGGCCGCGGTCGAGATCCGCCTGGAACACCGGGACGCCCCGCTCGACGCAGCGCATCACGGCGGGCGGGTCGAGTTCGACGCCCTGGCCGCGGACGGCCTTGCGGCGGATCAGGCGGGCGAGCAGATCGCCCCCGCCGCAGCCGAGATCAAGAACCGAGGCGCCGCGGCGGATCCCGCGGACGATGAGATCGTCCTGCCACCGGCCCTCCGGGGCCGCGCGGGCGGGGCGACTGAGCCGCCGGTGATACTCGGCCAGAAGGTCACGGCCGCCGGTGCCGAGGGAGGCGTCGAGGCGCTGCAGGATGGCGGTGGCCGCCTCGCAGGGAGGGCAGCGTCCGCCGGCCGGAGCCCCGCGGACCATCGTGCATGCGCGGCGCTTCATGCCGGGCCTCCGGGGTCGAGGAAGCCCCGCAGCAGACGGCCGACCTCGTTGACCTGGACCAGGAACGAATCATGGCCGTGATAGGACGGCACGTCGACGTAGGTCGCCGACCGGCCGGAGCGGCAGAGTGCGATCGCGAGATCGCGGCTCTGTTCCGGCGCGTAGAGCCAGTCCGAGGAGAACGATACGATCATCGGGCGCGCCGTGACGCGCCGGCAGGCCTCGATGAGGTCGCCGCCGCCCCACTGCTGCGCGGCGTCGTAGAGGTCCATCGCGCGCGTGATGTAGAGGTAGCTGTTCGCGTCGAACCGCTCGACGAACGACTTGCCCTGGTGGTCGAGATAGCTTTCCACCTCGAACTCGATGCCGAAGCCGACGGACCGCTTGCCGGGTTCCTTCAGGCGCCGGCCGAACTTGCGGTGCATGCCCTCTTCGGAGAGGTACGTGATGTGCGCCATCATGCGCGCCGCCGCGAGCCCCCCGGTCGGCCGGGCCCCGCCGCCGTAGTAGTCGCCGTTGCGGAAGTTCGGATCGTTGAGGATGGCGCGCCGGCCGACGGCGTTGAACGCGAGCCCCTGCGCCGAGAGGCGCGCGGCGGAGGCGAGGACGACGCAGTTCGCCACGCGGTCCGGGAAGGCCAGCGCCCACTCGATCGCCTGCTGGCCGCCGAGGGATCCGCCGATCACGGCGTGGAGCCGCCGGATGCCGAGATGGTCGACGAGCCGGGCCTGCAGCCGGACCCAGTCGCCGATGGTGACGATCGGGAACCGCAGCCCGTAGGGCGTGCCGGTCGCGGGATCGATCGTGGCGGGGCCGGTCGTGCCGTAGCAGCTGCCGAGCGTGTTCGAACAGACGAAAAACCAGCGGCGCGTGTCGAGAGGTTTGCCCGGGCCGATCATCGCATCCCACCATCCCGGCCGGCGTGCGCGCCATGGACGGCCCATCCGCTCCGCATCCCGGTCCCACCCGGCCACATGGGCATCGCCGGACAGGGCGTGCAGGATCAGGATCGCATTGTCGCGGGCACGGTTCAGGCGGCCATAGGTCTCGTATTCGACGTCCACCTCGGCCAGCGTGCCGCCCGATTCCAGCGGGAATGGCGAGGCGGCGTCCGCCAGGCGGGCGGACTTCACGCGGGTCCAGCCCACCGAGGTGGGGCTGTCCGGCGGCTCTCCCTTGAATTCCCGTTGCGACATGTCCGTTGCCCGGCCGGCGGGGCCGGACGCGCGCGCACATCCTACGCCGCCTCAGGCACGGTCGCGAGTTTCAAGTTCAGCCGGGGATCCTCGTGCACAGAATGCCGACGGGAGGTCATGAAATCGAGGATTCGACGGCGTTTCGGTGCGGTTTTTTCTTGATCCGGCCCCCGGTGATGCGCCGCGGCTTCGTGCGGAAGGACTTGCGCGCATCCTCCCGTCCGCCGGCCGGCCGGATTTTTGCGGAATCGCGGAGCGAATCCGGCCGGGGGCGGTGTGGTATGCTGCCCGGCATCGTCCGCGGAATGAGGGCGCAACGTTTTTGGGAGAGGCCATGTCGGATTTCGTCCATCTTCACGTGCATTCGCACTTCTCGCTGCTCGACGGCGGGAACCGCATTCAGGGGTTGGTGAAGCAGGCCGTCGCGCACGGCATGAAGTCGCTCGCGCTGACCGACCATGGAAATCTCTACGGCGCGATCGAGTTCTACAACACCGCGAAAGCCGCCGGGCTCAAGCCGATCCTCGGGATGGAGGCCTACATCTCGCCGGGGCACCGCACGGAGAAGACCAGCCGAAGCATCGGCGACGCCGCCAGCCACCTGCTGCTGCTGGCGATGAACGAGACGGGCTGGCGCAACCTGATCAAGCTCAGCTCCCGCGCATATCTCGAAGGCTTCTACTACCGGCCGCGCCTCGACCGGGAGCTGCTCTCGCAGTTCCACGAGGGCCTGATCTGCACCTCCGCCTGCCTCGGCGGCGAGATCCCCGAGGCGTTCATGAGCGAACGGGCCGACGTGGCCCGACGGATCGCGGGCGAGTACCGCGACATCTTCGGCCCCGAGCGGTTCTTCATCGAGATCCAGAACCAGGGCGAGGCGGACCAGGATCGCGTCAACCCGCTGCTGATCGACCTTGCGAAAGAGATGGACCTCGGCCTCGTCGCGACGAATGATGTCCACTTCCTGCGTCGCACCGACAAGCCCGCCCACAACGTGCTGACCTGCATCTCGACCGGCAAGCGGCTGGACGATCCCAACGCGCTGCACTACTCGGAGGAGCTCTTCCTCAAGAGCCCGGCCGAGATGGACAAGGCCCTCGGCATGTGGCCCGAGGCCATCGCCAACACCACACGCATCGCGGAGATGTGCAATCTCAACCTCGATTTCACGAAGAAGCACCTGCCCGGCTTCCGCACTCCCGCCGACACGACGCCGGAACAGTACCTGCGCCGCCTCGCGTGGGAGGGCCTCGCACGCCGCTTCGGCGAGATCGAGCCTCCGCCCGAGTACCGCACGCGCCTCGAGTGGGAACTCAAGGTCATCGAGGACAAGGGCTACAGCTCGTACTTCCTGATCGTGAACGACTTCGTCCAGTTCGCTCGGCAGAACGAAATCCCGGCATCCCCGCGCGGCAGCGGCGTCGCCACGCTGCTGGGCTATTCGCTCGGCATCGCGAACGTCGACCCCGTGCGGTACGGACTTCTTTTCGAGCGATTCACCGATCCGCAGCGCAAGGAAGACCCCGACGTCGACATCGACATCTGCCAGGTCGGCCGCGAGAAGGTCATCCAGTACGTTCGCGAGAAATACGGCCACGTCGCGCAGATCATCACCTACGGAACCCTGAAGCCGCGCGCCGCCATCCGCGACGTCGGCCGCGTGCTCAACTGGCCGCTCGACCAGGTCGACCGCATCGCGAAGATGATCCCGGAGGGGCCGAAGGCGACGCTTGAGAGGGCGCTGGGGATCAAGGACGACGACTCGAGCCTGGTCTCAGCCGAGTTGAAGGCCGAGTACGAGACGAACCCCGAGACGCGCAAGCTGGTCGACCTCGCCCGCAGCCTCGAGGGACTCGCGCGGCATGCGGGCGTTCACGCCGCCGGCGTCGTCGTCTGCGACGAGCCTCTCGAAGGCCTGATCCCGCTCTGCCGTCAGGCCGACAAGCCCGACGTCATCACGCAGTGGGACGGCCCGACCTGCGAGAAGGTCGGCCTGATGAAGATGGATCTTCTCGGCCTCAAGACGCTGAGCGTGATCCAGCGCGCGCGCGAACTCGTGCGCCGCAAGACCGGGAAGGACATTGATCCCGACGCGCTCGACCTGAAGGACGACTCCGTCTACGCGATGTTCCGCGCCGGCGAGACCGACGCCGTGTTCCAGTTTGAATCCGAGGGCATGAAGGGCATCTTGCGCGACATGCAGCCCAACCGGATCGAAGATCTCATCGCCGCGAACGCGATGTACCGGCCCGGCCCGATGGAGCTGATCCCGACCTACTGCAAGCGCAAGGCGGGCAAGGAGCCCATCGAGAAGGTCCACCCGCTCGTCGACGGCCTGCTCGCCGAGACCATGGGCATCATGGTCTACCAGGAGCAGGTCATGCAGGTGCTCAACCTGCTCGGCAGCCTTCCGCTCAGCCGCGCACTGACCCTGATCAAGGCGATCTCGAAGAAGAAGAAGGACGTCATCAACGCCGAGAAACCCGCGTTCATCGAGGGCGCCGGGAAGAACGGCATCGCGGCCGCCGAGGCCGAGCAGTTGTTCGAGCTGATCCTGAAGTTCGCGGGCTACGGCTTCAACAAGGCGCACTCGACCGGCTACGCGATCGTCGCGTACCAGACGGCGTGGTTCAAACGCCACCATCCGGCCGAGTTCTGGGCCGCAACGCTGACGTTTGAAAGCAGCGATCTCGACAAGATGGGCCAGTACATGGGCGCCGCCAAGCGTGACGGCGTCCGCGTGCTGCCGCCGGACATCAACATCAGTGAGACGCAGTTCAGCGTCGACGGCGAGTTTGTCCGCTTCGGCATGAGCGCCGTGAAGGGCGTCGGCGAGGGCGCCGTGCTGTCCATTCTCGCCGTGCGCCAGACCGAGGGCGCGTTCAAGGACCTCCACCACTTCTGCCGCACCGTCGACCGCAAGGCCGTGAACCGTTCGACGCTCGAGGCCCTGATCCGCTGCGGCGCCTTCGACCGCTGCAGTGGCGGGCACCGCGCGCAGTTGACGGCGGTGCTCGACGAGGCCATGGCCTCGGCCGCCTCCGAGGCGAAGGACCGCGCCGCCGGCCAGATGTCGCTGTTCGGCGGCGCCACCGGGGCCGTGGCGCCGCCGCCCCGGCTGCCCGATGTCACCCCCTGGAGCCAGGAGATGGTGCTGGCCGCGGAGCGCGAGACGCTCGGGTTCTGTCTGACCGGGCATCCGGTGGACGACTACGTTGTCGAGGCGCGCAGCCTGCGCTGGCCGCGTACTCTGAACCTCGGCGCACTCGATTCGATGCCCGACCGCACGCCCGTGCAACTGTGCGGATCCGTCGCGCAGATCCGCGAGCGCATCGTCAAGAAGGGCCGCACCGCCGGCCGCAAGATGGGCATCCTGGCGATGGAGGATGGCGACACCGGCAAGGCCGAGGTCGTGCTCTATCCCGACACGTTTGAGAAGTATGCCGCCGTGCTGAAGGAAGGCCGCGTGCTTGTTGTCCGCGGCTCCGTCCAGACCGGCCGCGGCCAGGGCGCGTCGATCGCCGCGAATGAGGTGCTGGAGGTCGACGCAGTCCTTCCCGGCGCCGTGCGGCGACTCATCGTCGCGCTGCGCCAGGCCGACATGGAGAACGTGAGCCTGATGGAGGCGTTGCAGAAGGTCTTCCGCGCCCACAAGGGCCGCTGCCCGATCCTTTTTCAGATTGAGGCTTCCGCCTGGTCGCTCCGCCACTTCACCGTCGAGGCCGATCCGGAATGGTCCGTCGCGCCATCCCATGCGCTCGTCGCCGCCCTCCGCGAGGTCGTCGACGCCCGCCACCTCTCCTTCGACCCCCGCCCCGTCACCCCCCCGGAGGATCGCCGCAGGTCCTTCTCACGAAACGGCGGCTGACCGCCACCCCTCCATAGCGCAGCCACATCGCCGGCGCCACCCCATTCGGCACCCTGTTTCGCGCCCCCTGCACTTTTCGCTACATTACAAAAATTGTAACGATCGTTACATCCAATGTAAGATAAGAAACAGGCAGAACCGGGGAGGGAATCCGGCGTACGATCCTTGTGCGCGGGGCGGGGGGGGCCTACGATCCCCGGCCGGCGCGACCGAATCGCGCCGGAGGAGACGATCATGACGATGGGGCGCGCGATTCTGATGGCGATGGCGGTCGGCGGTGCGGCGTGGGCGGCGGGGCATCCGGATTCGTCGGCCTGGAAGCCGCTGTTCACGGCGGACCTGTCCAACAGCGAGTTCCCGGTGGGCGTCTGGTCGGTCAAGGACGGCGAGATGACCGCGACCGAGGACCAGTGCATCTGGACGAAGGACGCCTACGAGAACTTCACGCTGGACCTCGAGTTCAAGACCGGCGAGGCGGCGAACAGCGGCGTGGTCCTCTACTGCACCGACATCAAGAACTGGATCCCCAACTCCGTCGAGGTGCAGATTCTCGATGACTTCTCGCCGAAGTGGAAAGATGCCGCGCCGACGTGGCGCTGCGGCGGCGTCTTCGGCCACCTGGCTCCCTCGAAGTCCGCCGTGAAGAAGCCCGGCGAATGGAACCGCATGACCATCACGGCCAAGGGGCCGATGATCACGACCATCCTCAATGGTGAGACCGTCTCCGAAATGGACATGCGCAAATGGACCTCGGCCAAGACGAACCCCGACGGCTCCGAGATCCCGCCGTGGCTGAGCCGTCCCTTCGCCGAACTCGCCACCAAGGGCCGCATCGGCCTCCAGGGCAAGCATGGCGGCGCCCTGATCACGTTCCGGAATGTGAAGATCCGGACGGAACCATAGGGATCAAAGTAGAAAACTCCAAACTCCAAGGAAGGGGAAAGGGGTAAGAGCGAAAGGAGGAAAAGGCCCGGTCTTTTCCACTTCTCTTCTTCCCACTTCGTACTTCCTTGGAGTTTGGAGTTTTCTACTTCAGCCCCGTCCTGGTCCTTCGCCGCAGGATCACCGCCACGACGCCGAGTCCGAGGGCGCCGAGGGTTCCGGGCTCGGGGACGACGGTCAGGGTCAGGTCGGTGTCGGTCTTCGAGAATGTACCGCTGAGGCCGGGGGCGAGATTCGAGCAGGAGAAGTCCGACTCAGAAAACGTCGTCGAGCATGAAGACGTTGCCGAAACCCACCCCGTTGGGAATGGAGCTGTTTGCCCCCAGGCGGAGCGTGGCATTCGACACGACCGTGTCGCCGGCGTAGGTGTTGCCCGTAGACCAGGTCGTGGCCGCCCGCGATGGTCTGGACCTGGAGCCGGACATTGGTCGTCACATTGCCGGGCACGGCGCCCTCCGGCAGTTTCCAGTTCGCCGTATCCGCCCAGTCGGTGCTGTTGCTGCCGTACCAGACGTGGATCGCCGTCTGCGCCGGCGCCGGCACGACGGCAGCACACAGGGCGGTCACCGTGGCCCATGTCGCGGCAGCCCTGAACAACATATGCGGCCTCCCAGTCACGGCTTCCATTCTGGCGCAACCGCAGCTTGTGGCAAGCCCAACTTGCTTGACCACTTCCCGGGGCCACCCGTCTTGAGAGCCGGGGACTTCCGGCGTATACTCCACCCCAACGGACCGCGCACAACCCGCGCGGCCGGGAGGGGACGACCATGGAAGAGAACGCGATCGATCCGGCGGCGGCGGCAGCGGCGGCGGGTGTGGGCATGGGCATGCTGATCTTCCAGCTTGCGATTGCCGCGCTGATGATCGTCAGCCTGTGGAAGATTTTCTCCAAGGCCGGCCAGCCGGGCTGGGCGGCGATCATTCCCTTCTACAACCTCTTCGTCTTCCTCAAGGCCGCCGGCAAGCCGGGGTGGTGGATGGCCATCATCATGCTTGTGCCGGTCGCCAACCTGATCTTCGCCATCATGGCGATGGCGGGGCTTGCCAAGAACTTTGGCAAGGGCGGCGGTTTCGTCGTTGGAATGATCTTCCTGCCGATCATCTTCTACCCGATCCTCGCATTCGGCAGCGCGCAGTATCGTCCGGTCGCGGCCTGAGACGGATCTCGGACGCGCGTGTGTGGCCGGGGCCGACAGGCTCCGGCCACTTTCGTCTGGCTGTGTGCCACCGGCCGGCACGGCCGGCCGAGGGCGGGATTGGTGCCGGCGGCCAGCGCGGCGCCGGTCTGGTTCGCTTCACGACGCCGCTCAGTCCTCGTCGACGGCCTGCGCGAACACGAAGCCTGCGCGGACCGGGGCGGGCATGGGCGAGCCGGCACCCTTCACGGACCGCCAGATGACCTCGTTGAGCTGTAGATCGTCGGCTGCGTCCTCGGCGCTGAAGTCCATCCGCCGCGATGCCTCCGCGCCCCACGCGAGCTTTCCGTTGCGCTCCTCCAGATCAACGTTGGCCGGAAGCGCTTCGTAGGGCCGCGGGTCCGGCGTCGCCTGGAACGAGGCGAACATCGGCGCCGCGGCGGCATCGAACTGGGTCATCGGTGCCATCCCGAGGATCAGTTCCATCGTGCGCAGCATCGAGCAGGTCGAGTACATCGTCGAATCCACGACGCCTCGGCGGACGTGGGGGCCGACGACCAGCGCGATGGTGCGATGCGCGTCGACGTGGTCCGGGCCGTTCTGTGCGTCGTCCTCGACAACGAAGATCGCGGTGTCCTTCCAGAACTTCGACCGCGACACCGCCTCGACGACGCGGCCGAGGGCGAGATCGTTCTCGGCGACGAACGCAGTCGGGGTCCGCTCCTTCGCCCCCGTGCCCGCCGTGTGGTCGTTCGGCAGCCGCACGACCTGGAGCCGCGGCATCTCCCCCTCCTGCTCGAACCGTTTCAACTCGGCGATGAAGCGGTCGGCGCGCTTGAGGTCGGAGTAGCCCATGTCGAAGGACCGGAATCCCGGGTCGAAGCGGCCCTCGAGCGACCTCAGCCGCGCCTTGCAGGGATCCGCCGGCGTCCGGCCGTTGCTGACGAACTCGCCATAGCTGCGGAACGACACGCCCGCCGCGATCGCGCGGTCCCACAGGTAGCCGCCGGCCGGCGCGGCGATCGGGAACGCGCCCTCGCTGGGGTAGGAGAACTTCTTGCTCGCGTTGTGGCCGTAGGCGAGCGGCCAGGTCTTCTCAACGAAGTCGGTCGCGTAGGCGCCCATGGACCACTCGTGGCCGTCGGCGCTGACCTCGCTCTCGACGTAGAAATTGTCGAGCAGCACAAACTCGCGGGCGAGCTTGTGATGGTTCGGCGTCACACGCTCGGGGAAGAGGCACAGTGACGCGTCGCCGTTGCCCTCCTTCATGTCGCCGAAGATCTGGTCGTAGGTGCGGTTCTCCTTCACGACGTAGATGCAATGCCGGATCGGGGAGGGGTCGCCGGGGCGTGCGGGGATCGGGCTGTCCGCGGGCCGCGCCGCGACGGTCGCCGAGCCCGGGACCGGCGGCGAGCAGCGGTAGGCCTCCGCGGTCCATCCGCGCAGCACGGCCTCGGCGGTCGTGCGCGGCGGAAGATCGATGATGCCGAGCGTGCCGCGCATCAGCCCGCCGATGTATTCGGTCACCGTCCCCTTCGGCGCGGGCCGGCCGGGCTGCGGCCCCTTCGGGTTCGCACGCGCCACAACGCCCTTGCCGTTCGCGACGAGCAGGCGCGCGCCGTCCGGCGTCACGCGGACCGACGTCGGATACCAGCCGACCGGGATGAAACCGAGCGAGCGGCTCCGGCCCCGGCGGGCGACGTCGAAAACCGCGACGACGTTGAGGTTCGCGTTCGCCACGTACAGCGTCTCCTCGTCCGGCGACAGCGCAAGGCTGTTCGGCGTCGAGCCCGGCGGCGCGTCGGGGTGCATCGCGGCGTGGATCGTCTCGACCGGCCGCCCGGTCGCGGTGTCGAGCACGGTGACCGTGTTGCGGTTGGCGTTGGCGACGTAGAGCAGCCCGCCGTCGCGCGTCAGCCGCATCTCGTTGGGATGCTCCTCCGTCGGCCACACGGCCTCGACGCGGGCGCCCTTGAGATCGATCACCGCGACGCCGGCGCGCGCCCAGAGGCTCACGTAGAGCCGGCCGCGCCGCTCGTCGAGCCGGCAG
This sequence comes from uncultured Verrucomicrobiota bacterium, assembly GCA_964423465.1. GTDB lineage: Bacteria > Verrucomicrobiota > Kiritimatiellia > PWTM01 > PWTM01 > VGWF01. Next base: position 44,527 of record CAYRFK010000002.1, on the reverse strand, counting down.
GCATAGGGAAACGGCGCGTCGGGGCCCGCCGGGTCGAGTTGCGCCTCGGCCCGCTTGGTGATGGCCGATGCGTCCAGGTCCGCGGTCGGGCCGGCCGCATCGTAGACGCGCGTCGCCGCGCCCGTCAGGGCCGCGCCGAACGCGAACTCGAGAACGTTGCTGCGGGCGGCGAGGTCGACCTTGGCGACGCGGTGGCCGAGCACGTTGGCGACGTACAGGCTCCGCGCGTCGCTGCTGACCGCGAGGCCCGCCGGGACGCCGCGTTCCTTGACGTCGCGCAGCGGGATCGTCGTCTCGCGGCCGAGCGCGCCGTCCTTCGCCCCGAACTCGAATGCCCGCACGACCTCCGTCCCCGCGCCGCTGCAGAAGAGCCGCCGCCCGTCCGCCGTGAATTCGATGCCGTAGAAGGCCTCCTCAACGCGCGCCTGGGCGACGATCTTCGCGGCCGCGATGTCGACGACGTGGATCTGGTGCGGACCGTAGCCCGCGTGCAGCACGGCGGCGAAGCGGCCGTCCGGATGGACCGCGATGTTGACCGGGAAATCGCCGAGATCCACCTGCGTCCCGACGGGCCGCAGCGACCACTGGTTGGGCAGCAGGACGGAGCCATCCGGCTGCGCCCCCGGCCAGACGGCGGCCGATGCGGCGGCGGCGAGGATCAGTCCGGAGAGGATCGCGACGGGTGTGGATGGCTTCATGCCCGCATTAGGACACGGTCCGCACGGCCGATCACGCCAAAAAGCGGAAAGTGAAAAACTCCAAACTCCAAGGAAGTGGAAAGGCCAACGGGGGCGAAGGGGGAAAGGCCGGAGGGCCTCAGTGCCCAAGCCGCCCGTGAAAGGCGGGTACCTTTCAGGACGGCCCTGCATCGGCAACGGAAACCCCTCCGACTTCCTTCCTTTCTTCTTTGCACTTCCAACTTCCTTGGAGTTTGGAGTTTCCCTACTTCCTTATCGGTGCCATGAACTCCCCGCAGTTCACGGTCAACTGAATCGTTCCGGCTCAGAGCACGATCACGGGAACGTCGTCGGGCTGCGCGATCGCGCCGGGCGCCGGGCTCCCCGCCGCGGCGGGCGTGTAGGTGCCGAGCGTGCGGTAGTAGACCATCAACGACAGCGCCGAGAACGTCGTGCCGTAGACGGGGCCGAGATCCGCCTCCTCCGCGCCTGCCGGGCTCCAGCTCCCGTCGCGGTTCTGCGCGGCGGCCATGGTCTTTGCGAACGCATCGTTCCACCGGTGCCACGCGCCGCGGCCGGCGCGGAACATCGCCTGCGTGACGTAGTACCAGGCGTACAGCGGCCGCCCCGTGCCCTCGGGGGCGCGATAGTCAGGCTTGTGCTCCTCCAACGCCCGCAGGCCCGACTCAACCTCGCGGCTTCCGTCGAGGCCGAGCATCTGCAGGGACAGCACGCCGATGCCGGTGCAGGCGAGCGTCGGACGGCTGCCCTCCGCCTTGCCGGGCTCGGGCGCGTAGAGGAACCGCCCGGTGGACGGCTCGTGGTTCGCGCGGATCGCGTCGGCGCTGCGGCGCAGCGCGTCCGTCAGGCCGGACACGTCGGCGCCCGCGACGAACCCCGCCTTGAGCGCTTGGATCTGCCAGCCTGCAACGGACGTGTCGCGGCGGCCGTTCTTCGCGTATCCGTAGGTGAATGCGCCCGCGTCCTGTTGCCCTGCGACGATGCGTCCCAGCGCGGTTTCCATGGCGACGCGGAGCGACGGGATGCGCGTGAGGAAGTACGCCTCCGAGATCGCGTAGGTTGCGATCGCGTTGGCGTAGGCGTTGTCGTCGAAGGCGCCGTCGCTCTTCTGCCGCGCTGCGAGCCAGCGGATCGCGCGGTCGACCGCCGGCCCGTACCGTTCGGACTTCGCGGGCGTGTCGCCGTGCGCGAGGAAGCAGAGCAGCGCGAGGCCGGTCATCGCCGCCGGATTCCGAGCCGCCCCGTCGCCGGACCACGAGCCGTCGTCGTGCTGGCGGTCGCGGAGCCACTCCAACGAGCGGACCACGCAATCCTCGGTGTCCGTGCGGCTGTGGTTCGACACCGCCAGCGCGCTGCGCCGCATCGACGCCGTGACGCCGGGATTCAGGCCGGCCAGCTTGAGCACGCTGGTGGTGTCGAGCGGCTCCGGGAGGTTGGCGGGAGGCGGGGAAGGATCGTCGGACATGGCGGCCGGCTCGGCCTGCGGCGGAGAGTCGGCCGGCGGGACGAACACATCGACGTCCGGTGGCGGCCGGTCCCATGTCGGGTCAAGTTCGTCAAGGTCCGCGAGGTGCATCTCCTCGACGAGCGCCGTGATCTCCGGCCCGGCTGGCGGCGGCTGGCGGATCGCCATCTGGAGCAGCAGGAAGAGCACCAGCACGTGCAGAAGCGCCGAGCCGGTCGGCCCCCAGAAGTGGTCGAGTATGCGCTGCAGGCGGGGATCGATCCGCGTCGTCGCGGTCACGGGCGTCTGTCCGGTCTTCATGACTCGCCTCCGGGTTCGGTGCGGTCCCTCTACGCATCCTCTTCCGCCACGACGCGTGGATTGGACACATCTCCGCGGAGGGGAACGCGACCCCGTGTTGCCGCGTCTCCGGGCCCCGGCGCGCCGGCGCATGTTGTCATCCGGGTGTAACGGCCGTTACATCCGGATGACAACATGACGGACAGGCGGACGGCACTCAGGGCCGGGCAGGGAGCGGGCGGAGGCCTTCCGGGAGGCCCGCGATGTCCCTGGTGCCGGAGCCGCTCGCGACGGGGGCGCCCAGACGGGGGCCGGCTTCGACGATGAGGTTGTCCTCGAACCCGAGGCCTTCGCACTCCGCGATCCACACGAGCGCGGTCTGCACCACGCCGAAGGATGCGCCGGTCGCCGGCGGCGGGTGACAGCCGGGCCGCTCGAAGCGGTTGCCGCGCACGATGCCGTTTTGCAGCGAGGCGAGCACGAGGTTCACGCCAGCGACATCGCGGAACACGTTGCCTTCAATCGCTGCGCCGCGGATCGCCCCGGCGGCGCGCAACGACGTTCCGTTCCGCCGCACCGCGGCCACGATCGCGCCGGCCTGCGGCGACCAGGGCCCCGGACAAAACGCCCCGCTGCCGTGGATGAGATTGTGCCGTACCACGATCCGCTCGATGTCCGCTGCGGCGCCGTCCGGCACCTCCGGATCGATCACCACCGCCGCGTGGACGTTCTCAAAGACGTTGCTCTCGATCAGGCCGTCCGACGCCTTCACCAACGCGCCCCGGCCGGGGCTGCGGACCGTGTTCCCGCGGAAGACAAAGCCGTCGCACCGGCGGTCGTCGCACACCAGCGAGCATCCCACCTTCAGCGCGTCATCGCGGTCGGCCAGGACGTGCACCCATCGCCGTCCGATGCGCCACAACGACCACGCCGGCGCCCCGTCGATCAACTGAAGCACATCCGGCGCGAGCCCGGCGTTGGCGCGAGACACGGGCTCCACGGTTTCGCACCGGAACCCCTGGCCGGAGATGGGATCGCGGAGGCGGTCGCCGGGCTGCAGGTGCTGCGCGGGGCCGTCGTCCTCCGACGCGAGCACCAGCGAGCGTCCGTTGCACGCGAGCACCAGCAGGGGCGACGACTGTACGCTCCACGAATCGTCGCCCGCGCGTTCGATCGTGCAGCCTGTCACTGTCGGCCCGCGCCGGGAGAGCTTGTGCTGGATCGCGTCCCACGACGTGCTCAACAGGCGCGGCGCTGTCGCGCCCGGCGGTGGCGGCCCGGGAACCACGCGGCAGCCGGTCAGTCGCGTGCCGCCCTCCCCCCCGACGTCCAGGATGCCCATGCCCGGCGCCGCGTGGACCGTCACGCGGTCGAACGTCACGGCCGCGCAACGCTCGAGCACGATGCCGTGCGGAATGCCGTCCGCATCGGAGCCGGCGGACAGCACGGCGCGGTCCCCGACCGCCGCGATCCGGCCGAGCGCTTCATGCGTCACGCGGACCACGTCCGCGCCGGTCCGCTCCGCCTTCGCTCCCCACAGGAACGGCATGCCACGCTTGCGGGTGCCGGTCGCGGGGCCGACGATCTCGATCCGCGACCAGGCCTCGGCGGGGTAGCCGGCATCGATGCGGACATCGACCGCGTTCGACGCGACGGCGGTGAGCGTGCCCTGCGTGAACGGAAGCGGATCGTAGTCGACCGTCAGTCCGCGGATCGTGACGTTGCTGCATTGCGCGAGTTGCAGCGCCCTTGTCCGCCGCGTGCAGACCAGCGTCACGCCGTCGGCCACGATCTCGACATCGCGCAGGCCGGCCAGGGTCCAGTGAATCTTCTCCGTCCCCGGCGGCGCGATCCGGTACGTCCCCGGCGGGATGATCACGCGCCGCACGTCGCGCGCGGCCGCCACGATGTCCCGCGGATCGGGCGGACCGGCCGCCGCCACCGCGACGGTCGCAAGCGCGAGCGCCCACTGGATCGATGTCCTCTTCACCGCCGGAGATATGCCCGCATCCGGCCGCGATGGCGAGCCGGGATTGCCGCCACTCTCGCCCTTGGGGCGGACACTCTTGTCTGCCCATGCCCATTTCGGGACGCGGTGTCCGGAGTTGCGATGGCCCCAGCTTTTCGCCCACTATTCGCCAATGGAGCGGACGATCGGAAGCGGAAGCGGGCTGCGATCCCGCGTGCGGCGCGCGGCGGATGCGCTACGCGGGCGGTACGGCGTGCCCGATCTCGGAACACCGGATCCGCCGCTGGATTCGCTGGTCGAGACGGTGCTCTCGCAGCATACGTCGGATGTGAACTCCGGCCGCGCCTTCGCGAGCCTGCGCCGCCGTTTCCCGCGATGGGAGCTGGTCGAGTGCGCACCGCTGGCGGCGGTGGTGGAGGCGATCCGCTCGGCCGGGCTTGCGAACACGAAGGCGCCGCGCATCCGCGCGATCCTTGCGGAACTTCGCGCCCGCCACGGCCGGCCCACGCTGGCGTCGCTGCGCCGCATGGACGACGCGGCCGCGCTGGACTACTTGCGCTCGCTGCCCGGCGTTGGTCCCAAAACCGCGGCCTGCGTGCTGCTCTTCAGTCTGCGGCGCGACGTGTTCCCCGTGGACACGCACGTGCACCGCCTCTGCCGGCGCCTCGGCTTCGTGCCCCCCTCCGCCTCCGCGGAGACGACCCAGACCCTGATGGCCGGCCTCGTCCCCCGCGGCCGCGCGCTGGACCTCCACATCAACCTGATCCGCCACGGCCGCCGCGTATGCCTCGCCCTCCGCCCCCGCTGCGCCGCGTGCGTCCTCGCACGCCAGTGTCCCTCGGCCGGCCGGGAGGAGTCCGGGGCCGCGGCATCCGCGACGGGGGCGGGCGCGGCGGAGGGGAGGGGGAAGAGTAGGGGGTATGGGGAAGAGCAGGAGGGGGGCGAAGGATGGCGGAAGGGGTGGGATTTGAACCCACGGAGCACTGTTAAGCGCTCTCTCGATTTCGAGTCGAGTGCCTTAAACCAACTCAGCCACCCTTCCGCTCGAAGACGGCCGTACAGGATAGCCGTTGGCGGGGCCACCGCAAGCCCTTTTCAGGGTCGGTGCAGACGGACGGCGCGCGGGGCACCCCCGGAAGGGCCGTCGAAAAGGACGAGCAGATCGACGGCGGTGTCGCCTTCGTGAAGGACCAGGAGGCCCTCGGCCTTTCCGGGGGTGTCGGGGAGGCGCCCGACCGGGACCGCGGCGGCAGAGCCGGGGTGCCACCAGAAGATGGAATAGCCGGGATCGATGGCCGCCGCCAGCGATTCGGGTTGCTGCTTGCTGGCCTCCGCGCAGGCCTCGCCGGCGAGCAGGAGGAAGCCGTCGCGGACGGACACCAGCTCGCGGAGGCCGAGGCCGGGGCCGATGCGGATGCGATGGAGCGTCGCCGTGGGCGCCGTCCCCGGGAACAGCAAGGCTGGATCCGCATCGAGGACGAAGGTGTCGCCGTCGAGGTTGGGTGCGCGCACGCCGAACCACAACCGGCCGTCGCGCCACGCAAGGCCCTCGATGTTGAACCCGTTCTGTTGAAGCGGCCGGCCGGCGTACGGGCCGAGCAGCGGATCGCGTCCGACCCAGTCCATCAGCGCGGCGGACGTCTCCGCGGGGCCGAACGCGCCTTCGGCGGCGGGCGCGGGAATGCGGAAGACGAGCCGGCGCGAGGGCTCAACGTCGCCCTTCTTGCGTCCCACCCCGTGCGAACCGGTGGCAAAGAAGGTACGTCCGTCGCCGGACACCGCGACTCCCTCGAGATCCGCCTCGGAGTCGCCCGCGAGCAGCGGGACGAGCGGTCCGGCCGTCACGGTACGGGCCGCCGCATCCAGACGGGCTGTCTGCGCGCCGCGAAGCTCGTCGCTGACCACCAGTCCGCGATCCCCGGCGATCGCGATGCCGCTGAGATCCTTGTCGCCGTCGAACCCGCGGAAGGCCCACGCCTCCGGCAGCGCCTCCATCCGCCATGCGCCGGCGCGGAACAGCGGAGCGGGAACCTGCTCGCCGGTGATGAAGAGCGCTCCGCCGTCCGCGCTCCAGCAGAGCGCCTCGCGCTTGCGCAGGGTCTTCGTCTGCGGGTCCGGGAGGTCGATGCGCCGCGGCGGACGCGCGAGGACCGCCGGCCATTCCTCGCCGCTGCCGCGCTCGAGCAGATAGGCGTGCTCGTAGGTCAGCACCGCGAGGCGCAGTCCGTCGGGCGAGAGATCCATCGCGGTCGTCAGCGAGCCAATGCGGGAGAGGATGCCGCGGCTGAGGCCCTGTACTGGCGGCGGGATCGTCCGCAGTTCGCCGATGCGCCGCGCGGTCTGCACGGCCATCGCGTCCGCCGGCCGCAGCGGAAGCTCGAAGAGCACGGGAACATGGTTGTCCTTGGACAGCAGCAGCACGCGTCCGCGCGCGGCATCCACCGCGACCGACTCGCAGTCGCGCGGGCCGCCCTCGTAGCGGTAGCGGATCGTCCATTCCGGCCGAGCAGACATCGCGGCGCGGACCTCCGGCTCGGACACCGCGTGCAGCAGGCATTCGTCGCGGAATCCCGGGTTGTCGCCGCAGTCCGCGACAAGCAACCAGGGCTTCCCGTCGAGCCGGAACGAGGCGAGATCCTCCCAATCCTCGTTCTCCACGCCCTCGACGCGCAGCACGCCCGCCTCCGCGCCGTTGGTGGCCACGGCAAAGAGGTCGGGTGTGTTTCCGCTGTCGTTCAGGATCCAGAGGAGATCGCCCCGGCGTTGCGACGGCGCAAGACCGGACGCCTCGGAGACCTTCGGATTCGTGACCGAGCCGACGGCGACGGCATCCGCGAAGGGGGCGCGGAGGAGCGGAGCGGGCGGACTCTCCGCGCCGAACACGCCGGACGCGGCAAGAAGGAAGGTCAGGAGCGAAGACCGGAGAAAGAAGTGGGGAAACTCCAAACTCCAAGGAAGTGGAAAGTGAGAAGTAATCAAGGAGGGCTTGCCCCCTTGGAGACTTCCTTCCTTCCCCACTTACCACTTCCTTGGAGTTTGGAGTTTCTCACTTTTCCGCAGGTCCTCACAATGTGTTCTTCCGCGCCGGGAGGGAGAGCTGGCCCTGGCGGGCGTAGTCGATGGCCTCGGCGAGGATGCGGGCGGACTCCTGCGGGGCGTGGAAGCCCATGGAGTTCTCGGCGTTGATGAAGTCGAGGCGCCACTGCGCCTTGCGCTGGAGCGCGCGGGCCGCGGCGAGGGTGTCGTCGGCCGCGCCGGACTGCTTCGCGCGGACGATGTCGTCGATGAGCGCCACGATCGCCCCGGAGGCACGGTCCATCAGGGCCTTCGTCCGGTCCTGCACGGCCTCGACGCGCGCCTTCATCTCGGCCTCATCGAAGTGATGGCAGGTCTGGCAGGCGCGGGAGGTGTTGAGCATCGGGCTGCGGATGTGGTGGTCGGTGACCTTCATCGCGCCCTCGCGCTTGTACGGCATGTGGCAGTCGGCGCAGGCGACGCCGCTGCGCGCGTGGATGCCCTGGTTCCACAGCTCGAACTCGGGATGCTGGGCCTTCATCACCTCGGCGCCGGTTTCGGCGTGCTTCCAGTCGTGGAACCGCGCGCCGTCGGGGAAGGTGTGGGCGTCGTAGGTCGCCTCGATCTGCTCGGCCTTGAGCCCCTTGCCCCACGGATAGAACAGCGTCTCCTTCGGCCCGCAGTAGTACTCGACGTGGCACTGGCCGCAGACGAACGACCGCATCTCCTGCCGCGAGGCCATCGCGTTGGGTTCGTAGGCGCCCTTGCGTCCGTCGCGCCGCCAGCGCTCGACGCTCGGCATGGTCGGGGCGGGCTCCTCCGACGCGGCGAACGCGGCGATGCCGACCATGAACCCGGGCCGCGTCACGCGCAGCGCCATTGTCGCGGGGTCGTGGCAGTCGGTGCAGGTGATCGGGTGGCTGACGAACGTCCACGCCTGCGTCAGCGGCATCGCGCCGACCTTCCGGAAGCCCGCCATGAGGTCGCCGCCGCCCTGCGCCTCGTAGACCTGCTTCATGCCGCCGCCGTGGCAGTGGAGGCAGGAGCCGGGCTGGTTGAACTTGTGCGTGCGCTCGGTGAGTTTCTGGTCCTCGAGCGAGAACATGTGGCCGCGCTCCTCGCGGTAATCGACGCCGAACGCATAGCCGGCGAAGATCCGCTTCAGTGCGGGCGTATGCTCGAGGTGCGAGAACGCCTCGCTGCCGCCGTAGCGCGTGCGGTTGGTGTCGGAGGTGCGCAGCCAGCCGTCGTACTCGCGCGGGAAATTCTTGCCCCATTCCTTCGCGTCAAGCGTGGCCTCGGTGAGGTCGACGATCTTGAGGACCGTATCCTTCGCCTCGACCTTGCGGTGATGGATGTTGACCAGCAGCGCCGTGACGCCCGCCGCCGCGACCGCGACGGTTCCGAAGACCGCGAGATATCCGAGCACGTATCGTTTCATGGTCTGTCTCCTCTCACCGCACCTGCATATGGCCTGCCGACCGGTGGCATTCCGTGCACCGGGCCTCGCCGGATCCGACGTCCGCGTGGCCCGCGATCGCCCCCGTCATGCCGCGGTGGCACTCGATGCAGTTGTGCTGCAGCGAGGCGCGGTTGAACGGCGTGATCCGGATCGGCTCGGGGAAGTTCTGGAGTGTGAAGGCCTTCGAGTGGTTCCATCCGTTGCGCGCCTTGGCGGCATACTTCTCGAAGAAGCCGTGCGGCAGGTGGCAGTCGGCGCAGGTCGCGGCGGTGCGGTGGCTGCCCTTGAGCCAGGAGTCGTACTGGTCGTTCATGATATGGCAGTTCACGCAGGCGCGCGGGTCGTTGCTGAGGTACGAAAGCCCCTCGGCGTACTGGAACGTGTAGCCGCCGACGCCCGCGAGCGCGCCGAAACCGGCGACGGTTGCCGCCATCCAGCGCGGATGGGCCGTCAGCAATCGCCGCAGCCCGTCCCGCGCACTCTGCACCCATGCACTCACGGGCAGAGCATAGGCCTCTCGACGCGGATCCGGCAAGAGCAGGGTTTTCGCCATGATGTGAACAATTTGGGCGTTGACGCGGGTTCGGGGCGGGGGTATGTCCGGCGGAGTGCGCGGGATGGACCGTGTGCGCAGAGCGAACGAACCACGGGGTGAAGCCATGGAGCGACGGGATTTCCTTCGGACGGCGATGGGCGTGGGGGCGGGGCTGGTGGCGGGAGGATGCGCGTCGGTGACCGGCGCGGCACCCGCGGCAGGAGCCGGCGTGGCGAACATGAAGACCACGCCGCTCCCGGCGGTCCGCGTCGGATTCATCGGCGTCGGCGCGCGCGGCAGCGGCCACGTCGGCGACTACCTCAAGCTCGAGGGCGTCGAGGTGAAGGCCATCTGCGACATCCACGAGCCCTCCGCGAAGGGGGCCGCCGCGCGCTGCGAGAAGGCGGGCAAGCCGGCGCCGGAGCTCTACACGAAGGGGCCCGAGGACTACCGCCGCATGCTCGAGCGGACCGACCTGGACATGGTCGTCATCGCGACGCCGTGGGAGTTGCACGCGACGCAGGCCGTCGCGGCGATGAAGGCCGGTAAGCACGCGTTCACCGAGGTCCCGGCCGCGCTGACGGTCGACGAGTGCTGGGAGCTGGTCGACACCTCCGAGAAGACCCGCCGCCACTGCATGATGCTCGAAAACGTCTGCTACGGCCGCGAGGAGCTGATGGTGCTGAACATGTGCCGGATGGGCGTGTTCGGCGAGCTGCTCCACGGCGAGGCGTCCTACATCCACGAGCTTCGTGGGCAGATGAACCAGGTCGAGCGCGGCACCGGTTCGTGGCGCACGCTGCACTACGCGAAGCGCAACGGCAACCTCTACCCGACACACGGCCTCGGGCCCGTCGCGCAGTACATGAGCATCAATCGCGGCGACCGCTTCGATTATCTCTCGTCCGTCAGCTCCCCCGCCCTCGGCCGCGCCGCGTTCGCGAAGGCGAAGTTCCCGGCGGACCACAAGTGGAACAAGATCGCGAAATGGAACTGCGGCGACATGAACACGACGATCGTGAAGACCGCGCTCGGGCGCAGCCTGATGATCCAGTGGGACGAGACCTCGCCGCGCCCTTACAGCCGGCTGAACCTGATCCAGGGCACGAAGGGCACGTTCGCCGGCTTCCCGAGCCGTCTCGCGATCGAGGGCAAGACCCCGAACACGCATGCGTGGGTCGAGGGCGACGCGCTGAAGCCCTTCTTCGAGGAGTTCGACCACCCGCTGTGGAAGCGGATGAGCGAGGCGGCCAAGGGCGGCGGCCACGGCGGCATGGACTTCATCATGAACTGGCGCATCGCTTATTGCCTGCGCAACGGCGAGCCGCTGGACCAGGACGTTTACGACGCCGCGAGCTGGTCGGTCATCGGTCCGCTGAGCGAGAAATCCGTCGCGACCCGCAGCGCCTCCGTCGACGTCCCCGACTTCACCCGCGGCCGCTGGAAAACCACCCCGCCGCTCGGCATCATCGCGTAGCGGAGGGAAACACCAAGACGCAAAGAACGCAAAGAACAACGGCGGACCAGCCGAACGGCCCCGGATCTTCTCTCTTTGCGACCTTTGCGTCTTCGTGTTGTCTCTCGTGGAGCCAAGACCAATTTAGTTCCCCGGTTTGCCGCCGCGGATGAATTCGTCGCGGCTGAGGTCGCCGCTCTTGTCGGCGTCGAAGATCGGGAAGCGCTTGGGGGCCTCGTCGGCGTCGGGCTGGCCGTCGAGAAACTCGGCGCGGGTTAGCTTGCCGTCGCGGTCCTTGTCGCGCTTGTCGAACATCGCGCCGCGGTCCTGGTTCGACCGGCCACCTCCGGCGCGCCCGCCCTTTCCGCCGGCCTTCGCAGCGTCCGGCTCGCCGCCGGCCTGGATCTGCGGTTTCGCCTCGGGGTACTTCGCGAGGATCGCGCGCAGCCGCGCGACGACGTCCGGCTTGTCCGCGGCGAGGTTGCGCGTCTCGAGCGGGTCGGCCTCGTAGTCGTAGAGCTCGAGCACGGCGTCCGCGGCCGGCGTGCCGGGGACCTTCCATTCGACCAGCCGGTAGCGCGTCTCGCGCACGGCGCGGCCGATCAGTCCGCCGCTGCGCGGGTAGACGTGAAGCACAGCCTCCTTGGTTGCGACGGACGGATCCTTCAGCGTCGCAACGAAGCTGCGGCCGTCGAGGCCGGCGGGCACGGGCAGGCCGGCGAGTTCGCAGAGGGTCGGGTAGAGGTCGACGGTCTCGGCGAGCGAGCCGGTCTTCACGCCGGCCTTGCCGACACCGGGGGTGGAGACGATCAGCGGGATGCGGGCGGCCTGCTCGTAGTTGGTGTGCTTGCACCACATGCCGTGGTCGCCGAGGTGCCAGCCGTGATCGCCCCAGAGGACGACGATCGTGTTCGCGGCCAGGCCGGTCGCATCCAGCGCGTCGAGGACGCGTGCGAGCTGGGCGTCCATGAAGCTCGTCGCCGCGTGATAGCCATGGATGAGGTGCCGCGTGAGCTTGTCGTCCAGGTCCCCGATGCGGGGGATGTCCGTGTAGGAGCGCAGTTCGCCCCACGTGGTCGGCGCGAAGTCCGGCGCGCCCTTCGGCGGCGTGCGGATCTCCGGAAGCGGGAAGTCGGACTCCTTGTAGAGGTCCCAGTATTTCTTCGGTGCGCAGAAGGGCAGGTGGGGCTTGAGGAAGCCGACGCCCATGAAGAACGGCTCGCCGGGCTTCTTCGCGGCGTCCTGCAGGCGACGGACGGCCTCGTCGGCGATCTGGCCGTCGCCGTAGGTGTTGTCGGCGACGTCGGCGCATTCCGTCGAGGCGCCCTTGGGAAGGTTGGACATCTTCGCCGGCGAGGCGCCCACGGCGCGCCCCTTCGCCTGCTCCCGCTTCATGGTCTCCTGATTGGCGGGCAGCAGATAGCCGCCGCTGGACGGCTGCCAGTGCGGGACGGTCCACGACGCCTCGTCCTCGTGGTTCCCGTGGCCGACGTGCATAATTTTGCCCATCGCCTCGGTGCGGTAGCCGTTCGCCTTGAAGTGCTGCGCCACGGTGACGGCGTCGGGCACGGACTTCCGGAAGTTCGTCGCCAGGTCGTAGATGCCGATCGTCGCCGACCGCAGCCCGGTCATCAGCGCGTTGCGCGACGGCGCGCAGACGGCCTGGTTGCAGAACGCGCGTTCGAAGAGCACGCCGCGGGCGGCGAGGCGGTCGATGCCGGGCGTCTTCGCGCGCGGATCGCCGTAGCAGCCGAGCAGGGGCTTGAGGTCGTCGACGCAGATCAGCAGCACGTTCGGCCGCTTCGCGGGCGCGTCGGCGGCGAGTGCGGACGCCGAACCGCAGAGGACGGCCGCAAGCGCGGCCAGGGTCTGAAAAACGGGCCTTGGATTCATGGTCGGAATCTCCCTCCGGCGGCGGCTGACGTGCCGTGCGCCGTGCCGTGAACCCTGCCTTGCCCGTGCGGCGCGATCAAGCCCGGTGTTTCCGCCGTGACGCGGTGCGCGGGAGGCGTATGATGCGCGGCTCGAGAACGGGAGACGGGTCATGACGGACGACGGATTCATGCGGATCGGAAGCCTCGGGGCGGCAGGTGTCGCGTCACCGCTGCGGAGGTTCGTCTCCGACGGCGTGCGCATCCCGCTCGACCTCGAGCGGTGTTCCGACGGCGGGGTGTCGTTCGAGCGCGCCGGGCCCCGGGAGCGGATCTTCTTCGACCCGAAATCCGTCCGCGCCGGGATCGTCACATGCGGCGGGCTCTGTCCCGGCCTGAACAACGTGATCCGGTCGGTCTTCATGCAGCTTCACCACGGCTACGGCGTGCCGGAGGTGCTCGGCTTCCGCAACGGCTACAAGGGGCTCGATCCGCGCAGCGGGCTGGAGCCGGTCCGGCTCGATCCGGACATGGTCAACGACATCCACAAGGCGGGGGGCACGATGCTGGGCACCTCGCGCGGGCCGGTCGATCCGGCGGCCGCGGTGGAGAATCTCGTGGCGCGCGGCGTGAACATGCTCTTCTGCGTCGGCGGCGACGGCACGCAGCGCGGGGCGCTCACGCTCCACGGGGAGGCCGTCTGCCGCGGCGCGACGCTCGCGGTCGTCGGGATCCCCAAGACGATCGACAACGACGTCGCGTACGTGAGCCGGACGTTCGGCTACCAGACGGCGCTGGAGATTGCGCGCGGGGTGATCGACGCGGCGCACACGGAGAGCAAGAGCGTCGAGTACGGGGTCAGCGTGGTGAAGCTGATGGGGCGCCACGCCGGGTTCATCGCGGCCGGCGCAACCGTCGCGAGCCAGGACGTGAATTTCACGCTGATTCCGGAGATCCCGTTCGCGCTCGAAGGCGGGGGCGGGTTCCTTGAAACGCTCCGCCGCCGGCTCGTTGCCCGGCACCACGCGGTGGTGGTCGTCGCGGAGGGAGCGGGGCAGGACCTTCTGCCGAAGGCGGCGGGGGCCGACGCCTCGGGCAATGCGAAGTTGCAGGACATCGGCGTGTTCCTCAAGGAGCGGATCGAGGCCCATTTCCGCGACGCGCAGATGGGGGTTGCGGTGCGCTACTTCGATCCGAGTTACCTCGTGCGCAGCCACGCGGCGGACGCCGAGGATGCGATCCTCTGCGACCTCTACGCCCGCCACGCCGTCCATGCCGCCATGGCGGGAAAGACGGGAGTGCTGATCGGCTACCTCCACGACGTGTTCATCCATGTGCCGATCGCGGCGCTGGCGGGCCAGGCGCAATGCGTCGATCCCGAGGGCGGCCTCTGGCACGCCGTGCTCGCCGCCACGGGTCAGCCGGCGCGGTTCGAGTAGGGGGTCACCGGTAGGTCCACAGGCGCTGGGCGAGGAAGCTCAGCCCGCCGACACATCCCTCGGCGAGGAGCTTGGCGAGCGTCTTGTCGTCGGGAAGGGCGAGAAGCCACAGGGCGAGCAGGCCCTCGGACAGCGCATAGGACGAGACCCAGACGACCCAGTAGCGGCCGAACTGGACGTGCAGGGGCTTCTCCATCGGCCGGTGGCGGAAGGTCCAGAAGCGGTTGGCGGTGAAGCTGACGAGTCCGCCGATCGGCCGGCTGATCAGGTTGGCCGCCAGCGGGTGAAGGCCCGCGAAATGGGTGAGGGCGGAGAACGCGCCGAGATCCGCCGCCCCGGCCCCGAGGCCGCAGACGCCGAACCGCCAGACTTCATCGATCCACGCCGGTCGCATGCCCCGCACTCTACCACGCCCGCCGTTGCCCTCCGAACCTGTGAACCTGCCAACCGGTGAACCTCCTCCCCGCATCCCGCTTGCAGTATGGCGGGCGGGACGACAGAATCCCCCGCCATGTCGCTGAAGCCGGACGTCGCCTACAATCTAAGCATCTGGGTCGCGCTGACCGCGTGGACGGTCGCGCAGGCCATCAAGATGACGCGCGGGCTCATCCGGCATCGCTCGATCGATTTCCGGCTTCTTTTCAGCACCGGCGGCATGCCGAGCGCGCACACGGCGATGGTCTGCGGGCTGGCCACATCGATCGGACTCCGCGAGGGATTCGGCAGTTCCATGTTCGCGCTGTCGCTCGCGTTCGCCGCGGTGGTGATGTTCGACGCGCAGAGCGTCCGCCGCGCCGCCGGGCAGCAGGCGCGCCTGCTCAACCAGATCGTGCAGGAACTGTTCAAGCATCACCATCTCTCCGAGCAGAAGCTCGCCGAGTTGCTCGGCCACACGCGGCTCGAGGTCTTCGCCGGTTTGGTCACCGGCGTGCTGGTTGCGCTCGCGATGCACGCCCTTGCCTGACCCCCGGAACCCCGGCGCGGAGCGGGGCGGATTTCGGAAACCCTCGTTTTTTCTCGGAAAGTAGTTGCATCCCCGCCCCGCGCCGCTATTCTTTGCGCCGGACATTGGCCGCGGAAAGACCGGCGGCCGTAATCGTATAGAAGAGGAGCGAGACGCACATGGCGAAGATGACGAAGACGCAGGTTCTGGCAGCGTTGGCTGAAGCGGCTGGCATCACGAAGAAGCAGGCGGCGGCCGTTGTTGAGCAGCTCGTCGCGCTGGCGTACAAGGGCGCGAAGGACGGCTTCACGATCCCCGGCCTCGGCAAGCTCGTTTTGGTCAACCGGAAGGCCCGCATGGGCATCAATCCGCAGACCAAGGCGCCGATCAAGATTCCGGCGAAGCGCGTGCTGAAGTTCCGTATCGCGAAGGCAGCCAAGGACACGGTCCTCGGCGCGAAGAAGTAATCCGGGACTCGGCGTATTCGGAATCGCGGCCCGGGTGGGCCGCGATTCTGTTTTCTGGGGGGCCGCCGCGACGGCGGCCCGGGGGAGACTGGCCATGGATCCGTTGTTGAAGCTGTTGAAAGTGCGGGCGCGCGAATCGGTCGAGGATCTCGCGGCCATGCTGAATACCACGCCCGCCGACGTGCGGACGAAGATCGAGGACTACGAGAAGCGCGGCGTCATCCGCGGCTACCGCGCGGTGCTGGACGAGGACGCGGCCACCGACGACAAGGTCGTGGCGATCATCGAGGTCAAGGTCACCCCCGAGCGCGAGGGCGGGTTCAACCACATCGCGAACCGCGTCTGCCGCTTCCCCGAGGTGGTGTCGGCCTATCTCGTCAGCGGCCAGGCGGACCTCCTGTTGTTTATCGAGGGCCCCGACCTGCGGACCGTGGCACGGTTCGTCAGTGAGAAACTGTCGGTGATCCCCGGCGTGACGGCGACCGCGACGTCCTTCATGCTGAAAACCTACAAGTCGCACGGCTTCCTGATGGATTCCCCGGATGAGCACGAACGTCTTACCGTCAGTCCCTGACCGGATCGCCCTCCACGTCCGCGACATTCCGCGGTCGGGCATCCGGGATTTCTTCGACATCGTCAGCACGATGCGCGATGTCATCAGCCTCGGCATCGGCGAGCCCGATTTCGACACGCCGTGGCGCGTGCGCGAGGCGTCGATCTTCGCGCTCGAGCGCGGCGCGACGCACTACACGTCGAATCTCGGCCTGCTGAAACTGCGGCGCGCGATCTGCGACTACGTGGCACGCGCCTACGGCACGGCCTACAACGCGGACAACGAGTGCCTCATCGCCGTCGGCGTGAGCGAGGCGATGGACCTGGCCGTCCGCGCCCTGATCAATCCCGGCGACGAGGTGCTCTACCACGAGCCGTGCTACGTCTCCTACGCGCCGCTGATCCAGTTCGCGCACGGCGTTCCCGTCCCCGTGCCCGGCTCCCGCGGGACCGGGTTCCGGCTGACGCGCGAGGATCTGGAGCGCCACGTCACGCCCCGTTCGCGGCTGTTGATCCTCAACTTCCCGAACAACCCGACCGGCGCCGGGCTCGACCGGGCCGATGTCGAAGCCATCGCCGCGTTCGCCATCGAGCACGACCTGATCGTGCTCAGCGACGAGATCTACGCCGAACTCACCTACTCCGGCACGCACACGTCGATCACGACCGTGCCCGGCATGCGCGAGCGGACCATCTTCCTCCACGGCTTTTCGAAGGCGTGGGCGATGACCGGCTACCGTCTCGGCTACGCGTGCGGCCCGGCGCCGCTGATCGACGCGATGATGAGGATCCACCAGTACACGATGCTCTGCGCGCCGATCCTCAGCCAGGAGGCGGCGATCGAGGCCCTGAAGGAGCCGCAGACCGAGGTTGCTGAGATGCGGGAGGAGTACAACCGCCGGCGGAACTACCTCATGAACGCCTTTTCCGAGATGGGCCTGCCGGTCACGGAACCCCGCGGCGCGTTCTACATGTTCCCGTACATCGGCCATCTCGGCCTTCCGGCGAAGGAGTTCTCGCTCCGCCTGCTGGAGGAGGAGAAGGTGGCCGCCGTTCCGGGCACCGCGTTCGGCGCCTGCGGCGAAGGCCACATCCGCTGCTCCTATGCGACGGCGACCGCCGACGTCAAGGAGGCGGCCCGCCGGATCCGGGCGTTCGTGGGCCGGCTCCAGAAGGGCTGATGCGCAGCCCGAGCCCCGCCGGGACGTCTGCCGGTCCCGTCCGCCGCGCGCCGATCGCCGCGGCGGACTTCCGGCTTGGCCGTCCCGCGTCCGCGGCATCCCATGGCCGGGAATTTCATTGACGACGATGGCCTAATCCCGTACCAGCAGTGGCTGGGCATCGCGCGGGGTGCGGGTGATGCGCGCGGTTCGGAACAGACGCGGAAGCTCCTTTGTAAAGGGTACCGGGGATGAATGCACCGAATGATTCGTCGTTTGCATGGATTGCCGCCCCCCATCGTCGCCGGGCCTTCGCCTGCATTCTCGCGGGCCTTGCGATGGCCCTGTCGGCGCACCCTGCGATCGCGGACGGCACGTGGGACGGCGGCGGGACGGACGCCGCCTGGGGCACGGAGACCAACTGGACCGGTGAGGCCGCGACCTTCGGCGCCGACCAGGTCATCACATTTTACAGCGCCGCCACGCGGCTCACCAATTACATCGGCGCCGCACGGACCGTGGGAACGCTGGCGTTCAACGCCGGCGCGGACCGCGACATCAAGATCCGCCTGACCGCGACCGCGGGCGGCACCGGTGCTCGCCTGCTGACGTTTGACGTCGGCGCAGGCTCGGCCGCCCTCACCGTCGCCGCGGGCGCGGCCGGCAACATTGAGATCGGCGTCGCCGCCGGCGGCATCGTCCTCAACGACAACCTCTCCATCACTCACGACGGCACCGGCGACCTCTGGTTGAGCGGGTACATCACGAACGGAACCGCCGGGTCGGGCGTGACGAAGTCGGGGTCCGGTCTGTTGACGCTGAGCAGCGTCACAAACTCCTTCACGGGCGGATTCACGCTGAACGCGGGCCGGGTGCGCGCCGGTTCGGACCGCGCATTTGGCGCCGGGACGGTCGTGATCAATGGCGGCATCCTGTCCGCCAATTCCGACGTGCGCCGGACGCTGACGAACGCGGTCACGTTCGCCGCCGACGCGCTGCTTGGCCACGGGACCAACAACGGCACGGTGGCCTTCCTTGGCGCGGGCAGCCTGACGGCCAACCGCGTGCTGACGACCGACAGCCAGGTGATTCTGAACGGGGCGCTCGGCGATGGCGGGATCGGTTATGCCCTGACCAAGGCCGGCGGCTCCGCGCTCACGCTGGCCGGCGCCAACACCTACAGCGGCGGAACCGCGGTGAACGACGGCATCCTGAACTTTGCGAACCAGTCCGCGAAGCCGGCGGCCGGGGCCGTGACCGTCGGCGCCAACGGCGGTCTCGGTCTCGGCGTGAAGGCGGCGGACCCCGCCTACTGGACGACGGCCGACATCGACAGCCTCTGGAGCGGTTCGCTCGCCGGATTCACCCTCGACCCTGCCTTCAGGCTCGTCGGCATCGACACGTCCGCCGGCGACGTGACCTACTCGACCGGCCAGTCCACCCGCGGCCTCGCCAAGTTCGGCGACAACGTGCTGACCCTCGGCGCCGCCAACACCTACGCGGGTGGAACCTTCATCTACGGCGGCACGCTGCGGATGGGTCACGCCGATGCCATCGCGGCCGGCACGACCGTCACGGTCTACGACGGCGCGTTCGATCCGAACGGCGAGACGGTCGACATGCTCGTGCGGGTCAACAACGACTCCGCGCTCGGCGGCGGCACGCTGTTGCTGAATGGCGGCGCGATCTCCGCCTTCGGGATCACCAATTCGCGCGCGTTGGCCAACAACTATCAACTGGCGGGAAACTTCACGTTCGGCAGCGCGAACGACTCGGCCTCCCTGACGATGTCCGGCACCGGCACGCTCACGGGAACCCGCACCGTGACGAACGAGAGCCCTGTGACGCTCTCCGGCGTTCTTGGCGACGGCGGCGGCGCGCATGGCCTCGTCAAGACCGGGGCCGGCACGCTCCTCCTCACCAGCGCCGACAACAGCTACGGCGGCGTGACCACGGTCGAACAGGGCCGGCTGTCTATCACGACGAACTCCCTCGGCACGACCGCCGCGGGTACGGTGGTCAGGAACGGCGCGGCGCTGTTCGTCAACCAGGTGAACCTGACACTGGAGGAGCCTCTGACGCTCACGGGCACCGGCATCGGCACCGGCGGCAACACCTACGGGGCGCTCGTCCTCAACCGGAACACGGGGCTCTGGACATTGAACGGGGCGATCACCCTCGACGGCGGCGCGGCGCTCAATTGCTACAACGCGGGCATTGCGTCCGTGACCATTCCGAACGGCATCTCCGGCACCGGCGACCTCACTCTCCGGTCCAGCGCCGCGAACAACGGCAGCGCGACATGGTTCCTTCTGGCGCAGTCCACCTACACGGGCGACACGATCCTCAACGCGTACAACGCCCACTCCAATACCGTCGTTCTCCAGGAGAACAACGCGTTGCCGGCGACCACCGTCGTGCGGCTCCAGGCCCCGAGCCAGGCGACGCCGAAGCCCACGGTCACCCTGACGCTGAACGGCTTCAACCAGACGGTCGCCGGCATTGAGGCGTCGGCGATCGAGGTCAATGCGACGAACCGCATCGTCGGCGGGTCCGCCACCCTCTCCACGCTGACCGTGAGCAACACCGCGGACTTCATCTACGGAGGGCGCCTTGGCGACAGCCGGCCGAACGAGAACCATCTGGCCCTCGTCAAGCGGGGCTCTGGCACGCTTTCGCTCACATTCTCCAACACGTACACCGGGGCGACCACCGTGGAGGCCGGCACCCTCCGCATCCATGGCACGCACACCGGCGGCGGTCTCATCACCGTGGCCGGCGGGACCCTGGGCGGAACGGGAGCGGCTGGCGCCGTCACCGTGGGCGCTTCCGGTACGCTGGCCCCCGGCGCCAGCCTCGGGACCCTCACCGTGTCCAGCCTCACGCTCGACGGCGGGTCGACGCTGGCATGGGAACTGGACAACGACGGGGCCTCGTCCGACCTCCTCGCGGTCTCCGGAGCAGTGACCAAGGGAACCGCCGGGGCGTGGGCGTTCGACTTCCTCGGCACCGGCGCGGTCGGCACCTACACGCTGATGACGTTCGGCTCGACCGATTTCGCCGATGGCGATTTCACTGCGACCCATCTCGGGCCGGGTCTCAGCGGGGATGTGGACGTCAACGCCAACACGCTGACGCTGACCGTCATCCCCGAGCCCGGCACCTTGAGTCTCTTGGGGCTGGTCGCCTGTGCCGCGCTCCTGCGCCGCCGCCATCGCTAACCGATCGGGCGGAGCCCGGGTGACTGGCGGCATGCCGGGCTCGACGGAACAATCAGTCATGGGGTTTGCCGGGGAGGATATCGGTGTGAACGGGAAGACCATGTGCAGGTCCGCCGCCGCGGCGGTGGCGATGCTGGTGGCTGTGGCGGCCGGTGCGGCGGAGAAGCCCGCGGTTCCGGATCTGACGCGGGGCGGCACGCCCGACAAAACGCACGACTGGACCCTCGGCCCGACCGGCGCGCGCGGTTGGATCTGGGGCTGGAAGGGGCACACCACCGACGCCCGCCAGATTCTCGTCACCGACGTTGCGAAGGGTTCGCCCGCGGACGGACATCTTCTCACGGGCGACGTGATCGTCGGCTTCGACGGCCGTCCGTTCGACGGCGACGCGAGGATCCTGTTCGCCCGCGCCATCACGAAGGCCGAGACGGACGCCGGCGGCGGCGCGCTGCGGCTGCTGCGCTGGCGCGACGGCCGCGCGGAGCCGGTCGAGCTGAAGCTGCGCGTGATGGGCGCCTACGCGCCGACGGCGCCCTACGGCTGCGCAAAGTCGGCGCAGATCTTCGACCAGGGCTGCCGCGTCATCGCCGCGCGCGGTCTCGGCAAGGTCTCCATTCCGAACGACCTCAACGCGCTGGCGCTTCTCGCCTCCGGCCGCGACGAGTACCGTCCGCTGCTGGCGGAGTACGCGCGCAAGGCGGCGGAGATCCAGCGGCAGTCGCTCGTGACGTGGCATTACGCCTACGCGAACCTGTTCCTCGCGGAGTACGCGGCCGTGACCGGCGACGCCGCGGCCGCGGCGGCGGTGCGGCGCGTGTCGCTCGAGATCGCCCGGGGCCAGGGCGGAATCGGCACATGGGGCCACGACTTCGCGCGGGACGACGGCATTCTCAACGGCTACGGTGCAATGAACCAGCCGGGGCTTGCGCTGACGCTGTCGATGGTCCTTGCCCGCGAGGCGGGCATGAACGAACCGGACGTGCTCGTTGCGATCCGGCGCTCGGCCGGCTTCCTGCGGTGGTACGTCCACAAGGGCGCGATTCCCTATGGCGATCACGAGCCATGGCGCGAGCACGAGGACAACGGCACCTGCTCCAGCGCGGCCGTGCTCTTCGATCTGCTGGGCGACGGCGAAGCCGCCTCGTTCTTCTCCCGCATGGCGACGGCGGCCCATGGCGAGCGCGAGAGCGGCCACACCGGGAACTTCTTCAACATCCTGTGGGCGATGCCCGGCGTCGCGCGCGGCGGCCCGGAGGCGACGGGCGCCTACCTCGCCGAGACGGCGTGGTACTACGATCTCGCCCGCGCGTGGGACGGCTCGTTCACCTACCAGGGCATCCCCGCCGACTGGGGCGGGCACGCGTACCGCGGCTGGGACAGCACCGGCGCCTACCTGCTCGGCTACGCGCTGCCGCTGAAGAAGCTGCTGATGACCGGGCGCAAGGCCGGCATCGCGCCGTTGTCGCGCGCCGAGGCCGCCGCAACCATCGCCGCGGGCCGCGACTACACATTCTGGACGCAGGAAACCGCCTACGACGGGCGCGCGACCGATGCCTTGCTCGCGGGCCTCGCGAGCTGGTCGCCCGCCGTGCGGACGCGCTCGGCCGCCACGCTCGGCAAGCGCGATGGCGACCACGTGCCGCGGTTGCTCGCGATGCTCGGCGGGACAAACCGCGACGCGCGCCACGGGGCGTGCGAGGCGCTGGCCGCGCTGGGTCCGCGGGCCGACGCCGCCGCGCCGCGGTTGCTCGCCGCGCTGGGGGATTCCGATCCATGGATGCGGACCCTCGCCTGCGACGCGCTCGTCCGCCTCGGCCCCGAGGCACGTCGCGCGGCCGTGCCGGACCTGCTCCGGCTCGCGGCGAAGGCCGACCCGTCCGACCCGCGCGGCATGGCTCAGCGCGCCGCGGCCACCGCGCTCTTCTCGCCGCGGCCGGGTCGGCGCGAACCGAAGAGCCTGCTTGCCGACTCGATCGAGGGCGTCGACCGCGCGCTGCTCTATCCGGCGGTCGAGACGCTCCTGAGGAATCAGGACGGCGCGACGCGCGGACAACTCCGGCCGGTCTACGGGAAGCTCGACGACCGCGACCTCGCCGTGCTGATGCCCGCGATCGTCGAGGCCGTGCGCACGCCCTCCCCGAGCGGCGAGATGTTTGCGGACGGCGTTCGGCTCGCCGGGCTCGACCTGCTCTCCCGCCTCCGCATCCGCGAGGGCATGGAGATCTGCGTCAGCCTGATCGAACCCGAACGCTGGGGCCTGAAGAACCGGCTCCCGAAGTGCCTGGAGTACCTCGCCCGCTACGGCGACCGGGCCCGTCCGCTCGAACCCCGCCTCCGCGAGGTACGTGCCGTCATGATCCGCAAGGACCCGAAGAAGGGGGAGAAGAGCGAGCATGTCGTCGCACTCGACAAGGCCCTCGCGCTCCTCGCCTCCGCTCCCGCCGCCCCCGAGCCCGTCCCCCTCGACACCTATCTCCGTAGCCGGCGGTGACGCGATGACGCGTGAGGACGGGCCCTGTTGGGGCCCGCATGGGCAGGCAGGAGTGCCTGCCCCACGCGGAGAACGGGCCATGAGGCGGACACTCCTGTCTGCCGAACGCAGATTGCACGACCCCCGACTTGACACCGCCGGCCTACTGGGCTAGTGGGTAAGCCACCATGCATCAGGCGGCCAGCGGCGGCGGGGAGACAGCGGGCGGAGGGCTCGTGCGGGCGCCGGTGTACCTGCAGCTCAACCAGCTTCTGCGCGAGATGATCGGGCGGGAGGGGTTCAAGCCGGGGCAGCAGTTCCTCAGCGAGCGCGAAGTCGGCGCGCGGTTCGGCGTGAGCCGCGTGACGGCGAACAAGGCGCTGTCGCAGCTCGTCATCGCGGGCGACCTCGAGTTTCGGAAGGGTGTCGGTACGTTTGTGCGCGAGGGCGGGCTGGACTACGACCTCCAGTCGCTCGTCAGCTTCACGCGGAAGGCGGAGGCGGCGGGCAAGAAGCCGCAGACGCGCGTGCTCGACTTCGCGAGGACGCGGGCGGCGGACGCGGGGGCCGAAGTCCGCGAGGCGCTGGGGCTCGCGGGGGGCGACAACGTCGTCTACTGCGAGCGGTTGCGGCTGGCGGACGGCGTCCCGTTCATCCTCGAACGCCGCCACGTGGTCGCCCGCCTGTGCCCGGGCCTGACGAGGAAGAAGCTCGAGGGCTCGCTCTACGCGCTCTTCGTCCGAACCTACGGCCTCACGGTGACGACCGCACATCAGACGATTCGCGCGGTGAGCCTCCCGGCGGCGGATGCGGCCCGGCTTGGCGTGCCTGCGGGCGCGGCGGCGCTGTGGGTCCGCGCCGTCGGGTCGACCGACCGCGGCCCGCTCTGGATCGAGGACACGTTCTACCGCGGCGACCTCTACGAGTTCCGAAACGCGTTGGGCGCCACCGGGCGTCCGCACCCCGCCAGCCTGACGATCGCAGGCCATTCGGAAGACGGAAGACGGGAGACGGAAGGGAAGAAACGGAGAACTGCATGAGTCAGCCCCGATCCATCCACGAACTGCGTGCCGGCGTCATCGGCACCGGCTTCATCGGTCCGGTCCATGTCGAAGCGCTGCGCCGGCTCGGCGTCGCCGTGACCGCGATTTGCGATGTCCCGGCGCAGGCCGAGGCCGCCGCGCGGCGGCTCGGCATTCCGCGCGCGTGCACGGACTACCGCGAGCTGCTGAAGGAGGAGGACGTCGATGTCGTCCACATCGCCTCCCCGAACCGCTTCCACTGCGAGATGTCACTGGCCGCTTTGGCGGCAGGCAAGCACGTTGTCTGCGAGAAGCCGCTGGCCATGACCACGGCCGAAACCTCATGCATCGTCGCGGCGGCCGCGGCAAGCCGGACTGTCTTCGCGGTGAACTACAACGTCCGCTTCTACGCCGCGGTGCTGCAGATGCGCCGCATGGTCGAGGCCGGGGAGCTGGGCGACATCATCCACGTCAACGGATCCTACATGCAGGACTGGCTCTTCAAGGACACCGACTACAACTGGCGCCTGCTGCCCGGCGAAGGCGGCAAGCTTCGTGCCGTCGCGGACATCGGCACGCACTGGATGGACACCGTGTCGTTCGTGATGGGGACGAAGATCCGCTCCGTCCTGGCCGACCTCGGCACCTGGCACAAGACCCGGAAGCGCCCGCTCGGCGAGGTGCAGACGTTCGCGAAGTCCGACGCGAAGATGCGCTACGCCGACTACCCCGTGAAGACCGAGGACTTCGCCTCCGTGCTGCTCGACTTCGCGAACGGCGCGCGCGGAAACCTCGGCGTCTCACAGGTTGCCGCAGGCCGGAAGAACTGCATCCGCATCGAGATCTACGGATCGAAGAAGTCGGCCTGGTGGTGCTCGGAGGATCCCGAGATGCTCCATCTCGGCAACCGGGACGGCGCCAACGAGACCGCCGTGCGCGCCACGCCGGCGTTCGGCGCCGGCGCGGCCGGTCTGATGGACTACCCGCCCGGCCACGTCGAGGGCTTCCCGGACTCGTTCAAGATGAACTTCCGCGCGATTTACTCCGCGATCGTCGCCGGCGAGGCGAAGCGGCCCCTGTTCGCGACCGCGAGGGACGGCCACGCCGAGGTCGCCGTGTGCGAGGCGATCCTGCAAAGCAGCAAGGCGCGGGCTTGGGTGAAGGTGGAGAAGTGAGGACAAGGGGCGAGGGGCGGGGGACGAGGGAAGACGGATGCAATCCAAGGGAGATCCAGCGATGAAACTCGGATTCGTGAGCGCGATTCTGCCGGACCTGAAGCTCGACGCAGTGGCCAAGTTCGCCGCGGCAGAGGGGTTCGACTGCGTGGAGCTGATGTGCTGGCCGGTCGGCAAAGCCGAACGCAAGTACGCCGGCGTCACGCACGTTGACGTCACCGGATTGACGAAGACAAGAGCCGACGAGGTCAACGGCGTCATGAAGGCGCACGGCGTCGGCATCAGCGGGCTCGGCTTCTACCCGAACGCGCTGGACCCCGACGCCGCCGTCGCCCGCGCCGCGGTGACCCACATCCGTCGTGTCATCGGCGCGGCCGAGAAGTTGGGGCTCCGGCAGGTCAACACGTTCGTCGGCCGCGACTGGACGAAGAGCGTCGACGACAACTGGCCGCGCTTCCTCAAGACCTGGAAGCCGCTGGTCGCTTTCGCCGAAGACCACGGCGTGCGGATCGGCATCGAGAACTGCCCGATGCTCTTCACGCGCGACGAGTGGCCCGGCGGGAAGAACCTCGCCCATGCGCCGGCGGTTTGGAGGCGTATGTTCGCGGACATTCCGTCGAAGAGCTTCGGCCTCAACTACGACCCGTCGCACCTCGTGTGGCAGCACATGGACTGGCTCGCCCCCCTGCGAGCGTTCAAGGACAGGCTGTTCCACATCCACGCGAAGGATGTGCGCCTCCGCCGCGACCGGCTCGACGACGCCGGCATCCTCGCAACGCCGCTCGTCTACCACCAGCCCTGCATTCCCGGTCTCGGCGAGATCGACTGGGGCCGCTTCACCGGCCGCCTGATGGAGGTCGGCTACGAGGGCCCTGTGTGCATCGAGGTCGAGGACGACGCCTTCGGCAAGACCCTGGCCGGCCGCCAGCGCGCGCTGCGCACCGCCGGGCGATTCCTGCGCACATTCATTGCGGAAGGCTGATATGAAGTACACCTACGAAGACCTCGCCAAGATGATCGACCATTCGCTTCTCCACCCGACCATGACGGATGGGGATCTGGAGGACGGCTGCCGTGTTGCGGCGAAGTACGGCGTCGCGTCGGTCTGCATCAAGCCCTACGCCGTGAGGCGCGCGGCGGAGCTGCTGCGCGGCACCGGCGTCCACGTCGGCTGCGTGATCGGCTTCCCGCACGGCCACTCGGCGACGTCGGTGAAATGCTTCGAGACGCGGACGGCGTGCGAGGCCGGCGCGGTCGAGATCGATATGGTCATCAACATCGGCAAGGCGCTGTCGGGCGAGTGGGACTTTGTCGAGGCCGACGTGAAGGCGGTCTGCGACGAGGCCCACCGCCACGGCGCGAAGGTGAAGGTCATCTTCGAGAACGACTACCTGGCGAAGGGCGGGGCCGGGCTCGACGGCGATGCGTTCAAGGTGAAGCTCTGCGGTCTCTGCGAGCGCGCCGGCGCCGACTGGGTCAAGACCTCGACCGGCTACGGCTTCGTCAAGCAGCCCGACGGTGCCTATAATTACAAGGGCGCCACGGAGCACGACCTCGCGCTGATGCGGGCGAACTGCTCGCCGCGGGTGCAGGTCAAGGCGGCCGGCGGCGTACGCGATCTCGATGGGCTCATCCGGGTGCGCGACCTGGGCGCCACGCGCTGCGGTGCGACGGCGACCGCGGCGATGATGGACGAGTACCGCCGCCGTGAAGCCGCCGAGAAGGCCGGGCAGACGGCGGAATCGAGCGGCGGGAAGATCGGGGCCGGCGGGTACTAGGCCGAAAACGGAAAACGGAAGACGGAAAACGGAAGTGGTGTGTCAGAGTGCAGACAGCCTGACACCTTGGATCGGAGACATGCCATGAGGCGGCGAACGAAGTTGCAATGTTCCGGCCTTCGCCTCTCCCGCCGCGCCTTCCTCGGTGCGATCGGCGCCGCGGGTGCGGGCCGGTTGTTGGCGGGCGCACCGTCACCCTCGGCGGCTTCGATGGGCGCGCTGCGCCGTGAGGTGGTCGACTCGCCGTTCGCGGTAGCGCTGCACCGCGCGCGCACTTTTACGAAGGTCTTCCAGGCCCGCGAGCGCGACCCGTGGGTCGTACGCAAGGCCGCGGCGCTGCGCGAGTATTTTGAAACGGTTCCCCTGTGCGTCCGGCCCCACGACGGCCTCGCCGGGACCATGTGCGAGATCCCCGGGGCGATGCCGGTGATGGTCGAACTGGGCATCGCGGAGAACCCGATCTGGACGTCCGAAAATCCCGCGCGTGCCGGGCACCTTGCCGGGCAGGTGCCGGAGGAGATCCGCGAATACTGGGCGAGTCGAAACCTCTGGGGTCTCTACCGCACCGAGCTGATGGGCCAGCCGCCCGTGAAGTCGGCCGCGGACCTGCCGCGCGAGACCAACTACAAGTTCATCTCGAATCAGGGTCACCTGAGCCCGTCCTATGGCGAACTGCTGCGCGTCGGACTGGGCGGCGTGCGCGATGGTGTGCGGCGTCGGAAGGCCGTCGGTGCGGACGCGGACGGCCTCGCCTTCCTCGGTGCGGCGGACGATGCGCTGACCGGGCTGTCCGCCTGGATCGCGCGCCACGCGGAGTTCCTCGCGTTCGAGGCCGGGCGCTGCACGAACGCCGCGCGCGCCTCGGAGCTTCGCGAGATGGCGCGGATCGCCGGCCTCGTCGCGACGCAGCCGCCGGAGACCTTCCGCGAGGCGATGCAGTTGGTCTGGTTCGTCCACCAGGCGGTCCACATCGAAGGCCACGGCTACTCGTGCACGCCGGACCGCATCGACCAGCTCCTGTTCCCGTTCTACGAGCGCGACGTGAAGGCGGGACGGCTCGACGATGCGGCGGCACTGCGGCTCGCGGAGAACTTCGCGCTGAAGCAGTACGACAACTCGTTCTGGGGCCCGGAACACCATCTGACGCAAGGCCTGTGCGTCGGCGGCTCGACGTCCGACGGGCGGGACCAGACCAACCGTCTGAGCTGGCTCTTCGTCGAGGCCCACACCAACCTCGTGCTGCCCGAGCCGTTGCTGTGGATGCGGTGGCACCCGAAGATCGATCCGAAGTTCTTCGACTTCTGTCTCTCGCGCCTCGAGCGCAGCACGTGCTTCCCGATGATCTGGAGCGACGCCGCGATCCCCGCCGCGCTGCAGGAACTCGGCATCGCGCGCGAGGACGCATTCAACTACGTCCCCGTCGGCTGCAACGAACTCGCCGTGCCGGGCAAGTGGTACTACAACCCCGGCGCCCACTGCGGCTACCTGCAGGCGATCGAGGCCGCGATCACCGGCGGCCGCGGGCACAAGGACCAATGGAAGTGGCGCGACATCGCCCCGGCGCCGGCGCAGCTCGCGACGTTCGATGCCTTCGCGGACGCCGTCGGAGCCTATATCCGGATCGCGATGGAGAAGAGCCGCGACAACCAGATGATGGAGCTGCAGGCCCAGATCCGCTGGGGCAAGACACCGCTGACCTCGTGCTTCTTCGACGGCTGCGTGGAGCGCGCCCGTGACATGGCCGACGGCACGGCCTACAATTTCCTTTCCTGCGGCGGCATCGCGTTTGCCAACGCGGTCGACTGCCTCGCCGCCGTGCGCGAGGTCGTCTACGAGAAGAAGCAGGCGACGCTCGACGAGGTCGCCGCGGCGTGCAAGGCCAACTTCGAAGGCCACGAACGGCTGCGCGCGAAGCTGCAGGCGGCGCCGAAGCAGGGGAACGACGATCCACGGCTTGATGCCGTGATCCGCGTCGTCGAGCGCATGCGCGACCGGCCGCTGGCGGCGCTCTACAAGGACCCGCGCGACGGCAGCCGGTTCGGCAACAGCCATGTCGTCCGCAGCGGCGCGGTCAAGCAGGGCCGCGTCACGCCCGCCACGCCCGACGGCCGCCTCGCGGGTACACCGCTGGCCAGCTCTGTCGCGGCCTCGATGGGCTGCGAGCGCAACGGCCCGACCGCGGTGCTGAACTCGGTCTGCAAGCTCAACTCGACCAAGAGCTGGCAGTGCGGCTACCAGGTCAACATCCGCTTCCACGCGGGGATGATCGCGACCGACGCTCAGCGCGCGAAACTGCGGGCGATGCTGAACGCGTATTTTGCAAGGGGCGGTCAGGAGCTCCAGATCAACGTCGTCAGCGCCGACACGCTGCGCGCCGCGCGGGCGAACCCCGACGCGTACCGCGACCTCGTCGTGCGCGTCGCCGGCTTCAGCGAGTTCTTCGTGCGCCTGACGCCCGACATGCAGGAGGAGATCATCGCAAGGACGGAGCACGGATGAAGGGCCGCATCTTCGACATCCAGCGCTTTGCGATCCACGACGGGCCCGGGATCCGCACGACGGTCTTTCTGAAGGGCTGCCCGTTGCGCTGCCTCTGGTGCGGGAACCCGGAGAGCCTGACGCTCGATCCGCTGCTGTCCTACATGCCGGACCGCTGCATAGCCTGCGGCGCGTGCGCGCCGGCCTGCCGGTTCAAGGCGGCTTCCGGCGGAACGGCCGGCGCGCCCGCGGCGATCGACCGGAAGGCCTGCACGGTCTGCGGCGAGTGCGTGTCCGTCTGCGATCCGAAGGCGCTGGAACGGGTCGGACGCGACGCGACGGTGGACGAGGTGATGGCGCTCGTTGAACGCGACCGCGACTACTACGCCTCGTCCGGCGGCGGGGTGACGCTCTCCGGCGGCGAGCCGCTGTTCCAACCCGACTACGCGGCGGCGCTGCTTGGGGCGGCTCGGCGCGCGCGCCTGCACACGTGCGTGGAGACCTCCGGGCACGCACCGTGGGGCGTGCTGGCGGGGCTGGCGCCGCTCACCGATCTGTGGCTCTACGACCTCAAGGAGACCGATCCGGTGCTGCACAAGCGATTCGTCGGGGAGTCGAACGAGACGATCCTCGACAACTTGAAGCGGCTGCACGCGACGGGCGCGCGCATCCTGCTGCGATGTCCGATGATCCCCGGCCACAACGACCGCGAGGCCCACCTCGACGGCATCGCGGCGCTGACGCGGGAGCTGCCGAACCTGGAAGGGGTCGAGTTGCTGCCCTACTACGACCTGTGGCGCGCGAAGCTGCCGCGGCTCGGGCTGACAACGAAGTTCCCGGACACGGTGAGGCCGCCGTCGCGAGAGACGGTAAAGGGATGGAACGAGCGGCTGCGACGGCAGGGGGTGAAGCTCGGATCGGCCTCGACGGGCCGGACAGGGGAGGGGATGGCATGAAGACGTTTCCGCGGCGCGAATTCCTTCGGGCGACGGCGGTGGCGGGGGCATCGGTGGCGGCGGGACTGCCGGCGCGTGCCGCACCGAAGCCGCCGTCGTACCTCGCATCCCGCGCGGAGCGCTACGCGGCGGATCCACGCGCCGCCGCGCTCGAGTGGTTCCGCGATGCGAAGTTCGGCCTGTTCCTCCATTTTGGACTCTACTCGCTGCTCGAGCGGCACGAATGGGTCCAACTCCGGGAGAAGATCCCGGTGGCGGAGTACGCGAAGCTCAAGGACCGGTTCACCGCGGCGAAGTTCGATGCCGACTTCATCACCGATCTCGCGAAGGCTGCGGAGATGCGCTACGTCAACATCACGACGCGGCACCACGACTCGTTCTGCCTCTTCGAGACGAAGCAGACCGACTTTCACAGCATGAACAGCCCCGCCCGCCGCGACCTGGTCGGCGAGCTTTCGGCGGCCTGCGCAAAGAAGGGGCTCGGGCTTTGCCTGTACTACTCGCACGGGCGTGACTGGCGCCATCCGCACGCACCGAACAACGACGAATGGGGCGGCAGCGCGCGCCCGAAGTACGACCCGCCCGAGCCCTCCTATGCCACCGGCGCCGCGCACGACCTCAACCGGTACCTTGACTTCATGTCCGCGCAGATCACCGAGCTGCTGACGAACTACGGCCCGATCGCGGCGATCTGGCTCGACGGCATCGGCGTGCCGCTGACCGGTGACCGCGCGAAGTTCCGCTGCCAGGAACTCTACGACCTGATCCACCGGCTCCAGCCGCAGGTCCTGGTGTCGTACAAGCAGGGGTTGCTCGGCACGGAGGACTTCTTCGCGCCGGAGCACAAGATGCCGGCGAAGGGCGACCGGCCGGGTTCGTCGGGCGCGATCGCGGAGCGGCCGGAGAAGCCGATCGAGATCTGCTCGACGCTGCAGGAGAAGAGCTGGGGCTACCACAAGGACGCGGGGCACATCACGGTGAACGAGGCGATGGCGAAGCTCGCTGCGGCGCGAGCCGCGGGCGCGAACTTGTTGCTGAACTCGGGGCCGCGCGGCGACGGATCGATCGAGCCGGTCCACGCGGAGGTCCTGCGCGAGATGGGCCGCCGCATCCGCGCCGACGGCTGGCCTGTCCGGACCTGAATCCGCGCCGGCGCGGCAGTGCGATGACGGTCTGCCGCCCGCGCAGTCTGCACCCGTCGTGATCTGGGGAGGGTGCCGATATGCAACGAATCATGAACCTGCGATGGACCGCCGTGTGGCTTGGAATCGCGACGGCCGCCGTCGCCGACCGGCCGAACGTCATCCTGATCCTCTGCGATGACCTCGGTTACGGCGATGCTGGCTGCTACGGCGCGCCGGATATCCGGACGCCGAATCTCGACCGCATGGCGGCGGAAGGGACGCGCTTCACCGACTTCGCGGTTGCGGCGCCGCTGTGTACGCCGTCGCGCGCGGCGATGATGACGGGGCGCTATCCCGGTCGCAGCGGGCTGGCCGCCGGCGTGCTGCGCCCCGACGCAACGAACGGGCTCGCCGCGGCCGAGGTCACGCTCGCCGAGGTCGTGAAGCCGGCGGGCTACGCGACCGGCTGCATCGGGAAGTGGCACCTCGGCTTCAAGCCCGGGATGCGGCCGATGGACCAGGGCTTCGACAGCTACTTCGGGGTGCTCCACAACCTCGACAGGTTCGAGACCGTGCAGTTCGATGCCGAGGGCGGTACGCCGGTGCTGCGCGGCGACGCCGTGGTGAAGCGTCCAGCCGTGCCTGCCGAAATGACCGGGATGTACACGGAGGAGGCCCTGCGGTTTATCGAGGCCCACCGCGAGGGTCCCTTCTTTCTCTACCTCGCGCACGCGATGCCGCACATCCCGTTCGACGCGTCGCTGCGGTTCAAGGGCAAGTCCGCGCGCGGGCTCTACGGCGACGCCGTCGAGGAACTCGACTGGAGCACCGGCGAGATTCTCGGCAAGCTCCGCGAACTCGGGCTGGCGACGAACACGCTCGTGCTCTTCACCAGCGACAACGGTCCCGAGCGCAACACGCCGGGATCCGCGGCGCCGTTGCGTGGGACGAAGCACACGGTATTCGAGGGCGGATTGCGCGTACCGTTGCTCGCGTGGGGCCCCGGCCGCGTGCCTGCCGGCCGCGTGTGCGGGGAGTTCGTCACCGCGATGGACATCCTGCCGACGCTCGCCGCGCTCTGCGGAGGCCGGGTGCCGCGCGACCGGGAGCTCGACGGAGACAGTTTCGCGCCGCTGTTGCTAGGCCGGGAAGGCGCGCGGTCGCCGCGGCGGTCGCTCTTCGCTCTCTACGGACTGAACAAGCGGCTGCAGCGCTCGATGCGCGACGGGCCGTGGAAGCTGCACCTGGACCCCGCGCCGCAGCTGTACAACCTCGACGCCGACCTCGGCGAGACGAACGATGTTGCGGTCGCACACCCGGATCTTGTTGCGCGTCTCACGGCGCTTGCGGATGAAGTCCGCACCTCGACACTGCGCGGGGAACCGCGGCCCCCGGTGCAATAAGCGTGCGCCCGCCGCGTTAGCCGTGCGGTGTCCGCGCCGGGTGGGCGGTCTCCGAGGAGTATTCGCGTGATGGCGATACGAGTGTGGTGGGTTCTCGCGATGGCCGCGCTGGCGGCCGGGGTTGCGCCGGCCGCGACGCCGCGGCCGAACATGCTCGTGATCCTGGCCGACGACATGGGCTACCAGGATCTCGGCTGCCAGGGCAGCCCGGACATCCGCACGCCGCACATCGATTCGCTGGCGAAGAACGGCATCCGGTGCACGAGCGGCTATGTGAGTTCCTGCATGTGCTCGCCGAGCCGCGCGGGGCTGTTGACCGGCCGCTCCCAGAGCCGCTTCGGGCACGAGATCAACTGGGAGGGCGACGACGCAACCGGCCGCAAGGGCCTGCCGCTCGACCAGCGAACGATTGCCGACCGGTTGAAGGCCGCCGGCTATCGCACGGGCATGGTCGGCAAGTGGCACCTTGGCGACGCACCGCAGTTCCACCCGCTGAAGCGCGGGTTCGACGAGATGTTCGGGTTCGTGGGAGGCGGACACTGCTACTTCAGCGAGGAATTCCGCACGCCCGCAGGAGGCAAACCGGTGCCGGGCTACTTCACATGGCTCGAACGAAACGGGAAGCCCGGGAAGACCGAAGGCTACCGGACCGACCTCCTCGGCCGGGAGGCCGCGGCATTCATCCACCGGAACAGGGCGGCGCCCTGGTTCCTCTACGCCGCCTTCAACGCACCGCACACTCCGTTGCAGGCGACGTCGAACCTCCTGGAGCGCGTCCGCCACATCCCCGAGGGCGACCGCCGAACGTACGCCGCGATGGTCACCGGCCTCGACGACGCCGTCGGCGCAATCCTCGGGCAACTGCGGATCGACGGCCTCGAAGAGTCGACGCTCGTCCTCTTCCTCAGCGACAACGGCGGACCGCTCGAGCGCAACGGCTCGTGCAACGTGCCGCTCAGCGGCGAGAAGGGCGGCATGCTCGAGGGAGGGATCCGCGTGCCGTTCCTCGTCCAGTGGAAGGGCCGGCTGCCGGCGGGCCGGGCCTATGACCCGCCCGTCAGCAGCCTCGACCTGATGCCCACCGCGCTCGCCCTGGCCGGCGTCGAGCCGACGGCGGACTGGAAGCTCGACGGCGTCGACCTCGTGCCGTTCCTCGCCGGCGAGAAGAAGGGTGATCCGCATGACGTTCTCTTCTGGCGTATGAAGGCGCGCTCCATCTGGGCCGTGCGGACGGGCGACGAGAAGCTCGTGATGCAGCCCGAGCGCAAGGGCAAGCACCCCGGCGGTCCGTCGCCGCGCCTGATCGACCTCAAGGCCGATCTCACGGAGAAGACCGACCTTGCCGCCGCGCAGCCCGAGCGGGCGCGGACGCTGCAGGCCGCCTACGACGCGTGGGAGGCGACGCTTCCCGATCCGCTGTGGGGCGTCGAGAGGGATGAAACATCCGCACGGCCCCGGAAGAACGCGAAGGAGAAGAAGCCATGAAGTTCGCAAACGCCCTCGTCGTTGCACTCGGTCTCGCCTTCGCCGCGACCGCCGCGGAGAAGCCGAACGTCCTGATCCTTTACATCGATGACATGGGTTACGCCGACCTCGGCGTGACCGGCAACACGCAGTGCCCGACGCCGAACATCGATTCGATCGCGAAAAGCGGCGTGCGCTTCGACAACAGTTACGTCACGGCCTGTGTCTGCAGTCCGAGCCGCGCCGCCCTGATGAGCGGACGCTACCAGCAGCGGTTCGGCTTCGACGCGAACGCCGAGGGCCCCCGGCCGCCTTTGAAGGGTGACACGAAAGGGCTCGACCTGTCCGTGCGCACCTTCGCCAACCGTATGAAGGACCTCGGCTACGCGACCGGAATCGTTGGGAAGTGGCATATCGGACAGGAGAAGCCCGAGTACCTGCCCAACGCGCGCGGCTTCGACGAGTACTACGGCCTGCTTCCGCACGGCATCGGGGCCGGGAAGGGCGGCGAGCCCGTGCCGATGTGGCGCAATGCCGATCCGGTGGCGACACCCGAGGACCACACGATCGCGTTCGGCCGCGAGGCGGAGGCGTTCATCGACCGTCGCAAGGATGCTCCGTGGTTCCTCTACTGCGCCTTCACCGCCGTGCACGCCCCGTTCGTCTCGCCCAAGGCCTACATCGACCGCTTCACCGGCGTCGAGCCGCAGGGCCGGGCCAATTACCTCGCAATGCTGTCGCTGCTCGACGACACGATCGGCCGGATCCTCGGCAAACTGCGCGAACACGGGCTGGAGGAGAGGACGCTGATCTTCGTCGCCAGCGACAACGGCGGTCCGGGCGGCGCCGCGAGCAACGGTGTCTTCCGGGGCACGAAATGGACGCTCTGGGAGGGCGGCATCCGCTCGCCGATCCTCATCCAGTGGAAGGGCCGCATCCCGGGCGGGCGCATGCTGCCGCACATGGTCACGCAGCTCGACTGGATGCCCACCGCTGTTGCGGCCGCTGGCGGCGAGGTCAAGGCGGAGTGGAATCTCGACGGCGCGAACCTGCTTCCGCTGCTCGAGGGCCGGACCGACAAGGCACCCCACACGGCGCTCTTCTGGCGGTTCGGAATCCAGTACGCCGTCCGCGAGGGCGACTGGAAGCTCGTGAAGGCGCACATCTCGCACACGGAGCCGAAGCTGTTCAACCTCGCGAAGGACCCCGGCGAGCAGACCGACCTCGCCGCGCAGGAGCCGGCGAAGGTGAAGCACCTGCAGGCGCTCTGGGACGAGTGGAACGCGAAGAACGAGCCGCCACGATGGATCGACGAGCGCTGGAACGGCGACGGCGCCGCGGCGCGCAAGGCGGCAAAGAAGACCGCCCCGGCCGCGAAACGGCCCTGATCCCGGAAGAGCCTGACACGCGGCGCCGGCCGGATTACTCTCGGGACAACCGATCGATGGGAGCCTGCACATGAAACCGATGCCTGCGTCACTGCTGATCGCCGCTCTCTGTGCCGCCGGGATCCACACCGCCCCGGCCGCGCCGAAGCGGCCGAACGTGTTGTTCATCGCGATCGACGACCAGAACGACTGGGTCGGGCCGCTCGGCGGGCACCCGATGGTCAAGACGCCGCACCTCGACCGGCTGGCGGCGCGCGGCACGACATTTCTCAATGCTCACGTGCAGGCGCCGCTGTGCAACCCGTCGCGCACGAGCCTCATGCTCGGCCTCCGCTCCACGACGACCGGCGTCTACGGGCTCTCGCCGTGGTTCCGGGACGTTGCGACGCTCAAGGACCGCGTGGCCCTGCCGCAGCATTTCATGGCCGGCGGCTACCGCACGTACACGACCGGAAAGATCTACCACGGCGGCGTGGGCGGACCGGCGAAGCGCGCGGTCGAGTTCGATGTATGGGGCCCCGCGGGCGGCATCGGCGCCAAGCCGCCGAAGAAGCTCATTCCGCCGACGCCGATGGGCGACCATCCGCTGATGGACTGGGGCTGCTTCCCGCATCGCGACGAGGACAAGGGCGACTACCAGATCACCTCGTGGGCCGTCGACCGGCTGCGTGAGATGCCGGCTGACCAGCCTTTCTTCCTCGCCGTGGGCTACTTCCTTCCTCACGTCCCCTGCTACGCGACGCAGAAGTGGTTCGATCTCTACCCGGACGACGACTCGATCCTTCCGCCGACGCGTGAGGATGACCGTTCGGATACGCCGCGTTTCTCCTGGTACACCCACTGGAACCTGCCCGAGCCGCGCCTGAAGTGGATCCGCGAGAACAACCAGTGGCGCAACCTCGTCCGCTCCTACCTTGCGTGTACGAGCTTCGTCGATTCGCAGATCGGGCGGCTGCTCGACGCGATCGAGGCGGCGGGGCTTGCGGAGAACACGATCGTCGTCGTGTGGGGCGACCACGGCTGGCACCTCGGCGAGAAGGGCATCACGGGCAAGAACACGCTGTGGGAGAGGTCCACGCGTGTCCCGCTGATTTTCGCCGGCCCCGGGGTCGCGAAGGCCGCGCGCTGCACGCGACCCGCGGAGCTGCTCGATCTCTATCCGACACTCGTCGACCTCTGCGGCCTGCCGCCGCGAACGGACATCGAGGGGCTCAGCCTGAAGCCGCAGCTTGCGGATGCGAAGGCGCCGCGCGAGCGGCCCGCGATCACGTCGCACAACCAGGGCAACCACGGGATCCGGACGGAACGGTGGCGCTATATTCGCTACGCCGACCGCAGCGAGGAGCTCTACGACATGGCCGCCGATCCGAACGAGTGGACGAATCTCGCGGCGGACCCGAAGAGTGCCGGCCCCATCGCGGAGCTGCGGGCGTGGCTTCCTAAAATCGATGTGCCGCCCGCGCCGGGCAGCGCGTCGCGCGTGCTGACCTACGACGCGGAGACCGACACCGCCGTCTGGGAGGGCGCGCCCGTCCGTCGCGGCGATCCGATCCCGGACTGATCCCGCGGATCGCGATCGCGCATCACCGGCGTCGTGGCCGGCAGGCCCCTGGTGCGCTACGGGCCGGCCGGGGCGGCCGATGCACGACCGCCGGGAAGCTCGAGAAGCCCTTCGACCGCAGCAGCGGGCCAGCCGGCGGAGAAGGCGGCCCGCGCGCCGCCGCCCGGCGTCCATCGCATCCAGTCGGCCCTGGCGGCCCCCTCCTTCGGCAGCGAGGCGTAGAACAACTCGCCGTTGCCGCGCCAGGCGGGAAGCGTACGCGACTTCGCCCCACGTGATGGCGACACGACCTCGAGCGCGCCGGTGGACAGATCCATCACGGCCACCGAGTCCGAACCTCCCTCGGCGATGGCGATCCGGCGGCCGTCGGGGCTGACGGAAAACGCGCTCAGATCCGACGGCAGGGACGAGGGATCGGCCGGTAGGGCGACAGGGCCCGAGTTCGTGCCGCCGGAGGTCGCCACGACGTAGAAGCGCGAGGCGCCCGCGACCTCCGCCGTGGGCAGCGTCATGGGCACGCCGGCGAAGAGCACGCGGCCGTCGGGGAGGCAACGCACGCGCGGTTCCGAGGCGACGGCGGTCATGGCGAGCCGCTCGCTGGTGCCCATGGCTGGGACGCCGTTGGAGACGGCCACGGCGCACCGCTGGATGTGGACGACCCCGGACGAGTTCCACTCCCGC
This sequence comes from uncultured Verrucomicrobiota bacterium, assembly GCA_964423465.1. Classification (GTDB taxonomy): domain Bacteria; phylum Verrucomicrobiota; class Kiritimatiellia; order PWTM01; family PWTM01; genus VGWF01. Next base: position 6,495 of record CAYRFK010000002.1, on the reverse strand, counting down.
GTTTCGCGAACGGCGAAGACCAGTGCGCCGCCGTCGGGCGTCCAATCGAAGCTGCCGGTCGCCCGCGTGGTGATTTCAACGCGGCCGGTTCCACCATCGAGCGGCGCCACGGTGAGCGTGCTGTCACGTGTGTACGCGACCATGGCCGCTGCCGGCGATGCCCGTGGCTCGGCCAGTTTCCGGAGCGAGCGGGCGATCACGACCGGCGCGCCGGCCGGCCGGTCGCCGTCGAGCCGCAGCACGCTGATCTCGCGGACCAAGGCCCGCGCGGCCTCCTGGAGTTGCTTCTCCTCCTCAACCCGGTTCGTCACGCTCTGGAAGCACGACAGAAGCTCGGTCCAGGCCGCCGGGTGCGCATCCCGAAGGCAAAGCAATCCGGCCTCGAGAGGCAGGCCGGGCGCGTAGAACGACTCGAAGATCTCCACACAGAGTGCCGCATAGTTGTTGCTGTCGGCCGCCATGGCCGACTTGAGGAATCCCGGCAATGAGCCCGCGAGCGCTTCGACGGGCAGGACGTCCGCGCGCGGCAGCATCCGAACCGCCTCGGTCCAATTCGTCACCGTCATCTCGCGCAGCAGAACCAAGCCCCGGCCGTCCGGCAGCCACGCCGCGTCAAGCACGTCCGATGCGATCGGCGCGGAGAGCACCCCGTTGGTGTCTGCCAGGCACAGCCGGCCCTCGCCAGTCTCGACGGCCGCACGCGTGCCGTCCGGCGACCAGGTCAACTTCTCGTCGACCGTGCAGCCGGCGGCGAACAGAACAAGAACGGAGGAAACAGCGCAGAGAAACCGGTTCATGGGATGTACGTCCTTCATCACGGGTTGCGGGCGATGGTGTAGGCGCCGCGGTGGGCGTCGTAGGCGACACGGTAGCGCGCCCACAGGTTCCCGGCGCGGACGGACGGCGCCTCGCGCGCCGCTATGACAGGTGCGGACCCCGCATCGGGCGTGCGTCCCGCGAACTGGCGGATCAGGATCCCGGCGCCCAGCATCAGCAGCGCCGCGGCGGCACGGGCGAGCCAGGGCGTCCAGCCGGGCCGGGGAACGGGGGCCAGTCCGGGGAACCTCCTCACGGTCGTGCGCGCGACGCCGACAGTCGCGGCCATCGCTCCGGCGCGCGCGCGCGCCTCTGGACTGAGCCGCAGATAAGCGTCGAGAAGATCGACGGCCTCGGGCGACAATTCGCCGAGTTCGCGGTCGACCACAAGGGCTTCAAGAGTTTCGGGGTTCATGTTCGTTTCTCCCGTCGGAAGCGGCGTCTTCCTGCGCGAGGCGGGCGCGCAGGATCCGCATCGCGTTGTGAAGTCTCGAGCGGACCGTCCCCACCGGCACGCCGAGCGTCTCGGCGATCTCGGCGTAGGACAGGTCGTGCTGGAAACGGAGGTCAAGAATCTCGCGCTGCAGGTGCGGCAATCCTGCGATGACCTCGCGCGCCGCCGCCAGTCTCGGGTCCGGCTCGGCGGCTGCGACGAAATCCAGCGCGTCGCCGTCCGCCGCGGGCGGCTCCGCGCACCGCCACGCCTCGGCGCTGACGTGGCGCGCGATACCGAACAGGTAGGCGCGCGGCGAGCGGGCCTCATCCAGCCGGTCCGGCCGCCGCATCAGCCGAAGAAAGGTCTCGTGGAGAAGGTCCTCCACGACATGGATCGTGCGGTGGCGCCGCTGGAAATAGCCGGCGAGCGCCTCCCGGGTTTCCCGGTACAGGCGCTCGATGCTGTCGACTGTTGGCACATACTCCATGTCAGCACATCCGGAAGTCGGGAAACTCCAAACTCCAAGGAAGTTGAAAGTTCAAAGGATGAAAGGAGGCGAGATCGCGGCCGGTCCGACCTTTCTCCTTGCCCTTCCCTTCTATTCCTCACTTCCTTGGAGTTTGGAGTTTTCCACTTCTCCTCCCGGCTTCTTCAGTCCTTCGCCCGCGTGAAGACCATCGGTGTGCGGTAGAAGTCTTCGCCGCCCTTGCCGGCGTCGAGGGCCTTGGCGAGTTCGTCCGTGGTCGCGGACGAGCCGCCAACCTTGTCGCCGTTCACCACGCGCACCGTGAGCTTGTCGCCGGCGATCGTGTAGGACGCCAACTGGAAGACCTTCTTCTCATCCGGCACCTCGCCCTTGCCGGTGCCGATCCACTCGATCTGCAACAGCGGCAGCCCCGCGCCGCGCGCCGCCCAGGCGCGACCGTACATGGCGTCCTTCGTCGTGGCCGGGTACGCGACCATCAGTTCCTGCTTGCCCAGGGGCAGCACGACAAGATTCTCGACTTCGCCGCCGTCCGTCCGCTGCCACAACCCCACAAGCGCCGGATCCGCGGCCTGCACGGGCGCCTTGGACAGGGGAACCGTGTAATCGCACCCGGCCAGCGCCGCGCATGCGGCGACCATCATCAGCTTCTTCATCGTCCGACTCCTTCCGATATGCCCGGGGCCGCGCCAACCGAAGCCGGCCCATCCTTCATACACTACGTCGCATCGGCCGCCGAAAAAGTTCACAGCCGCACGCTGGCACCGCCTCGCCCCGAGAGGCCATCCAAGAAACGGTTCGGGCGCGCGCAGCGCGATCGAACCGTCTCTTCCCGCCTACTTCACCTCCCACCGCTCCCCGAAGAACCCGGCGGCGGCGATGGCGCCGGGGGCGCGGGATGTGACCGGCGACCGGATGTCCACCACGGCCCAGTCAGGCAACTTCGGCGTCTGGCGGGCGTTGTTGAGATAGTCGTACTCGCGCCACGTGAAGCCGCTGTTGAGCACGACGTACCGCTTCGGGTTGAGCGGGTTCGGGAAGATCAGCGCCGGTACGTGGCTTTCAGAGGGAAACGTCCGGGCGCCGACGGCCACGCCGCCCGCGTCCCAACGGACAGGCAGGCGCGCCACGATCCGCGCGAGGAGCTGGTTGCTGCGCGGGTCGCCCCAGAGGACGAGGTTGTGCGCCGCGAGGTCGGCGTCCGTGACGGCCGCGTCATCCTTGATCCGCACATTGCCGCGGAACTGGCGGCGCCATTCGGTGACCGCGCGGCCCATTTCGCCGGAGACCCAGGCGGCGACGTTGGTGTTCATCGCGGGGCCGGTCGGGCGGACAATGAGGAAGCTGTCCATGAACGCGTCGTCGATCGGTCCCTGCAACCCGTGGCGTTTCGCGAGCGACGCCGTGTCGACCGCCGCGACAGCCTCCCACTCCGCGCCGGCCTTGCGGAAATGAGCCGCCCGCGCGTCGGCGAAACCGCGGGGCGGTGCGAGAATCCGGCCGTCGAGGACGATCGCGATCGGGGCCTTGCCGCTGAACGGCACGCGGCCCTGGTCGAAGACGAACGAGAGCGCCGTCACACCTTTCGTCGTTGCGCGGATCGTCTGTTCCTGCGAGTCCAGTTCGGCGTCGACGCGGGCGCGCTCCCAGTGCTGCTCCAACGCGTCGACGACGACCCACGCCATGCGGTTGTAGCGGAGCGTGAAGGTGGTGAAGCGCACTTTCGGCGGCATGGGGTCGCGTCCCTTCGCGGCGGCCGCGTCGACGAACGCCTCGACCCTCGCCTTCGCGCCCGGCTCGTACTTGTGCGCGGTTGCGGGGCCGATGATGTGGGTGAGCTTGAGCCCCTCCGCCGCCATCGCCGTCTCCATCATATCCGCCGCCTGCTTCTGGCGGTCGATTTCGCCGCTGTAGGCGACGAGGGGCACGTTGAAGACGTTCGCGGCGTACTCCGTCGCGTCGTAGAGCCGCCACAGCTTCTGCTCCCACGGCGAGGGCTTGAGCGTCTCGTCCTGGAAGACCTTGAGGAAGTCGGCCGTCTCCGAGAACCCGGCGCCCGGCGCGGCGGCGGCCCACATCCACGCGTGGTGCGTCGCGAAGCCCCAGCACGAGGCGCCGCCCATGGAGAAACCGCGCACGACGATGCGGTTGGGGTCGACGGGGTACGTCCGCTTCACGAGGTCCATCGCCTCGAAGACGTCCGTCTCGCCGGCCAGGCGCGCGGCGTTGCAGTAGCGGTTGTAAACGTGCAGCACGATCGCGCCGGGCGGCGTGAACTGTCCGGAATCCTTGAGCCGCCCTGCGAGGAAGTTGACCTCGCTCAGGGTCTCCCCGCGACCGTGGAACCAGATGTCGAGGCGATAGGGCGCCCCGCCCGCCGGCGCCGGAGGAACGACGAGGCCGCAGGGCTGGACGGAGCCGTCCACGCGCGACGGATAGCCGCGCACGACGAGCCCGGTGGACGTCAGCCACGGCGCCGCGCCGGCCTTCAACTGCGCCGCGCGCTCCATGCCGAGCCAGAGCAGATCCTTCGCGGACTTGATCTCATTCGTCTTGAAGAACTCGCCGCCCTCCAGCGCGTAGCGCACCGCCTTGTGCAGGATCTCGACATCCGGCAACAGCGCCGCCTGTTTCGCCGGCGCCGCGCGCAGGGCTTCGATCTCGCGCCCCAGCGCATCGAGTCCTGCCTGCAATTCGGCGCGGTCCTTCTCCGGCACGACGATCCCCGGCGGCGGGATCGGGCGGACCTTCTCGGCGACGTTGTCCGCCGGCCCGTCGGCGAAGGCGGCGGCGGCGAGGACAAGACCAAGGAACGGCAGCGTCTTCATGCTCTCAAGGGTGCCGCCAAACGGGGCCGAATTGCAAGAAGGGCAAAGGCCGTGCGCGCCCGGCGTCGACGTATCGATTCAAGATTCTGGCCTTGTATCTGGCCAGAATGTGCGTATCTTTGCTTTGTCATGCACGAGATCGTCCTGACCGATACGGCTCGCGGGCACTTCGCGGCGATGGACGCCCGTACGCGGGCATCTGTCAAGAAGGGGATTCTCGACCATCTTGCGCACGAGCCCACGAAGGTGAGCAGGAGCCGGATCAAGAGGCTTCGTGCGATGGAGCATCCCGAGTACCGGCTGCGACTGGATCCCTGCCGCGTGTTCTACGATGTAGTCGGGCAGACCGTCGTTGTGCTGGCCATCGTGCCCAAGGATGAAACGGCGGCGTGGCTCGATGCCCATGGAGTGAAACCGTCATGATTACGACTGCGTTGAGCGAGATGAAGGACAACCTGTCCGCCTTTGTGAAGAAGTCGGCCCGGCAGGACATCGTCATCACAAGCCACGGGCGCCATGTTGCCGTTCTTACGGGGTTCGCCGACGAGGAGGACTATGTCGAGTACCGGCTGGTGAACGATCCCCGCTTTAGCGAGGTTGTCCGCCGGTCCCGGCAGGAAGCCGGCGAGGGCAGGGTGACGCGGCTGGCCGACATCGAGTAGGGATCGCGATGGCCACGCCGCTCACTCCGGCCTGTGCCGCGGGATTTCGGCCTTGAAGTCGCCGAGACTGGGCCAGTGGACGCGGCGATCGAGGTCGACCTCGGCAACGGCGACGGTGCCCCATTCCTTCGCCTGCGCGATCACCTCGCCCTCGTGGCCGTAGATGCCGGTGATCATCCAGTTCTGCTCGACCGGCGTGTAGGTGCTGCTGACGAGGTAGACGTGGTTCTCGCACGCGCGCGCGGCGGCGAGCAGCGGGTTGCAGCCCCACACGGGCCACGCGATGACCTCGGCGCCGTTGGCCGAAAGGCGTCGCGCGACCTCGGGGAAGAAGCCGTCGTAGCACACCATCATGCCGAGGCGACCGAAGCGCGTTTCGAATACGGGATAGCCCTCTCCGGGCGTCACGCCCGCCTCGATCTCGTTGCGCGGCAGCGCGACCTTGCGGTAGGTGCCCTGCACGCGACCGTCGGGACCGATCAGGGCCGCGGTGTTGTGGACGAGGGCGCCTGCGCGCTCGACAAGTCCGGCGACGATGTAGAGGTTGTGCTTCCGCGCCAGCCGGGCGAAGTGGTCCGTCGACGGCCCCGGAATTGGCTCGGCGCACGCCGCCATGTCGAGTCCGGTTCCGTAGTAGTTCAGGGTTTCCGGCAGAACGACGAGGTCCGCACCCTGGCGCGCCGCCTCTTCGATGGCACTGTCGAACTGCGGCGGTTTCTCCGCGGGAGTCTTTCCCTTGTTGGGACGGAGATGCACGGCGGCGAGGCGGATGACGCGGCCGGGCGGCTGTGCGGTTTCAACGAACGAGACTTGGCTCCACTCGATCAATCCCGTGCTCGCCCACTGGCCGCAGAGTTCGATCCGCGCGCGCGTCGCGGCGGCGGGGGCACGGTAGGTGTCGGACACCTCCACCCAGCCCTTGAGATCGCAGGCCCGGTCGAGCGGATACTCGGGCTCCGCGCGCGGCGGGAAGTTCGCAAGATGGCGCGTCACAACCGGCGTGTCGCGCAGCACGGGCTTTCCGGCGTCGTCCTGCCACAGGATGCGCGCGACGGCGCATCGCCGCGGTTCGTTGACCATCGTGGTGCGGCGGAAGGCCTCAAATCGGTACCAGCTCCCGCCCTTCACCGGCAGGGTGCGGTTCCACCAGCCCACCCAGCCCTCGCCGCCGTACCCAATGGTGAACAGTTCACCCCCGTCGCGCCCGCCCGCCGGCTCATACCAGAAGCGCGGCGCAATCTCGGCGCGCGGCGCGCCGTTCGTCCAGTC
>CAYRFK010000001.1:0-78702 GCA_964423465.1 uncultured Verrucomicrobiota bacterium | reverse complement strand
GCCGGAATCCGCCTTGTCGATCCGCTTCTTCGCAACCAACACATCGAGGCAGGCGGCACACTCCAAAGCGGAGCCACGTGCGATGTCGAAGAACCGGCAGCGATCGGCCGGGGTGTACTTGCCATTTCCTTCGGCGATGTTCAGAGGGATGGAGGTTGAAGCCCGATCGAGCTGGGTGTGAACGGCAAGGCCCTTGGGAATGCCTTCGAGCAGTTCATCGACCCAGGCGATGAAGCGGATGGCATCTTGGTAGACGTCCAGCTTCTCATGATCGAAGCATGTCTTCATGCCGTGCAATGTAGTGAGCAGGGCGGTGTGGGGCAAGCTTACGGGGAGATTACGATTAGGATTACGATTACGATCAGGACGGGTGATTGGCGCTGTTCATGGCATGGATCCTCGTGCAGTTGCCCTGTGCCCACTGGATCCATCGGACCCGGGCACCGGCCCTGCCGCCGTCATCCATCCGCTCATCCCTTCATCCCTTCGCATGCATCTTCCATCGTGTGCCATCGGTTGGGCGCGCGTCAAAAAAGTGACATCTGCGCCCCGTCGTCCTCGCGGCCGCGGCGCGTCGGGCGTTTTCGGGCGATCTTGGGCTGGCCGGCCTCGCCGAATTCTCCCTCCTCGAGGTTCGAGAGGATCTCGCGGGCGCGGTCGATGACCTCGTCGGGCATGCCGGCGAGGCGGGCGACGTGGATCCCATAACTCTTGTCCGCGGCGCCGGGGACGATCTTCCGCAGGAATGCGATCCGCTGGCCGCTCTCGCGGATGAGCACGGTGTAGTTCTTCACGCCGGGCATCGTCAGGGCCAGGTCGGTCAGTTCGTGGTAGTGCGTCGCGAAGAGCGTCTTGGCCTTCACGGCGGCGTGGTTGTGGAGGTGCTCGGCGACGGCCCATGCGAGGCTGATGCCGTCGAAGGTGCTGGTGCCGCGGCCGATCTCGTCGAGGACGATCAGGCTGCGCGGTGTCGCGTTGTTCAGGATGTTGGCGGTCTCCTGCATCTCGACCATGAAGGTGCTGCGGCCGCGCGCGAGGTCGTCGGAGGCGCCGACGCGCGTGAACACGCGGTCGACGACCCCGATCTCGGCCTCCGCGGCGGGCACGAACGACCCTGCGTGGGCCAGGATCGTGATCAGGGCGACCTGCCGGATGTAGGTCGACTTTCCGGCCATGTTGGGGCCGGTGATGATCATGAGCTGGTTGTCGCGGCCGTCGAGGAGCGTGTCGTTGGGCACGAAGCGCTCGGCCTCGGGAAGCGTCTCGATGACCGGGTGTCGTCCGTCGCGAATGCGGAGCGTGTCACCGTCGGTCATGACCGGCCGGGCGTAGCCGAGGGCGAGCGCACGGTCTGCGAACGAGGCGAGGGCGTCGAGCGAGGCCAGGGCCGCCGCGGAGCGCAGCAGCGACCCGGTCCGGTCCAGCACGGCGCCGCGGACCTCCAGGAAAAGCTCGTACTCCAGCGCGACGGCCCGCTCCTGGGCGCCGAGGATCCGGTTCTCGTAGTCCTTCAGCTCCGGCGTGATGAACCGCTCCGCGTTGGCCATCGTCTGCTTGCGGATGTACTCCGGCGGCGCGCTCTGCAGGTTGCTGCGCGTGATCTCGATGTAGTAGCCGAAGACCTTGTTGTGCCGGATCTTCAGCGACTTGATGCCCGTGCGCTGCTGCTCGGCGGCCTGGAACGAGGCGATCCAGGAACGGCCGGAGGTCGCGGCGCTGCGCAGTTCGTCGAGTTCGGCGTGGCAGCCGGGGCGGATCATGCCGCCCTCGCGCACGGTGGCCGGCGGTTCGTCGACGATCGTCTGTTCGATGCGGCCGAGCAGGTCGGGCAGCGGTTCGACGTCTCCGGCCAGGCGGCGGGCGAGGGGGGCGTCGAGACCCTCCGCCGCCTCGCGGACGGCGGGCAGGTGCCGCAGTGACTGCGCCACGGCGCACAGGTCGCGCGCGTTGCCGCCGCCGGCGCTGATGCGGGCGACCAGTCGCTCGATGTCGCGAATGCCGCCGAGGGCCTCGCGCAGCCGGCGCTGGGCATCCCGGTCCGCGCACAGGGCCGCGACCACGCCGTGGCGTTCGCCGATCGCGTCGCGGCCGCCGAGCGGACGCATCAGCCACTCGCGCAGCATGCGTCCGCCCATCGGGGTGCGGGTCGCATCGACGACCTTGAGCAGGCACGGCCCCGATCCGCCGCCCCGGGACGACACAAGTTCCAGATTGCCCACCGTCGCCTCGTCGAGCACAACGAAATCGGATGCGCTCCGCGCCTGCAGGCGGCGGATGTGGCCGGCGGGGCGGCGCAGGTCGACCGTGACGTAGTGCAGCACGGCCCCCGCGGCCCCGACGCCGGCCGTGAGACCCTCGCAGCCGAAGCCGTCGAGCGAAACGACCCCGAAATGGCGCAGGAGCGCGTCGCGCGAGGCCTCGGGTTCGAAGCGCCAGTCGTCCACAGGTGTGACCATGCGGCCATCGGCCCCGGCCGCTGAGGTAAGCGCATCGCGCTGTTCCTGGGGAACGATGACCTCGGACGGGGCGTACTTGGCCAGCAGTTCGTGAACGCTGTCGGCGTCGGCCCGCTCCTCGATCCAGAAGGCCCCGGTGGACAGTTCGAGCAGGGCGATGCCGAACGTGTCCCCGCGACGCCAGAGGCCGGCGAGGTAGTTGCTCAGTCGCGCGTCGAGGATGCCCTCCTCGACCACGGTCCCCGGCGTGACGATCCGCGTGATGTCGCGGCGGACGATTCCCTTGGCCTTGGACGGATCCTCCACCTGCTCGCACACCGCGACCTTTTTCCCGGCGCGGACGAGGCGGGCGATATAGGCGTCGGCGGAGTGGACGGGCACGCCGCACATGGGCATCGCCTGCCGCTTCGTGAGGGCGATGTCCAAAATGGGCGCCGCGGCAACGGCGTCGTCGTAGAACATCTCGTAGAAGTCGCCGAGATGAAAGAGGAGGATTGTATCCGGCGGCAGGTCCGCGCGCAGGCGGCGGTACTGCGCCATCATCGGGGTCGGCGTGTCGCTCATGATGCGGCCGGACCGGAGGGAAGCCGGCGGGCCGGCGCCCGATCAGTCCCGCTCTTCCTCAACCTTCGTCTCTTCCTTCTCCGGATCCAGGCCGAGTTCGTCGGCCTCCTTCAGGAGTTGGTCGACATCCTCGTCGTCCGGATCGCCTTCCGCCGGCTTGACGCGGGTGTCGTCCTCGATGCACTGCGTGTCGGCGCAGTCCGGGCAGATGTGGTTGCCCGGGTGGCAGCGGAGACAGAACTCGCCGCCGCAGACCGTGCACTCGGTCATGTGGTCGTCCCCATGCACCATGCAGCCTTCGCCCAGATGCATCATCGGATCGTCTTCATCCCTGCTCACAGCAGCATCCTCCTGCGAACGAACCGAGCCTTGTTCCACGTTCTCGAAACCCCACGCACGGCAGGCTAGCACAGGGTTATGGATCCGTCAAAAAACGGCGCCCGGCCTCGAAGAACGTTCTTGGCAAGGCGGTGGAAGCGGGGGATAAGGGTGCGTCCAACCATGGAGCTCCAGTATGACGACGAACCGCAGCCGGCGCACATTCCTCAAGGCCTCAATGGCCGCCACCCTCGCCAGCCCGCTCGTGGTCAGCCACGAGGAGCGCAACCTGATGGCCCAGGCGGCTCCGGCCGCGACCCCGCCCGCGCCCGCCGGAAGCATGCCCTGCGGCAAGCTCGGCGGCGCGTCGGTCAGCCGCATCATCTGCGGCGGGAACCTGATCAGCGGCTACGCGCACAGCCGCGACTTGGTTTATGTCTCTAAGCTCCTCAAGGCGTACTTCACCGAGGCGAAGATCATGGAGACTTGGGCGCTCTGCGAGCAGCAGGGTGTCAACACGATGATTTTTAATCCGTCGGACCGCCGGGCTCTGGAGATCTACAAGAAGTACGCCGCGCAGGGCGGCAAGATCCAGTTCATCGCCCAGTTGGACGGCAAGCCGGAGGGCATGGACAAGTGCATCCAGGAGGCCGTCGATGCGGGCGCCACGGCGATCCTTCTTGTCGGCAACCTCGGCGACCGGTGGTCGCGCGAGGGGGATGCGGGGCTGGCGCAGATCCGCGATTTCGTTGTGAAGGTGCAATCGCACGAGGTGCCCTGCGGCGTCGCGGGCCATGAACTCCGGACGCCGATGCTGTGCGAGAAGGCCGGCGTGGCGCCGGACTTTTACATGAAGACCCTGCATGGGAACGGGTATGCCTCGGCCCGCCGACCGGACCAGACCAAGGACATCATCGACAACTACGGCCAGGGCGGCGACAACTACTGGTGCAAGGACTGCGACGAGACCGTGGCCTTCATGAAGGACGTCAGGAAACCATGGCTGGCCTACAAGGTCCTCGCCGCAGGTGCCTTGACGCCCAAGGTCGGATTCAAGCACGCCTTCGATAACGGCGCCGACTTCTGCGTGGTCGGGATGTTCGACTTCCAGATTGCCGAGGATGTCGCCGTCGCCCGCGACGCGATCAAGACGGCCCAGTCCCGCCCGCGTCCGTGGATGGCTTAGCCGGCGCCGCCCGCCTTCGCCAAGCCTTCGTCGCGACGAGCGTGGCAAATCCCCGTTGTATCAGGGGAGGAACTTCGCCTTCTTGAGTTTGTCCGGCAGGTAGACGTCCATGACGTGGTTGAGGCCGTGCTTGGCGAAGGCCTGCTGCTCGATACGGACGCCCATCGTGAGCATCTGGTTGAGGGTGTCCTGCCATTCGCGATGGTGCTTCACGAACGGGTCGTTCTTCAGGGCGTCCTTCGCGCGCTTGATGTCCGCCTCCTCGAGGGGGTGGGTGGCGTCTTCGAGGTCGTAATCGATGATGTCCTGCGGCGTCACGCCGAGGTAATGGGCCTGGGGCACGCAGAAGAGGCGGTTGATGTGCGCGGCCTGGCCGGAGCCGACCTTGAGCGTGCGGTAGATGTTGCAGTAGCCGTAGGGGTCGCCGTCGGTGAAGGCGAGCACGGGCAGCTTGGCGTCGTCGCAGAGGCGGCGAACGAACCGGCGGCAGGCGCGGGTCGGCACGCCGCTCATCGAGATCAGCACGCACTTGGCCTTCTCGTACCAGCGGTGGTGGACGAGACGCTGGAAGAGCGAGGAAGTTTCGACAACGAGGACGAACTTCGCGCGCGACTCGAAGGCGAGGTGCTCGACGCGCGACGGAATGCTCCACGCGCCGGTGCCGAGGCGGGCGCAGTCGATCCGGATCGGCTCGCCGCTGCCCGGGTCGCGGTCGATGACGGTCAGCGGGCCGCACACGTCGCCGCCGCGCTCCTCGGGGATGTAGCCGAGGACCTCGCGATTGATGCCGAGCATGGCCTCGATGTCGTCGAGCAGCGTGTCGCTCTCCGGTTGCTCGTCGAACCGGCACTCGCCCCAGCTCTTGCTGTTGTAGTAGACTTCGCGCTTGCCGGCGATGTCGTCGCGGTCGAGAAGGTCGTTCTTCGTCGTCGCCAGAAGCCGCATCGATTGGGCGAAGGTCTTGACGGTGTTGTAAGAAAGGGTGCGTGTCGCGTGGCGACCGAGGATCTCGAAGTGGCCCTTCTTTACGTCGTAGCGGACGTTGGCCAGAGAGCGGACCGGAAAGCGCATGGACGGCTTGCGGCCCTTGCGGACGATGTCGTCGCGGACCTCGCGGGCCACGTCGACGATCCGTCGCGCGGCCGTTGCGCGGCTCGTCCCCCCGGCGCCGGTCGGATCGGTCTGCTTTTTCTTCGCGGGCATGGACGGTTCTCCCTCCCGCCTCCAAGCGGGCCACGGAAAGAGTACCGGTGCCGTCGCGCGGTGCGAGTCTAATCTGTGACCGCCGATCTGCGCCGGTCGTTCCATGCCTGGCCGGCCACTCCTCGTTCGAGCTCCGATGGCACGGAGCCTGCTTCATGGTTCCAAGTGCCGGGTGGCGCTGGACAGGCGTAGCGGCTGCCCGTAGGATGCAGGCTTTGCTGGCTCGTGCCGTAGCAACATGGCGGCGGCTCGGGACGGTAATTCTTTCACGGAATGGAACGAATGAGCGGCGGTCTTCAAGATTACGAGTTGCGGGACAAGGTGGGCACGGACCACTTGGGGGAGACCTGGCTGGCACTTCGAAAGTCGCCCCCGGGTCTGGCCCGCGTCCGCATCGTCACCTTTCAGTCCCTGAACGAGTTGAGCGTCCAGCCGCGCTATCTCGACGAAGCGGCCAGGGCTTTGCGCGTCCGCCATGCCGGACTGGCCCCGGGGATTGAAGTGGGGGTGGACGACCACCGCGCGTTTGGCGTGGTTGAGTGGCCGGATGGTATCACGCTGGGTACGCGGCTTCGCCGGGAGGGGCGGCTCACGCAGGCCGAGTCCCTTCGCATCATCGGGGAGGCGGCGGCTGCGCTCGACGCCGCATGGAATTCCGGCGGACTGTGGCATGGGCATCTGACGCCCGAGAGCCTTCACCTGTGGCCCGAGGGGCGTGTCACGCTTCTGGATCTCGGTCAGACCGGCATCGGTCCGCTCCGCGCCGCCGGACAGGTGGCCGATTTTCTTCGGCTGCTTCGGGCGGTGCCGTTCTACAGTGCCCCCGAACTCGTGCGTGGCGCTGCCGTGGTCGATTTCAAGGCGGACGTCTATTCGCTCGGTGCGCTCCTGTATCACATGATGACGGGCACGGCGCCGTTCGGCGACCGGCCGCCGGCCGAGGCGCTGGACAAGCATCTGATGGGCTTTCTCGACGATCCGTGTGAACTGAACAAGGATCTATCGCGCGGGGCGGGCTGGCTGATAGAGAAGATGATGTCGCGCGATCCTGCGCGGCGCCATGCCGACTGGGCGGCGGTTCGGGCCGATCTCGCCGCGGTGCGCAACGGCGGTGATCCTGCCGGGCAGCGGCCGGAGGCCGGGGCGAGCGTCATCCGTCGCGGTGCCAAGCGCGATCCCGGACTGTCGGCCGCGCTGCAGCGGCCCGGCGGCCCTGCGGGTCGAAAGGGGCGTGCCGCAGGCACTCGACAGCCGAAGGTTGTCGTGGCGGCCCCTGCCGCGGGCGCCGTCCCGCCGCCGTCGCTCTCCACCGGTTCCGGATCCGGTGGCCGCCTGGCGGTCATCGGGCTGGTTCTCGTGATCGGCGGATTTCTCGGTGTTCGCGAGTACATGCGGAGGAATCCGAGCACCGTGGATCGGCCCCGAACGGCCGAAGAGATCGCCCGCACCCGGGAATGGGCCGCGCGCGAGGCGGCCGGGCAGCCCCAGCCTCCCGCCGGCGCCCCGTCGGTTACGGATTTTCAGGGCCGTCCGCCCGCCCCGCCGTTGGGCCCGCGGCCCGCGCCGCCCTCGCTGGCCGAGATCGCGATCGACCGGCCTCCCGAGACGGCTCCAGGCTCCCCTGCGGCGCCCGCGGAGCGGGATCCTCTTCAGGAGTATCCGAAATTCAAGCAGGCGGCCGGGCTCTTCAACATGGCGCTCGGCATGTTCAAGACCTTCGAGCAGACCCACGATGCATCGCAACTCGAGCGTGTTGCGGCCATGAGCGAGGAGGCGGCGCGGCTCTTTGAACAGTGCGAGCCGCAGTTCCCGGGCGACCGTCGCGTGCGGAAGTTTGTGGAGCAGTGCTACGGGCTGGCGCGCTTTGCACGCCAGAGCCTGCTGGCGTCGGGCAAGATCACCGATGGACGGACGGGAGGACGCCTGCCACCGCCGGTCCTTCCGGCGCCGCCTTCTTCGGTCCAGATCGGGTCCATTCCCCGGCCGGCGCTTCCGGATGTCTCCCGGCCACCGGCCGCGATCACGGAAAGCCTCAAGCTGGCCCCGGCGTGGAATTCGCCGATCCGTGTCGGAGCCAGTCTCGTCCGCGAATTGCGCGATCTGCTCCAGTCCCATGGAAAGCCGGCGATCGACACCGAGCCGAAGCCGGGGCTGATGATCCATCCGGGTATTCCGTACTTGGAGAAGATGGACGGCGTGACGCGTCGTCTCGGGATCGCCCCGATGGGCGGCACGGGGGACGATCTGACCTTCCCCGGGTTCCCCGAGCGCAGCCTGAGGTTCTTCACCTTCGAATCGGGCAGTGCGAACCCGCCATTCAAGGGTGGACGGCTGCTGGTGGACACGCTGGGCCACGCGGTCGGGGTGCAGTGGATGGACGAGACGCCGTCCGCGACGTTGACGCTCCCCGAGGAACTCTTCGCGCCAAAGTGGAGCATCTACGATCCGATCGGCGGCCGGATCCGCGAGCGGCCCGGCCATCGCATCGCCCACCGTGTGCGCAGTGCGAACGGGATGGTGAAGATCGACACGGAGGTCATGGATCCCGGCGCACCCGAGTCGGGTCGTTCTCTGGGACGTTACAGCCTCCAGATCGCCCAGCCCGTCGTCGATCTCATGCTGATGCGGATGGCGGTCGCACCCTGAGCCGGTGCGATCCGAGGCGGGGTGTTCCCTACGATCCGATCATGCTGACATCGATCTGGATCGGAACCGTGGCTTGCTTGAGGAAGTCCTCCGGCAGCATCCCGTGCCCGGCGTGAAGCCCCGGTCCGGTGCGGGCCAACAGATTCTCCAGTGCCCCGCGGCAAAGGGATGCGTCGCTACGGACGACGTTCAGCACCGGAACGGAATCCGGAAGCTGAAACGTGCGTCGCAGGTATTCGGACGGCGTGGGGATCACCATCGGACGGCGGCAATTGACGCAGCGGCCGCGCATGCCGATTTCATGCTCCATCACCCAGAGCTTCTGGCCGCATTCGCTACAGGAGATCTTGAACTGGCGCTCCGCCTCCGGCCGGTAGATGAACACGCCCATCGGCACCGCCCGGTCGGCCAGCACACGCTGCATCAGATTCCCGGCGTCCTCGATCGACCGCGCATCCAGAAAATGGACCAGCCAGACCAAGGCATCCGCCTGCTGAAGCTTGACCCTGGCGCCCGCCTGTGCGGCCTCGGCCGGGGGGATCGCCTCGAGAAACGCATGGTAATGGCTGAGATCAACCGCGCCGGCCGTGGTCTCCGGATCGTCCAGGATCGCCCGCACAAAATGCTCGGCGATCTCCGGCTCCGCGGACAGGACCGGAATGAACAGCTTCCTTCGCTCCGCGCTTGCATGCATGGGTGCGTTCATGTCCCGGCGACGTGATACCCCCGCAGCGGGCGGTTCACAAGCCCAAATTCGCGGACGATGGGACGGCTAGTGGATCCGCTTCTTCTCCCGCGACTTCTTGATCACCTGCTCGGCGATGGCGAACGGCACGGCTTCGTAGTGCTCGAAGTGCATGGTGAACGCCGCACGGCCCTGGGTCACCGTGCGCAACGCGCTCGAGTACCCAAACATCTCCGACAGCGGAACCATGCCCCGAATGATCTTGATGGTGCCCTGCGAATCCATGGACTCGATGCGGCCGCGCCGCGAGCAGATCGAACCCGTGACGGAGCCCATGAAGTCCTCGGGCGTCTCGACCTCCAGCGACATGACCGGCTCCAGGAGTTCCGGGCTGGTCTTGTGGAAGAGCTCGACGAATCCGGCGCGACCGGCCTCTTGGAACGCAAAGTCGTTCGAATCCACCTCGTGGTAGGACCCGTCGACCAGCGTGACGCGCATGTCGACGACGGGATACCCGGCGTAGGGGCCCGCACTCATGGCGCGAATCACACCCTTCTCGATCGCCGGAATGAACTCCGCCGGGATGCGGCCGCCAACGACCTCGTTGACGAACTCGAAACCCTCGCCCTTGGCGGCGGGATCGAGACGCATGACGACGTGCGCGTACTGGCCGCGGCCGCCGCTCTGCTTGATGTGCTTGTACACGCCCTCGGAAGGCTCGGTGCCCGTCTCGCGGTAGGCCACCTCGGGAGGACCGACCTTGGCCCCAACGTTGAACTCGCGCTTGAGGCGGTCAACGATGATCTCCAAGTGCAGCTCGCCCATACCCGAGATGATGGTCTCGTGGGTCTCGGAATCGAAGGCGACGGTGAACGTCGGATCCTCATCCGCCAGACGGCGCAGCGCTTCGCCAAGGCGCTCGTTGTCCGCCTGGCTCGAGGGAACGATGCTGATCGCGATAACCGGCGCAGGAAACTCGATCGCCATCAGGTGGATCGGGTGGTCCTCATTGCACAGCGTGTCGCCGGTCTTCGTGTCGTTGAGGCCCACGACCGCCACGATATCACCGCAATAGGCCTCGTCGATGGATTCCTGCCGGTTCGCATGCATCCGGAAGAGCCGGCCGACCCGCTGCTCCTTGTTCCGCGTGCTGTTGAACACGGTCTCGCCGGACTTCAGCTTTCCCGAATAGACCCGGATGTAGGTCAATTTGCCCATGTGCTTGTCGGCCATGATCTTGAAGGCGAGGCCGGAAAAGTGGTCGGCGTCCGTCGGGTTCCGGCGGTTCTCGTCGGGTTCGTTCGCGCAGATGATCGGCGGGATCTCGTTCGGTGCCGGGAGGCAGCGCACGATGCCATCGAGAAGGCGCTGGACGCCCTTGTTCTTGAATGCGGAACCGCAGTAGACCGGCACGACGCGGCGGGCGATCGTGGCACGTCGCAGGATCGTCAGGATTTCATCCGTGGAAAGGTCGCCGGTGTCCAGGAACTTGGCCAGCAGTTCGTCGTCCTGCTCGGCGCACTTCTCCACAAGGTTCGCGCGCCACGTGCGGGCCTTCTCCTGTTTGTCGGCGGGAATGTCCGTCTCGGTGACGTCGCGGCCCTGGTTGGTCTCCGAGTAGTAGACCGCCTTCATCGTGATCAGGTCGATGATGCCGGCGAACGAGTCTTCCTTGCCGATCGGCACGACGACCGGAACGGCGTTGGCGCCGAGTTCGTCCTGAATCTCGCCGACCACGCGGAAGAAATCAGCCCCGACACGGTCCATCTTGTTGATGAACGCAACCTTCGGGACGTTGTACTTCTCGCTCTGCCGCCAGACCTTCTCCGATTGCGGCTGTACGCCACCGACCGCGCAGAAGAGTGCGACGACGCCATCGAGAACGCGGAGCGAGCGCTCGACCTCCATGGTGAAGTCCACGTGCCCCGGGGTGTCGATCAGGCTGATCTGGTGGCCTTTCCACTCGAGCGTGGTGGCGGCGGACGTGATGGTGATGCCGCGCTCCTGCTCCTGCGGCATCCAGTCCATGATGGCGCTGCCGTCGTGCACCTCGCCGATCTTGTGCGTCCGTCCCGCATAATACAGGATGCGCTCGCTGCACGTCGTCTTGCCGGCATCGATGTGGGCCATGATGCCGATGTTCCGCACGTTCGACAGTTCAACCGTTCTTGGCATTGGGAATCCCCGCGTGTTCCAGGCTTCGGAAAAGAAGCGCGGCACTATGCGCTTCCGCCGGCCGGAAATCAAGGGCAATCGGGCCGCCGATTCTCCTGTGCTCAGGTCGCGCCCGAGACCTCGGCCAGAAGGTCGTAGTCGAGCCCCTGGATCACGCGCGCCCGCAGAACCCGGCCGGGGTGCAGGGCGATGCCGTTGCGGGGGGCAAGGAATGTCACCCCGTCGACCTCGGGGGCTTGTCCGCGATGGCGACCCGTCCAGCGCGCGTGGCGCGGGGCGGCGGAACCGGGTGCGACGGGTTCGTCGACCAGGATCTCGAGGTCCCGACCGACCCATGCGCGCATTGCCGCGCGGGAGACGCCACGCTGCGCCCGCATGAGTTCGTCGCGCCGCCGCAGGGCGACGTCATGGGGGACGGGGTCCTCAAGCGCCGCGGACGCCGTTCCATCCTCGGGTGAGTAAACGAACACGCCGGCGTGGAGGAACCGCCCCTCCCGGACAAACGCCAGAAGCTCCTCGAAGTCAGCCTCGGTCTCGCCCGGATGCCCCACGATGTACGCCGTGCGCATGCAAAGGCCCGGCACGCGCTCGGACAGACGGTCGAGCAGGCGCAGCGTGTCGTCGCGGCCCATCCCTCGCCCCATCGTGCGCAGCATCGAATCGGAGATGTGCTGCAGAGGAAGATCGAGATAGGGACACCAGCGAGCGTCGGCGATGAGGGCGTCCAGCAGATCGTCGCCGATGAACTTCGGGAATGCATACATCAGCCGGAACCAGATGTCGCCGGGCACCGTCGACAGGGCGCGAACAAGCCCCGCCAGCTCGCGACGGCCGGTCAAGTCGTGGCCGTAGCTCGTCGTGTCCTGCCCGATGATGCAGATCTCCCGGACGCCCGATGCCACCAGTGACCGGGCCTCGGCGACGATCTCGTCCACCGGCCGGCTCACCTGCCGGCCGCGGATCGCCGGGATCGTGCAGAACCGGCACCCGTTGGAGCAGCCCTCGGAGATCTTCAGACAGGCCGAGTGGCCGCCGCCGCTCAAAAGCCGCGGCAGCCGGTGGAAGTCGGCCAGGGTTCCGGTGGGTCCCGCCCCCGCCGGTTCCGCAAGGCCGAGCGTTTCCCGGCAGAACCGGGGCAGGCGCGGAAACTCCGCGAAGCCGGCCGTGGCGTCGGCGGCATCCAGAAATTCGCGGAGGGCGGGGGAACCGCCGGCCCGCTCCACCAGGCAGCCGACCGCGACGATGCAGGCGGGCCGGCCGCGTTGGCGCCGCGCCGCGAGGTCGCGAAGGACCGTCGCCGTCTCTTCGCGGGCGTCCTGAATGAACCCGCACGTGTTGACGATGCAGATGTCCGAATCCTCGGGGCGCTCCGCAATCAGGAAGCCGTCCTGCACCAGCGAGGCCAGGATCCGCTCCGAATCAACCGTGTTCTTCGCGCAGCCAAGGCTGACGAGACACGCGACGGGTGACCCGCCGTCGTCCGACCGATGGGGAGAGTGCTTCGACACGCCGCCAACCTACCGCCCCGGCCCGCGTCGCGCAATCATGCTATCGCAGGACCGATTCCAACGCGCCGGTCTGCTCCATCCAGCCGGCCGCTCCGCCCCGCCCGGCGATGCCGAGGACGAAGAGAGGCTCCGGGGGTTCATAGATGGCGCCAGGGGCGACCGTCACCGTCTCGATCTCCCGACGGGCGTCCGGGTGCGTGGTTCCTGCGGTCTTGTCGACCCAGAAGTCGATCCGGATGTCCGAAGCGATCGCCCCGACCGCGCCGAAGAACCTGCCGTCGGCTCCGTCCATCCAGCAGCCCGCGGGCGGCGCGCCCCACAGGTTCGGCGGCCGGTCTGCCGGCAAGTCGCGAAAATCGCTGTTGAACCGGAAGTAGAGCCCCCGGATCTTCAGCGGCACGGTCCCCGTGTTGCGGACCCGGACGAACCGGGTCGCAAACCATGGTGTGCCGGGCGGCAGATGGATCCGGTGCGTGCACTCGAACGCCGGTCCCCCGGCGCCTTCCGCCGCTGAGATCATGTCGATCACAACGACGCCGTTCGTGGAGGACGACTCGATGGATCTCACATTCCGCGTCTCCGTCCACCGGCTCTGTCCAGCGTCGCCGACCGTGTGGATCATCGCGTTGCATCGCCCGAAGGATGCCCCTGCACCGTCCAGCGTCACGGCGCGCACCATGGGGCCGCCGCCGATCGCCCCGGCCAGTTCCAGCCTTCCGTTCGAAGCGCGGAACGCATCGCCGTCGCGCACGAAGGCGGCCGGGACCGCGTTCGGGGCAGCGGCCCGCAACACGATCGCCAGCGGGTCGGGCGGCATTCGCGCCGGCCGCGCACGCGGCGGCGGGGCGGACTGGAACCGCAACGTGCCCGCGTCTCGATGGAGGGCCGCGAACATCGAGGTCAGCAACTCGTAGGGCACGCCGTCTTCATTGATGAGGCCGTAGTTCGAGTCCTCGGGGAAGACCGAGGAGATGCCCGGCGCCGGTTCGTCCACCCACATGAAGTAGTCGTAGCCGAGAAGGAACGGGAGGCTCAGCATTGTGCGGGCGAAGAGTTCCGTCGCTTGCGTCCGCTCCCGCTGCGTGCGGAAACGCTGCCCAGCGCCGTGCACGCTCGGCAGGCCGGCGTCGAGCGCCGGGAACGACCATTCGGTGATCAGCATCGGGCGGCGGACATACCCGTGGTAGGTCGCGAAATGGTCCGTCACCGGCTCGCCGGAAGCCCCGAGGCTGGTGTACACGCGTCCCTCGTCGAGGTCGGCCATCGGATAGCTGTTGAAGGTGACAACCTCGCAGTGCCTGCCGGAGACCTCCCAGACGGCCGGATCGGCGCCGCCCGTGCCGGCGAACCGGGCGCCGAGCACGAGATGGTTCGGATCGGCCTCGCGGATCGCGCGCGTGGTGACGGAGAAGTAGCGCTCCGCAACGTGAGCGAGAAAGGCCTTCTTCAATTCGCGCGCCCCGGGTGTGGCGTGGGGGAGGGCCGGCAGGGCGAGGATCTCGTCGAACGCGGCGAGACGGGTGTCAAAGGACGCGTTGAACGACGCGATCTGCCGGTCGCACCGGTCCGCGACGAATTCCTTCAGCGCGATCTTGGCCGTGTGCGAGCTGCCCTTCTTCATCACCGCGTCGAAGAGACCGGTGTCCTGCGCGCCGCGGCCCCACCATGCCAGTTCGTTATCGATGAAGTAGCCGAAGAGCCAGGGATCCGTCCGGTTCGGCGCGCACAGGGTGCGTGCGCGGTACCGGCAGAAGGCCTCGAAATCGGGGTGGAAGACGTTCGGAAAGGCGGAGCAGGGGCGGTGCTCGTTGGGTGTGATGTCGTAGTCGTCACCGAGCGTGGCGAGGTGCGAGCCGATGTTCAGGAAGACGGTATGCACGAGCCCGCGGTGGTTCAATCCGGGGTCGCACCCGGCGCCGAGCATCGTGAATCCCCACGCCTTGAGGCGCGCGAGCGTCTCCTCGCGCCACACCTCGCGATCGGAGTACTTCACCGCGTTTTTCCGACCGTGGGGGGCGTAGCCGAGTTTCTCGCACCAGTGCCCGTGGAACGTCACGTGGTCGACGCCGAGCAGCACGAGGCCGCGACCGAGCGGGTCGATCGGCCACCAGCGTCCGTCGGGCTTCTGCACGACGCGGAAGTAGCCGGTGGCCGTGTCCGTGACCTGCGGAACGAACCGGTCGGAAAGATACGGCGGGAAGGACGGCGGGGCGTTGGCCGGGTCCGCGACCGCGGGTCCCCATGCCGCACGGACTGCGGTGAAGCTTCCGCCGATGCCGCCCGTCCGCAGCGCGGGTCGTCCGCGAGTCACGGCCGGTCCGGAGAAGGCGTGCCGCCGTCGCAGCAGCACCGTCCCGTCCGGTGCCGCGATCGTGCCCGTGATGCCGGTCGCGTCGAGGCCGAGCTTCATCCGGTACGGCGTGCCGAAAGCCCAGGGACGGGGCGATCCCTCGTCGATCTCGATCTTCAGGCCGCCCTGCGCCAGCCATTTCCCCTCGCGCATCTCGCACAGTTCGACCCGCGGACGGCTGCCGTCCTCCGGCGGCGACTGCACCAGCGCGACGTGCCAGAAGTTGCCCGCGCTCTCGACGATTGCCACGGAGGCGACGTTCCATCCGCCACCCTCCGCTGCGACGGGGGTGAAGACCGCCTCGACCTCGACGTTCGACGAGAGCGGCGCCGCCTCGTGGATCGCGAAGCCGTGTCCGTTCGTGGCCGTGCATCCGATGCCCTCGGGACGGAACCGCCAGACCAGCGGATCGCCGAACCACCCGTCGGCGGCCGCCGGAAGGCTCCGCATCTCCGCCCCCGCCGCGATTCCCGCGGCAAGCCCCATGCACGCCACAACGCTCTTCATGGACGCGAGTGTACCAGAGTCGGTTTTCAGTCGCCGCCCCTCCGCGACAACGTTACATAGAATGTAACGATCGTTACATTTTATGTAACATTGCAATGGGGATCGATTCGGGGCCCGGCCGGCTCGATTCCACCGGCTTGCGCGGTGTCCGCGGGCGTGCAAGTATTCAACAAAGAGATTGAATAATGGGGATGGCGGCCATGGATGTGCATCGCAGGTTCAAGAGTGCGATCTACGGACAGTTTGCGCGGATCGGCAAAGCGGTCTCGAACCCGGGGCGGCTGGAACTGCTGGACCTGCTCTGCCAGGGGCCGCGGACGGTAGAGGCTCTGGCGAACGAGGCGGGACTCTCCGTCGCCAACACCTCCCGGCATCTCCATGTTCTGAGCGGCGCGAGCTTGGTCGAGGGTCGGAAATCCGGCCTCTACGTGACGTACCGGATCGCCGATCCGGCGGTCTGCCGCTTCTTCCGCGGCATGCGGGCGCTGTCCGAGGGCCGGCTGGTGGAGATCGAGCGGATCACGCGTACGTACCTCGGACGGAGACGAGGGATGGACGAGGGCGTCCAGGACTGGCGGGCCCGCGGATTCAAGGTTGCGGTGGGCGGACAACGAGCGGTCATCAAGAAGGGACGAACGTCATGAAACTGGCCATCATCACTTCGACTGACGAGCCCGAGACGTCGTTCAACGCGCTGCGCCTGGGGTGCTACGCGCTCGGACAGAAGGACGAGGTCGGCGTGTTCCTGCTTGGCAAGGGCGTCGAACTGGACCGCATCGATGTGCCGAACTTCCCCGTGAAGGTGCAGGCGCAGTCCCTGCTGGAGGCGGGATGAATCTTCTGAAATGGGGGCCATGGAAAGCGTTTGTCCGCTGGCGAGGGTTCCCGGCGGTGCTCCAGGTGCCAGTGCTGGCGGTCTTCCTGGCGCTGGCGGTGTTGGGGTGGGGGAAGCTGACGCCGGAGGGGGTGCCGCCGAAACTGTACGCCAAGACGAACCTGGTGAACCTGGCGATCTGGGGCCTCTGGTGGCCGGCGATCGTATGGGTGACGGTGTTGTTCGGACGCGCGTGGTGCGTGGTGTGTCCGCTGGAGTGGGTCTCCAGCCAGGCCGAGACCCTCGGCGGCGCGCTGGGGATTCGGCGGCGGCGGCTGCCGGGCTGGCTGGCGAAGGGCAGTCTTGTGATCCTGCTCTTCGCGCTTCTCCAGATGCTCGTGCCGGGCGTGCAGATCCATCGCGTCCCGCACTTCACATCGATCTTCCTTTGGTTGTCGCTCGGTGTCGCCTTCGCGGTTGGACTGCTCGTCCGCGATCGCGCCTTCTGCCGCGGTTTCTGCCCGGTGGCGCTGCTACTGAACGCCTACGGGCGCGGGGGGATGCTGGCGGTGCGACCGGCGCCCGGAGCGGGTGAACGGGCCCCGGGCCCGGATGCGTGTCGGTCGACGCTGAATCCTTCGCGTCTCGACACCAACTGCCACTGCCTGATGTGCGGCGATTGTATCAAGGTCGATGCCACGGGTGCCATGCAGTGGCGGTTGCGAGCACCGTTCGCCGCGGGCGATGCGGTCGAGCCCGCGGCGTCGTGGCCGTTGACCCTCTTCGTCATGATGGTCTCCGGGTTCGTCACCTACGAGCTGTGCGGCGTGTGGAAGGCGGCGGATGCGGTCTTCCAGTGGGTTCCGCAGCGCGTCGCCGATGCCGTGGGTGCCGGTGCGGCCGCGGGCTGGATCCGCGGAGCCTGGACGATCGTCGTCGTGCCGTTGCTGATGTGGCTTGCACTGGGCGGCGTCGCCCGGGCGACCGGAGCCGGGCGCAGCCTGGCGGATGCGTGGCGACGGCTCGCGCTCCCGATGGCGGTGGTTGTTGCCGCCGGCCACATGGCGAAGGGACTGGAGAAGTTCCAGGCGTGGGCCGGGTTCCTTCCGTACGCGTGGGCCGAGCCGGGCGGCGTGCAGACGGCGCTGGCGATGCATGCGCAGACACTGCCGCAGCCCGCGGCGTGGATGTCGCCGCAGGCGCTCTCGGCGGTCTCGCTGGTCTTGATCGCGGTTGCGGCAGGACTGGCGCTCCGCGAAGCCCGGCGCGCCGATGCGTCGGCCGGTCGACGATTGGCGGTACCGGTCCTGGTGCTGGGCGCGTTCTACGCCTTCCTCGTGTCCGGTTGGTGCGGGTGGCTTGCGTAATCGGGCTGAACCGCGACACCGCGGATTCCACGATGAGCCGGTCCCACCCGGCGGGGCGGCGGTCAGGCGCCTTCGGTGAAGACGCCCATGGCGCGGAACTTGGCGTAGCGGGCGTCCAGGAGCTCGGGGGCCGGAATCTTCTTCAGGCCGTCGATCGTTCGCACCACGGCCTCCGACAGGGCGGTGGCGGCCGCCGCGGGATCGGCGTGGGCGCCGCCGTCGGGCTCGGGGATGATCTCGTCAACGAGGCCCATCTTGAGAAGATCCTTTGCCGTGAGCTTCAAGGCCGCCGCGGCGCGGTCGGCGAAGGCGCGGTCCTTCCACAGGATCGCCGCGCAGCCCTCGGGCGAGATCACGGAGTAGTACGAGTGCTGGAAGATCAGCACGCGGTCGCCCACGCCGATCCCCAGTGCACCGCCGCTGCCGCCCTCACCGATGACGCACACGACCATCGGGACGGGGAAGGTGAACATCTCGCGAAGGTTGACCGCGATCGCCTCGGCGATGTGGCGTTCCTCGGACTGGATGCCGGGGTACGCGCCGGGGGTGTCGATCAGGGTCACGACGGGCACGCCGAACCTGGCGGCGAGCTTCATCAGGCGGAGCGCCTTGCGGTACCCCTCCGGATACGCGCAGCCGAAGTTGCACTGCAGGTTGCTCTTCGTATCGCGGCCCTTCTGCGTGCCGATCACCATGATCCGGTGCGGGCCGATCGTCGCGAAGCCGCCGACGATCGCCTGGTCGTCGGCATGAATGCGGTCGCCGTGAAGCTCGACGAAGTCCTTCATGGCCGTGGCGATGTAGTCGCGCGTGTACGGCCGCTGCGGATGGCGGGCGATCTGGACCTGCTGCCAGGGGGTCAGTTCATCGTAGATCTTCCGGCGCGTCGCGCGGATCTTCTCCTCGATCTTGTGGATCTCCGAGGAGACATCGATGTCGTGGCTCTCACTGAACGTGCGCAGTTCGCGCATCTTCTCCTCAAGCTCGGCCACCGGCTTCTCAAACGACAGCATGAAAGGGGGCACGGGGAAACCTCCTGCGGTTATTCCTGGATGACGACCGGCGTGCCCACCGGGAGCAGCGTGAACAGCTCCTCGATGTCCGCGTTGACGAGCCGGATGCAGCCGGCGCTTTCCTGTTTCCCGACCGTGTCCGGCTCCCACGTGCCGTGGAGGCCGTAGCCGGGGACGTCGAGGGACAGCCAGTGCGTGCCGAGCACGTTTTCCTTGTCGCCGAACGGCACCGCCTTCCCGTCCGGCCGCCACCACGTGGGTTGGGCGATCCGGTCCGTGATCTTGAACTGTCCGGCCGGCGTCTTCTCGAACTTGCCGGTGCCGACGCGGTATCGCTTGAAGAACCGGTCGTTGAGCGAGAGGACGAGCTCGTTGTCCGACTTGTCGACCAGGATGGAAAACTTTCCGGACAGGATGCGCAGGCGGTCGCCGGGCCGGATGACGGCGCTCTTGATGCCGTTGCCCCGCGTCACGAGTTCGATCGTCGTGCCGTGCTGCTTGGCGATGCCGGCCAGGCGGTCGCCGGGCTGGATCGTGTAGTCCACCTTCTCCGCCATCGGGGAGGGTGTGAAGATGAGCGCGGTATGGATCTGCCCGAGCAGGTCCTCGATCTGCCGCTGCAATGCGGGATCCTTGGCTGCCGCCAGGGCGCCCAGGGCCTTCTCGCGCGCGGCGGGGATCTGTCCGGCGGCCTGCAACGAACGCGCCTCCATAAAGGCCGGCATGGCGGGGTCGGAACCCGGTGCGGACGACGCAGGGGCGGGCGGCAGGCGGACGGCCGGGGCGGCATGGACCGCGGGGGCAGGCGCAGCCGAAGGAGCGGGGGCGGGCTGTGGTGCCGTAGCTGGGACGGCATCAGCCGGTGCCAAGGCGGGGGCCACCGATTCCGCGGCGGTTTTCCGTTCGCGCAGCCACTTCAACCCCATGACCACGCCCAGCGCGATGACCGCAGCCACCAGCAGCAGGATCATGCCGGGGCCGATCCCGCGATTCTGCGGCTGCGGCCTCGGGCCCCGCCGGATGTAAATGTCGTTGTTCATCGTACCGACCGCCGTCGGACCAGCCCGGCGGCGGCGTCAGTGTCGCGAAATCCCCCCCCGATGGCAAGCGCGGACGGGGGTCTTGTATCGCGAGCGAGGAGCAGAATGAATCCGAGGATGAATCCGAGGATTGACATGCCCTCCATCTTCTGGCACCGCAAAGACATGGTAGGTCGGGAGAACGAGGGCGAAGCGCGGAGAACGCGGATCGATCGGCAGCTAGCTGTCGCGGGCTGGACGCTGGAGTCGCGTCGTCGCATGGATGAGTTCCTTCTGCCGGGGGGCGCCCTCCGGACGGCCGAGGACGGTGTTGAGTACCTCGTGCCGGCTGAATTCGTCGACTATGTCCTCTTGGATCGCATCGGCCGGCCGATTGCGATCGTCGAAGCGAAACGCGCCAGCCGGAGCCCCGTTGAGGGGGAGAGGCAGGCCAGCGACTACGCCGACCGCGTGCGGGAACTGCACGGCATCGACCCCTTCATCTTCCTCGCGAACGGCAACGAAATCTGGTTCTGGCACCGCAAGCTCTATCCTCCGCGCCGGATCTCGGGTTTCTACAGCCTTGAGGATCTCGAACGACTTGCGTTCCATGACCGGTACAGGGAGGCCCTTGCCGCCGCGCCGATCCGCGCGGAGATCGTGGACCGCCAGTATCAGCACGAGGCGATCCGTGCGGTGACCTCCGCCATCGAGCAGGCGCGGCGACGTTTCCTTCTCGTGATGGCCACGGGAACAGGCAAGACCCGGACCGTGATCGGCTTGGCCGACCTCTTGATCCGCTGCAAATGGGCCTCACGGGTCCTGTTCCTGGCCGACCGTCGCGAACTGGTCCGCCAGGCCATGGATGCCTTCAAGGAACATCTTCCCGATGTGCCGCGGGATCGCATCGAGGATGGGGATTTTGACCGTACGGCCCGAATCCTGATCTCCACCTACCCGGCCATGATGGGCCTCTACCCCTCGCTCTCGCCTGGGCATTTCGACCTGATCATTGCCGACGAGAGCCATCGGTCCATCTACCAGCACTACCGCGTGCTGTTCGACCACTTCGACGCGCTTCAGATGGGGCTCACCGCCACGCCCACCGATTTCATCGAGCACAACACGTTCCAGATCTTCGAGTGCCCGGACGGCCTGCCCACCTACGAGTATGGCTATGCGGAGGCGGTCGAGAACGGGCATCTGGTGGACTACCGGCTGCACCGGGCCCGGACGCGCTTTCAGATCGATGGCATCCACCCGGGCGACCTATCTCCGGAAGTCACCACCCAGCTTGCGCGGCAGGGTGCGACGGCCGCAGACCTCGACTTCGAGGGCACGGATCTCGAGAAGAAGGTCACGAACACCGGCACGAATGACGCCATCGTCCGCGAGTTCATGGAGTACGCCCGGCGCGATGCCACCGGCAGCCTGCCCGGCAAGAGCATCTTCTTCTGCGTCAGCCACGACCACGCGCTGGAGGTCTACCAGAGCTTCAATCGCCTGTATCCCGATCTTCAGCGTCGCGGCTTTGCCAAAGTCATCGACAGTCGAATGGAACGGGCGGAGAAGACCTTGGATGATTTCAAGTTCCGCGACTATCCGCGCGTGGCGATCTCCGTGGACATGCTCGACACCGGCATCGATGTGCCCTCGATCCGCACGCTCGTATCCCCAGTTGCCTGCGGATGTCCGGTCATCCCTGAAAGTAATATTCGGCGAGTTCTACCATGGCTTTGTTGTCAATGGTGTTCCTAAGGAAGTGACCCGTGGGCGCGGTCTGACACGTCTCGAGTTGATCGACGAGTTTCACGTCGCGAATGCGACGAGGCCGAATAAGTTCGTCACGTGTCCGGCCTGTGACGGTCCGCGTGGTCGAATCACAGAGGTCGATGCTGAATCCGAGGTCGATCACTACTTGCCCAAGTCGAAACACCCTTTCCTCTCGATGCATCCGTTTAATCTCATGCCGATCTGCGGAAGCTGCAACAAGCGTAAACTCGCGAAAGAGCCGCTCTTTGACGAGGACGGTACAGAGATCCCAAGGATGTTTTGTCCGTATAGACGTGAGGCATTTGGCCCGCTTCGTGCAAGAGTAGTGAGAAGTGGGCAAGCTCTGACGGTCAATATTCGCGAGAAAGGCATCCTGACGCCTCGATCCAAGCGGGTGCTTGATCTCCTCAACTTGGAGCAACGATGGCAGGATGATCTGGAGAGCCACGTCAAACCCCAGATGATTGAGATAGTGCTGGGAAGAGCGGCGTGTGTTCGGCGTCAAGCGCCGGGCTACGACGCGATTACGGCAAGCGATTTTGCGCCTTCCGGCGATCAACGGCAGAGGCGCATCAAAGCCGAAAATTACGAGATCGTTCGCATCGCCTATCAGGAACTGATCGCTGCCGATCCCGATGAATTCGCCGAGTTGATGCAAGCATGAGGTGCCCATCGCGGTTAGAGACGGAGGCGCCCTTCGTCTCGAAATGCGGGCGACATGAGTGCTTACGCAGAGCGACGAGAGGGCGTGATGCGTTACGTCTCCACGAGCATCTTCACGAGATTGGGCAGCCCCGCGCCCTGGAAGGCCCGGTCGCGCTTCAGGTCGGTGCAGTTGGCGAGCAGGATTTCCTTCACGCGGTCGGGCTGCCCCTTGAATTCAGATCGCTTAGACAGGAATGCCGCCAGGATGCCGGATACATGTGGCGCGGCCATGCTGGTGCCGCTCATTTCCACGTAGTAGTTTTCGCAGCGGAGGGACCGTCCCTTCTTGGGCTTTGATCGGAGAATTTGGAAGCGGTGGCGGCAGGAGAGGATCTTCTCGCCCGGTGCGACGACGTCAGGCTTGCAACGTCCGTCGGCCGTCGGGCCACGGGAGGAGAAGTAGGACACCCCGTAGGAGTGCGGGTTGACCTTGTTGACCGATCCCACCGCGATGCACTCTTCAAGATTGGCAGGGTCATTGATACTCATGTCCATGTTGGCATGGATCGCGCCCTGCGCGGTGTCGAGCAGGGCCAGTCCCTCGTTTCCCGCGGCGACGACCACGAGCACGCCCTGCCGCCAAAGGCGCTTCAACTCGCGGCACAGGGGGCTGTGTCCGCACCCGTAGGAGGTTGCGTCGAAGGGGCCGCCGAGGCTCAGGTTGATGCCGTGGATGACAAGCTGCGGAGACTGCTCGTTCAGGTCGGCAATGTGGTCCAGGGCGCGGATGATGGAGGCGTCGCGTCCCGAACCGTCGTCCCCCAGCACCTTGTAGATGTGCAGCCGGCACTTGGGGGCCATGGCGAACATGGGATGTGCGTTGCCCTTGGCGTCGTGAACCATGTCGATTCCGCCGGCGATGATCCCGGCCACATGCGTGCCGTGCCCGGTGGCGTCGGAAGTCGCATCCTCTCCAGAAACGATGCCACGGGCGCGCGTGCAGTCGTGCTCGGCAACGATCACCGACTTCTTTCCGACACCGAAGTGCGGGTGCGCGCGGTTGATCCCGGTATCGAGAACCGCCCACGCCACGCCGTCGCCGCGCGCGTGATAGGCCTCGTGGGCAGGGAGGGCTTGGACGGTGTGAATGGAGCAGTGCAGCAGGGCCCGTTTCACGGCATTGGGCCAGAGCTTGTCCACCAGATGCGCGTTCCCCTTGAGCGTTCCGAGTTCCGAGGCGACCCGTTCGGCTTCCTGGCGGGTGAGTCGGGCGGCGACGTAGCGTTTCAGGTGCTGGATCTCGGCATCCTCAGGGTGTTTGACAATCGACCGCAGCTTGGCGTCCAACTGGGAGTGCAGGCCTTTCATATCGCCCTGCACGAGTTCGATGAGGACATCGTGACGTTCGCATTGGTCCCCGGCCTCCATTTTCGCCGCAACATCCTTGGAGATCGTGAACTGGGACACCGGCTGGAAAAGGCCGGCCTGCACTGCGTCGGCCACCGGCTTCCGGACCTGTGCAAGGCTGAGATATCCGGTGCCGGAATGCGGATGGCGGGGGCTGTCGGGATTCCGGCAAACGAAATCCTCTACTTTGACGGTCTCGCCGAGCTTGAAGTCATTCGCCAACTTGTGATCCAGCGCCACGGGGTCCAGGGGGTCCGAGACGTTGACCCACCGAGAGACGCAGGCGGGGACGGCGAGCCTCTTCTGGCCGGTCATCTTCTTGAGCTGGTCTTGGACCTCCTGAATCCCCAAGGGTGAGCCGATGGTCATGAACAGGCGGACATCAGGCGCCTGCTTCGTGGCGCTCAGCCTGGCCAACACATCGTATGCGATCATCGACCCTTGGCTGTGTGCCACGATCACGAAGGGGCCGCCGCCCGACGTCAGGCGATCCTCCAGGCTCTCGCGCATGACCCGGCGCCGCTCGGCAACGAAGAAGAACTCGTAGACATCCCGCAACAGAGCCTTCGTAATCCGTCGCACCAGCCACTCTCGTGCGCCGGCCGGCAGTGGGATGACCTTGGCCGAAAGCCCATCGCGCGTCGTCGTCGCCGTCTTCCTGGTGAGTGCCCTCTCGATCCCTTTCAAAATCCTCCGCTGGCCGGCCGTCAAAGAGACATCGGAAGGCATGGCCTTCAGGGATCGCGGTCCGAGTGCCAGGGAGGCGAAATGTGTCGTGGATTCATCCGCGTAGTCGGAAGCCTGACTGTCCGCGGCCTCTGGGGCCGGGAAGGTCGACCGATTCACCCAATACGCCATTCGGCTATGCTCGCCCAGATCGAAGCCGAAGAGAGCCCGGTCCCATATGCATTTCAGCACATCGGCCGGGGGCTTGTTGCCGATACCATGAACGTAGACGACCGTGCGTGCCGTGCCCGGTTGGGATTCGACGGAGGACATCCGAGTTCGCCTCGACTTGGTCGTCATGGACTAACCCTCCTTACCCCGTGCGTCGCGAGGCACCTGGGTGCGCCCTCACGTCTCAGTTCGCATTCCGGCGGCGGCACCTCCAAGCTTTGCCGGTCAACCGGCAAGATTGCCCGCCGAAGCAGCGATGACTGCGCGATGGGGTGAGGATTGCTGTTCAAAGGCTCGGAGGCAAGATCGAATCGATCGCCATCGTGTCTGCTCCGGCGCTCAGGTATCGCCTCGTCCGGCTTGCGAGGCACGGCGCCGTGGTTGGCGGGGCAGACAGGAGTGTCTGCCCCACGGCCGGGTGCGGACGGGTCAGCCGCCGGGGAGCGACAGCGTTGCGGCCGCGGCGGGTTTCGTTGCGCCGGCTTCGATGGCGAACTCGATGTCGACGGGCTCGCCGCAGGGGACGGGGCCGAGGCTGAACTCGTAGGGGAAGGCGTCGTCGCGCAGGACCGCGGGCGTGGCGCCGCCGCCGAGCTTCAGCGTCGCCACTGCGCCGGGCACCGCGTCGACCGGCAGCGTGACGAAGACCGAGTCATCGCCGAACGGGGATCGGATACGGAAGGCGTGCAGCGTGCCCCACGCACCGAGCGGGGCGGTGAAGTGTCCACGGGCGAGCGGCGTGCCGCGGATCGGTCCGTCGCGCGGCGCGGCGGGGATCGACAGCGTCACCATGCTCCTCGGCGGGATCGTGACGGATTCCGGGGCGGTGGCGAGCACCACGCGCGTCGCGTTCGTGCCCTCGTAGACATGCACCACGCCGTCGCGCAGACCTGCAAAAGCGGCGTCGAGGTTCGGTCGCACCGTCAGCGGCGCGTCGGACTGGCTGGTGAGCATCAGGAAGAACCGGTCGCGGCTGCGCGCGGCGAGCCAGTCGGCCTGCGGCGTGTCCGGCCGGGCGATGCGGCGGTCGAGCCACAGCACGGCGCCGGGCTCGCCGTAGACCTCGCCCGGCTGCGGCGTGGGCACGCGGAAGTCGAACCAAGCGTAGTTGCGTTGGCGCGACCAGGGGAAGCGGACGCGGTCGCCCGACCCGACGCGCGCCTGCGTGACGAGGTAGTCGAGCGTGAAGCCGAACTGCACCGGCAGATGGTGGTAGTAGAAGCACGTCAGGTCCGGCCCCTCGTACGGGTAGCGCGGGCCGTGGACGACATCCGTGAACGTTGTGAGATAGTAGCCGGGATAGTTCGCGAACCGCCCGATGATGCTGTTGCGCGCGGCGGTGCGGAAGACCTCGCGGCCGGTGTGGAGGTGCACGCGCAGCAGGTTTGGCGACCACACGGACATCATGATGTGGTTCATCGCCTGCGGGTAGCAGGTGTAGGTCGACGGCTGCTCCAGGCCGAGGCCAACGGCCGAGACCTGCCACGCGGGCACGCGGTGCTCGGGCGTGTCGCCGGGCTGCCGCGGCCAGCCGAGACGGTACGTGCCGCCGTCGCGCCACCAGACGCGGTGGTGGATCTGCTCCTGCCCGCCGCGATGGATCACCGTGTCGCCCTCCGGCACGCGCGGGTGCGACCAGAGCCCCGCGATCGTATGGAACGCACCCTCGGCGGCCGCATCGAGATAGCGCCGGTCGCCCGTCGCCTCGTAGAGGTCGGGCAGTTCCCACCACGCCGGGTAGAAGTGGATGTTGTAGAACATTTCGAACGGGACCGGCTTCGTCTGACGTCCGAAGATCTCCGCGCGCACGAAATCGTCCGCGCCACGCTTCGCCTGCTCCAGCAGCGCCGGGTCGGGCCGCAGGCGGTGCAGAGCGAGGTCGGAGACCCACCGGCGCGACGTGTTGTAGGCGCGGCTGTGCGACGCCGTCCCGCCCGGCGCGGCGAACTCCGCGAGCCATGGGTTGAGCCCGCCGGTGAGCGCATGGACGCCCTCCCAGTAGGCGGTGTCGTAGAAGGCGGATGGCACGGCGAGCTGGTTGGGGAGCGGCACGTTGTTGCGCCCGTCGTGGCCGGTGCTCACGACGGCGGAGCCGCGGGACCGCAACGTGAACTCAATCGTCGGAAGCGCGCGCTCGCGCCAGGCCTTCCCGTCGCGCGCCACCAACGAGGCCGCGATCACAGCCAGCGGAGCGGCCTGCTTGCCCATGGAGGGCGTTTCGATGTCGTAGAAGCCCTTCATGTCCGCCGTCCATCCGCCCGCGGCGTCGTCGAGCATCAGGTCCATCATGTTGAGCGCCGCCTCGGTGAGTGACGTGCCGACCGGTCTGCGGTAGTCGCGGACGCCGGCGACGCGGCCGGCATAGTGCTCCAGCGCCGCGGTCCAGTCGCCCGGGTGCGCCAGGACGCGCCACGCGACGGACTGCGTCGTGCCGGCGGTCCAGCGCGATGCGTCCGTGCCGAGCACCGGCGAGAATGCGCAGGGCTGCACGAGCCCGCTGGCGTTGAGCAGCGAGAATCCGTAGACCATGTTCGAGGCGGTCGGCCACTGGAACGGCAGGCGGTCCGGCTCGGCGGAG
This sequence comes from uncultured Verrucomicrobiota bacterium, assembly GCA_964423465.1. GTDB lineage: Bacteria > Verrucomicrobiota > Kiritimatiellia > PWTM01 > PWTM01 > VGWF01. The sequence goes on along the minus strand of CAYRFK010000001.1, from coordinate 51,591 downwards.
GCGACGAGGCACAGCGGCGGCGAGCTGGAGCCGCCCGGACGCGTCTGGACGAGCACCATCGGATGTGGCGTCAGCGTGCTGGTCACCATCTCCGGCCGCAGCGGCAGGCGCTGGAACTGGTAGAGCGGCGGCAGTTGCACGAACTCCGCCGCCTCGCGGGGCAGGGGATCGAACGCGCAGAGGCCGGCGGAGTAGAAGCCGTCGCGCGCCGTCGTGACGCGGAGCTCGAACCGCGCATCGAGGCAGCCGGGCTTGAGCGTCCAGATGCCGGTTGCGCGGCGGTCCGCAAGAGTGTCGGCCGCGCCATCGGCCTCGAAGTCGACCTCGACCGTCTCCGCCCCCGTCGCACGCGCGGCGCGCGGGACGAGCCGTGCGAGCGCGCCGGGCTCGAACGGGTCGCGCGTGACGCCCGGGGTTGTGATCCACGTGCCGTCGAGGTTGACGCGACGCGGTTCGTTTGGCGTCTCCCAGTGGGGCAGGGTGCGCAGGTTCGCGCTGCAGTCGGCTGCATGGAGCAGGAAGACCATCTCGCCGGCGCCGCCAACCGGCGGCCGGCCGGGCAGCACGGTGCGACGGAGGATGAGAGGGCGGCCGGTCGCGTCCGTAGCGCCGCCGAATTCGATCCGGACGAGTCCGTTGTCGAGCGCGGCGACGACACTGGTCGCGACCGGCGCAGGGGCGGGCGGCGCCAGCGCGGCCTCGCGATCGGTCGGCAGGCGCACGAGGGTGGTCCGGAAGCGCGCGAGCTGCGCCGGAGGCGTGGCGCCGGGATCCAGTTCGCCCGCGGTCAGGAGGATCGCGTCGCATCGTGCGTAGGAGCGGGCCGTGTCGCGCAGGCCGAGACGGTGGCGGCCTGCGTCAAGGCGGAGGCTGCCCAGCTTCTGCCAGCCCCAGCCGTCGCGGCCCAGATTGCCGGCCTCGGAAAAGGGGGAAGCTCCGTCGATCGTCACGGCGAACCGACGCGTGCCGGGATAGGTGGCGAAGTCGCGCGTGCGCACCCAGACGCGGTATTCGGCGACGGTCGGGATCTCGATGACGCTCAAGGCATCCACCGCCGGCGGTCGCTTCGCACCGGGCGGGGGAGGGAGCACCTGCATCAACGCGCCGCCCAGTGCCTCGCGGTCGCCCGCGTAGCGCCAGTCCCCGCCGACCTGGAACGACTCCGCCTCGATCAGCAGCGTCGGCGGCGCGGCATGCGCGGCGGATAACAGAAGGAGACCCGAGGCGGCGGCGAGCAGGACGGTTCGTTTCATCCTGCGACTATCGCAATCCGCGCGGGGGTGATCAAGCTGTCCGGTCGCGGAAGATCCATGCCCGCCGGTGCAGTTCGTGAAGCAGCACAAGGGCCGCGATGCCGTGGACGATCCATGCCGCGGCCGTTCCGGGGATGAGCCGGCCGAGCATGAGGAGGATCGACGTGGCGAGGATCGCGCCCGCGGCGGAGCCGGCGCCCTTGAAGGCGGCATCGGTAGAGCGCGAGCGCAGTGCGCCGACGCCCCACCACGCCAGCGGCAACCCGGCAAGCACGGCGGCGGCGATCGCCGGGTGCCCGAGGGTGGCCGCGGAACCGCGCACCGCCCCCCATGCGGCGAGTGCGCCCACGGCCAGGAGGGCGAGCCAGAAACCGCGATGCAGGGGCGGCTCGCAGTCAAACCCGCCGTCCGGCGGCGGGAAGCCGGCCAGCATGCGACGGTTGAAGCTGATCCAGAAGTAGATCGGGGTCCAGAAGGCCTTCACGCCCGGGATGCGCAGGATCCGGCCGAAGGTCGGGAACCGCGTCCCAAGGACGAAGAAGAGCGCGTCGAGGCCGTAGCGGACCTGCCCCGAGGCCAGGTCGCACAGCGGGATCTCCCGGCGCGCGCGGTCGACGTCCAGCCGGCACCGAACCGACTCCGGCACCTGCGAAAACGCCACCCGTCCGTCCTTCTCCATGATCCCGTAGCGCACGAACGCGCCCGTGTAGAGCCGGCACATCGGGCAGCTGTCGTCGTACAGAATGACCTGTTGGTTCACTGTCGCCATGGCTCAAGTCTGGCCCCGGTCCGGCCAAAGTCAACCTGTGCCCCAACATTAACCCGCGGTTGACGCGGACGGCGCCTGACCGTATACATATCGGCCTCTTCCGACGTGGCGGGATAGCTCAGTGGTAGAGCAGAGGACTCATAAGCCTTTGGTCGGGGGTTCAAATCCCTCTCCCGCCACCAGCCTTTCTCTCAAAAGCCCGGCGGGACGTCGTAGCCCATCGCCTGGACCTTTCTGACCATGCGGGAGTTGAACGTGGGGTCCTTGAGGTTGCGGGGCTTGTAGACCGGGTCGATCAGCCTCCGCTCGAGCAGGAATTCAAAGATGGCGTCGGCCGCGATGCGGTGGCCGATTTCGCTGAGGTGGTCGTCGACGGATTCGATGTTGCAGTCCCGACAGGCGGGGAATCGCCGGAAGACGGGCAGGAGGTCCAGGAAGGGAACGCCGTTGGTGGAGAAGGCATCCTTGATGAGGCCATGAAAGGCCTCGCACGGGTAGCCGCCGGGCTGCAGGTTCACGTCGGTGAGCGGGAACAGCACGGCGACCATCGGGACGCCGTGAGCCTGGCAGCGAGCACTGAAGTCGGCGGCGGCATTTCGAAACCGGGCGAGCCCCGGATAGTCGGGGGCGTAGAGGTGCCTGTAATAGCTTGCGGCGCCCCGGGCGGCACGCCGGGTGTCGACGGCCCGCACGATCTGCCGGACCAGGACGGACCGCTGCATCGCGGGCCTCAGCCACGTGTGCTCCGGCCGGCGCGTGAGTCTTGACCGCAGTTCCACCATGGCGGCCGGGTTTTCCCAGTCCTCCGTGTCGTTGACGTGCACGGCGAAGATCACGAGATCCGGGTGCTGTTCGAGAGCCCAGTCCAGCGCCTTGGACTGCTGGTACAGCGCGCTGGGCGAAGCCTTGGTCTCCACGCAGGCCGGACGAACCCCGTCATTGAGGTTCATCAGCCACTCCAGCCGGTTGGAGAAGCGGTCGCACCGGTGGTTGCCGGGACCGAAGGCCAGCGAGTCGCCGACCACGATCACATCCAGCACGTTGGACCGTCCCTCGGAATGCGGGTGCTCCCGGTCGTGCTGGGCGCCGTAGACGCGGGCCGCGCGGTCGACGGCGATCGTTCGCGCGGACTCTGGAACGACGATCCGGCAGAATCCCTCCAGCGCGAGAAGGATTGCGACCGCGCCCAGGGCGACGCGAAGGCCACGGCGCAACCATGGATGGAGGCCGTTCACCAGAACCACCATGAATCCGTCCGCAGCACGTAGATCCCGAGCAGGAAGTTGGTGATGCCGTGGGCGAGGACGGCGGCCCAGATGTCGCCGGTGCGCAGGACGAGCCAGCCGAACGCAAGGCCGCAGACGATGCCCGCCGCCCACTCGGCGTGCTCGATGCCGAAGAAGGCGGCGACGGCGATCCACATCGGCATGTCGAGACGCGTGAGGGGGACCTCGAGAAAGTTCCGGCCGCACAGCCACCTGTAGAGGAACCCGCGCCAGAAGAACTCCTCGATGATCGCGATGACGACCGACGTGCCGAACATGTGCACGGCGAAAAGCGGCCAACCGGTGACCGACGGCAGGTAGGGGAGGGCGTCCAGCGGCACGCGCATCGCCCCGAAGCCGGCGGGGATCGGGCCGACGAGGAACTTCTCATAAAACGCCGCCAGCCCCGGCACCGCGGCCTTGACGGCGTCGGACTCCAAGCCGACCCAGACGATGAAGATTGCAAGCCCCACCGCCACCGCCAGCGGCACGTTGCGGAGGCGCAGAGGGCCGTACCAGCGCCACGGGCGGACCGCCAGCAGCAGGGCTGCGCCCGCGACCGTGCGGGCGGCGTACTTCTCCCCGCTCGGATCGCCCAGACCACTCAGCAGGGCGATCCAGAGGGCGAACGGGGCAACGTGGGCCCATGTCGCCGCATCGCGCCACGGCTTGCGCCATGCCAGAGCGCCGAGGGCCGCCGCCCCCCCCGCCGCGATCGCCCACGGCGTATCGTCGCCCAACAGGTGGGCGATGAAGAAAAAGACAACGAACGGAAGGATGTGCGCCCAGAAGGGCACCTCCTCCCCGCGAGCGGCCGTCGTAGTTGCGTCTGCGGTCATATGGCCCCCCACCTTAGCGGGCCCGGCGAAAATGCCAAGGCAGGAAGCATGAGTTCCGTGTGGCGGGCGCGCGGGATCCGGGCAGACGCATCAACGATGCCACCACGGCATGGATCGCATCTCCATACGGCGCCATCGGTTCAGACTCAATCTCCTCGACGGTCGGCCGTAGCGCCGGTATCTGACCGGCGCCACCTTGCGTCCAGAGTTCAGCTTCGCGCCCGACGGATTCGGGCGCCACGGAGGAATCCCACGGAAAGTGACACGATCGTGGATCACGGAAGGTGCGTCTGCCCTGGGCGCGGGATTGCCATCCGCGTCGGGGCGCGGGCATACTGCCGCGGTGAAGACGTGGCGACATGCGGCATGCATCCTGGCGCTGGCCGGGTCGAGTTGGGGCGCGGACGGGCCCGCGGCTTCGTGCGTGTCGCTGCGGCTCGCCATCTCGGATCTCGCGGCGAGTTTCCCGGACCGCTACCGCAACGCCGCCGGCTACCTCGCGAGGCTCGACGGAATCGCCGTCGATCTCACCAACGCGGAGTCCCGGGTTGCCACGGCGGCCGCGGGTGCGCTCGCCGCGCTGCAACGCGAGGCGCTGCTGGCCAATCCGCTGCTGGATTTCGACCGCCTGCTCGTGGTGAGGCGTTCGACACGGCAGCTGGGGCTCCCGATGAACTGGCAGGGGAACTCGAGCCTTCCGCGGACCGGGTACTCGAACGAAATCGCCGTGTTGACAAACCTGCGCGGCGGCGGGGATCTTGCGACGCTGTACCGTCCGCCCGGCGGCGAGTTCGTCGGCGACGTCGACCTCGACTTCGACGCGTCGCGCCTGCTCTTCTCGATGCCCGCCGGCGGCCGGGCGTGGCGGGTGTTCGAGATGCCGCCCGCCGTCGGCGCCGTGCCGTCCGCCCTGCCGCTGATCCCGGACGACGACGTTGATAACTACGATCCATGCCTCCTGCCCGACGGCGATGTCATCTTCGCCTCCAGCGCGCCGTTCACCGGCGTGCCGTGCGTGACCGGCCACGACCACGTTGCAAACCTCTTCCGCTGGCACCGGGCGGACGGTTCCATCCGGCGGCTCACCTTCGAACAGGACCACGACTGGTGCCCGACCGTGATGCCGGACGGCCGGGTGTTGTATCTGCGCTGGGAGTACTCCGACCTGCCGCACTTCGTGTCGCGCATCCTGTTCACGATGAACCCGGACGGCACGGCGCAGCGTGCCTTCTACGGCAGCAATTCCTACTGGCCCAATGCGATGTTTTTCGCGCGGCCGGTGCCTGGAGATCCGTCGCGGTTCTTCGCGGTGGTCGGCGGACATCACGACAACCCGCGGATGGGGGAACTGGTGCTCTTCGACACGCGACGAGGGCGCGTCGAGGCCGAGGGCGCGGTCCAGCGGATTCCGGGGCGCGGTCGCGCGGTCGAACCGGTGCTTCTCGACGGGCTCACCAAGGAGAGCTGGCCGAAGTTCCTGCATCCGTGGCCGCTGAGCGACCGGCACGTGCTGGTGGCGGCGCGTCTGTCGCCGAAGGCGGAGTGGGGACTCTACCTGGCGGACACGTTCGACAACCTGGTCCTCATCAAGGAACTCCCCGGCGAGGCGCTGCTGGAGCCCATCCCGTTCGTCGCCCAGCCTCGTCCGCCGGTGCCGCCTTCGCGGGTCGACGCGTCGTCAAAGGACGCCATTGTCCAACTCGCGGATGTCTACGCCGGCCCCGGCCTCCGCGATGTGCCGCGCGGGACCGTCAGGCGGCTGCGGCTTTTCACCTACCAGTTCGCCTACCACGGGATGGGCGGGCAGGTGAACCGTGTGGGATGGGACGGCCCATGGGATGTGAAACGCATCCTCGGGACGGTGCCGGTCGAGCCGGACGGATCGGCGCATTTTCGCATGCCCGCGAATACGCCGGTGGCGGTGCAGCCTCTTGACGCCGACGGCGCGGCGCTGCAGTTGATGCGGAGCTGGTTCGTCGGCATGCCGGGCGAGGTTGTCGGGTGCGTCGGGTGTCACGAGCGCGACGGGACGGCACCGCCCTACGCCTCGGCGTCGGCCTTCTTGCGGGAGCCGTCGGCCATCGCGCCCTGGCACGGTCCGGTGCGCGGATTCTCCTTCGAGCGCGAGGTCCAGCCGGTGCTCGACCGCCACTGCGTCGGCTGTCACGGTTCGACGGCGCTCACCGCGGGCGACGGCAAGGCGCCGGGCCGTCCGGATTTCAGCCGCCGGCCGGGCGTGAATCCGCCGGGGCCCGCGAACGGCTATCAGAAGGGTTCGTGGTTTCCGCCGTCCTATCTCTCGCTCTACCCGTTCATCCGCGGTCCTACGATCGAAAGCGATATGCATCTGCTGGAGCCCGCCGAATACCACGCATCGACCACCCATCTCGTACAGATGCTGCGTGCCGGCCACCACGGGGTGGCGATGGACGCGGAGGGGTGGGACCGCCTCTTCACATGGATCGACCTGAACAAGCCGGCGCACGGGACGTGGACCGAGAACGTCGGCGAGGCCAAGGTCACGCATCAGCGCGACCGGCGGCGCGACCTGATGAAGCGGTACGCCGGAATCGACGAGGATCCCGAGGCGTTTCCTCCGGAGGCCGTTGAGGGGCAGGCAGGAGTGCCTGCCCCACGAATCGGGGATGGAGGGCCGACCTCCGTGTCGGCCGCGGCCCGGACGGAGCCGGGCCCTCCAAGGGCTCCGACGACCGTTCCGTGCGCGGGCTGGCCCTTCGATGCCGCCGAGGCGAAACGGCGACAGGAGGCGGGCGGAGCGGCGGAGCGGACCGTGGACCTCGGGGGCGGTGTGACGCTGCGCCTGCGCCGGATTCCTGCCGGACGGTTTGTCGCCGGCGGCGCCGCGCAGCGGGTCGTTGATGTGGCGGCGCCGTTCTGGATGGCGGCGTGCGAGATCGACAACGCGCAGTTCGCGCGGTTCGATCCCGCGCACGACAGCCGCCTCGAGACCGGCGACTTCCTGCAGTTCAGTGTCGCGGAGCGCGGCTGGCCTGTGAACGGTCCGCGTCAGCCGGTGGTGCGCGTTTCGTGGCGGCAGGCGATGGAGTTCTGCCGGTGGCTGTCCGCGGCGACCGGCGAGACGTTCACGCTGCCGGACGAGACCCAGTGGGAGTATGCGTGCCGCACGGGTGCGGCCACGGAGCTGTCGTTTGGCCACGCCGGCTCCGACTTCGCCCCGTTCGCCAATCTGGCCGATGCCTCGTTTCGGAGCATGCAGACCCTGACACCGTGGCACCTCCCATCCGGCGCGCTCGCCCCGTACAAGCCGGCCGTGGAGACGATCAACGATGGTCACCGGGTCAGCGCGCCGACCGGTTCCTTTGCGCCGAATGCGTGGGGGCTGCACGACATGCACGGGAACGTGGCCGAGTGGACGCTTTCACCGTTCGACGCGGGGGCCGGCGAGGACGCGCCGCGCGCTGTGCGAGGCGGCTCCTGGTCCGAGCGGCCGCACCTCGCCGGTGCGTCGCACCGTATCGCCTACTTTCCGTGGCAGCCGGTCCACAACGTCGGCTTCCGCGTCATCTGCCCCGTCCGGTAAGACAACAAAAAGACGCAAAGACCGCAAAGAGGGTACTGGGCGGACGATCGGGAGGGCCGGACTTCGGCGAGCTCAGTCGAGCCGCGGCCCCGCCGGCCGGGGGGACGACACAACAACGCAAGGATCGCGAAGAGAAGCAAGGAGACCTGGGAAATGTGCCCGCTCGTTGTCCGGCTCTTCTTTGCGCCCTTTGCGTCTTGGTGTCGTCTTACTTCGCCAGAGGCGCGATCTCGTCGGGCTTCGGATTCGTCGACGGGAGTTCCTTGATCCGCAGGTTTCGGAACTCGATCGGGCTGCCCTCGGATTCGAGGCAGATATAGCCCTTGCGCCAGACGCAGTTCGACCCGCCCGAGACCACCGCGCCGTTGACCGCGAGGGAGATGACGCCGTTGGAGCCGGTGATGCGGTAGTGGTTCCACTCTGGCGTGCCCTTGGTCCGGTTTTCCCGCGGGAAGCTGCGCATCTTTCCGTCGTTCGGCTCGAACGGCTTCATCGTCGCGCCGTGGATGGCAAAGACGTCGCCATCGGTCGTGAACCAGCCGGGCTTCTTGCCGGACGCGACGTAGTTCGTGAAGTACTGGTGGTCGAGGATCTGCACCTCGACCGACTTGCAGTAGGGGGTGTTGGGCGCGGGCGTCGGCGAGGACCAGATGAAGAGCCCCGAGTTGCCGGCGGGCTTCAGGTGCCGCCACTCGAGGTCGAGGATGAAGTTCTCGTAGTGCTTCTCCGTCCGCATGGCGCCGGTCGGCTTGCCGGTGCAGTGGATGACGCCGTTGGAGACGCTCCATGTGTCGGGGGCCGTGTTGATGTTGACCCAGCCGGACAGGTCACGACCGTTGAACAGGGAGAGGAATCCGTCGTCGTCAGCACGGGCGACCGGCCAGACTGCGAACGAGACGGCGGCGGCCACGGCGATCCATCGGGTCGGTCTCATTTCGGCTTCTCCTCAGCGTCGGGCGCGGTTGCGGCACGGCGGCGGGAGTCTACACCGGTCGTAGTGCGGGCGCCATCATGGCGCGGATCGCGGCGAGGGGCCCGCGGGATGGAGATGCGCCGACGCTTTGGCTTTGCGCGCGCGCGCCGGGTCGTGTTGAATGGCGGCATGACATCCCCGTACATCCGCCGGTCCGTCGAGGCCATGTCGGGCTACGTGCCCGGCGAGCAGCCGCGCGAGCCCGGCGTCATCAAGCTGAATACGAACGAGAATCCGTATCCGCCCGCGCCCGGCGTGGCGAGGGTGCTGCGGGAGGTTTCGGCGGACTCGCTGCGCCTCTATCCGGATCCCGCCTGCCGCAGGCTGGGCGAGCGGATCGCGGAGATTCACGGCTGCCGGCCGGACCAGGTGTTCGTCGGCAACGGATCGGACGAGATCCTGGCGCTCTGCGCCCGCGCGTTTGTCGAGCGGAACGGGACGATCGGCTGGTTCGAGCCGTCCTATTCGCTCTATCCCGTGCTGGCGCAGATCGAGGAGATCGCAGGCCGGCCGGTGGAACTCGGGCCGGAATTCGAATGGCGCGATCCGGCCGGATGCGGGGCACAACTCTTCTATCTTACGAATCCGAACGCCCCGACCGGGATGCTGCATCCGGAGGATGAGGTGCGCCGTTTCTGCGCGGGATTCCCCGGCGTGGTGCTCATCGATGAGGCCTATGTCGACTTTGCGCCGCGTTCGCTGGTCGACTTGGCACTGGCCTCGGACCGCGTTCTCGTTGCGCGCACGCTGTCGAAGTCCTTCTCGCTTGCCGGGCTCCGCCTCGGGTATGCGGTCGGCCCGGCGCCGCTCATCGGGGCGCTGATGAAGATCAAGGATTCCTACAACGTCGACCGCCTCGCGCAGGACGTGGCGCTCGCGGCGTTGAACGACCTGGACGCGATGCGCGCGAATGCGGCACGGATCGTGGCGACGCGGGAGCGCACCGCGGCGGCATTGGAGTCGATGGGGTGCCGCGTGTGTCCCTCCGCGGCCAACTTCCTCTGGATCCGTCCGCCGCGCCGGCCCGCCGCCGAGGTCTTCCAGTCGCTGCGCGAGCGCAGGATCCTGGTGCGGCACTTCACGATGCCCCGGACCGCGCCGTGGCTGCGCATCACGATCGGGACGGATGCGGAGATGGAGGCGTTTCTCGCGGCGATGCGGGAGGCGGGGTCAGAGGTTCGGAGGTTGGCAGGTTCGGAGGTTCCGAGGGTCAGAGGTTCGGGGGTTGGGCGGTTTCCCGGGCGGCCTTGAGCTGGTCGCGCAGGTCGGCGATCTCCCGCTCGGAACGCTCCAGATTCTCCCGCAGGCGCTCGATATCCCGGCTGGTGTTGGCCTTGTCGCGGGCGATGGAGGATGCGCGGTTGTGGGCCTCGCGGGCCTCCTTGCGGGCGGCGTCCAGATCGCTGCCGAGGGTCAGGATCTCGGCTTCCAGCGATTCCCTCTTGGCAAGGGCCTTCTCCAACTCGGCGATTCGTTTCTGGGCGCGCCGGACATCCTGGAGTGCGGCGTCGCGTTCCGTACGCGCGACATCGAGGTGTTCCTCGGTGGTATTCTGAATCAGGAGAAGGGTCTTCTTCTCCTCTTCGAACAGGTCGTTCACCCGTTTGCGCTCGGCCGCATCAAGGGCGGGGGTGTCGGCGCCGTGCCGGGACCCGCCGTCGCGGGAGGCCATGGCCTCCGCCAGCGCCGCCCGAAGCTGCGCCGGGTCGCCGGCGCGGGTCAGTTCGGAGATCTGCGTCTCCATCTGACCAATCCGTGTCTTCAGCGCCAGGTTCTCCCGTGTCCGGGTCTCCAGGGCCGCCTGGTACTCGCGAAAGGTGGCGTCCGGCGGACCGCCGGTGTCGACCACGACAGGGGGCGGCTCGGCGCGGGCCTCCTCGGCGCGGGCGAGGGCCTTCTTCAGCGCTGCCAGCTCCGCCTCCAGCCCGCGCACGCGGGCGGCGTCGTCGCGGGACTGGCGGACGAGGGTGGCCAGTTCGGAGTCCGAGGCCGCGGTGGCCTGCGTCGCCGAGGCCAGGCGGGCATGCATCTGTTCGAGACGGCGGACGGCATCATCGCGCTCGCGCTGTGCCGCACCCATCTCGCGCGTCTGCATGGAAGCCTGATCACGAAGTGCGGCGATCGACTGTTCAGCGGCGGCCAGCCGGCCCCGGAGGGTTTCAGCCTGCGCCGCGGCATCCTCCGCCCGCTTTGCGGACCGTTCCGCGTTTCGGAGGGCGTCGCCGGCCTCGGCCTTGGCGGCTTCGATCTCGGCGCGCAGGTCGGTCTCGGCTGGCGGCGGGGTTTCGGAGGCGGGGGGCGGATCCGGCACCTCGTCCGCCCGGGGAACACCCGGGAGGGAGAGGGCCGCGGCGGTCAGGGCGATGAAGGCGAGGGGGCGCACGGGCTACGGTGCCTGGAGTTTCTTCTCGATCGAAGGGTCGCGGGCCTCGCCCAGTTCGATGGCTTTCTCGTAGATCGCGCGGGCCTCGTCGACCGGCGGCTTGCGCTGCATCAACAGCAGGGCAGCGAGGTTGAAATGCGCCTGGCCATCCTTCGGGGCGAGGCGGATGACTTCACGGTACTGCTCCACGGCATCGTCGGTGAGGCCGCGGGCGTAGAGCGAGACGGCGAAGTCGCGATGATAGATGGGATTCGCGGGGTCGAGGTTGACGGCCCGCTGGAAGCAACGGGTGGCCGTCCGACGGTTGCCGGCCTTGACCTCGGCCATCGCCTGTGCGTGGTGGGCGGCGCCCATCTCGGGCTGGAGTTCGACAAGGCGGCTGGCGGCGGCGCTGGCCTGCGAGGTCTCGCCCTTGCGAAGCTGCGCCCGGCTGTAGCCCAGAAGTGCGGTCACGTCATCCGGGTTGGCGGCGAGGGCCTGGTCGTAGATCGCGAGGGCGCGGTCCACCGCGTTCGAGGCCATGGCGGCATCCGCCTCGGCGGCCCATGCGGGCGGGGGGGGCGGCACGACGGGCGCGGGCGCGGGTTCCGGTGCGGAGGCGGGAGCGGGTGCGGTTCCCGGCTGGAGCGCGGCGGGTGCGGGGGGCGGGGCGGAGGTTTCCGGCGCGGGCATCACGGGCGCGGGGGCGGGGCCGGCCACAAGGGCGGGCGGGGGTTCCACGGCCGGCGGGGCCGCCACGGGGGCCGGCTGGGCTGCCGCCCCGGCGATCTGGAGTTCCAGCGCGGTGACGCGGTCCGACTGCTTCGCCGCCTTGGCGAGGAGATGCTCGCGCTCGCGGGTCAAGTCGCGGATCTCACGGGTAAGGGCCGTGACTTGCCGGGAGAGATCGTCCTGAGCCGCTTCGGAGGCCTTGCGCGCCGACTTCGATTCCTCGTTCAGCAGTTCCAGCCGGGCCGACAGGGCCTGCAGTTGGGTCTCCAACCGCGTCTTGTCGTCGCGCAGCTTGCGCACTTCGCGGTCCGAGCCGTCGGCGTCTGCGGCGGGCGTCGGCGACGAAGCCAGACGGGCGCGAAGCTCCGCCGCCTCGGCCTGTGCGGCCTTCAGGGCGGACTCGTTATCGCCGCCGCTGCGGTGCAGGGCGGAGAGTTGATCACGGAGAGAATCCCGTTCACGGAGCAGCTTCTCCATCTCCGCGCCGAGGCGGCGGAGTTCCTCATCACTTTCGCTCGACGAGAGGGATTTGACCTGCGCCTTCAGGGTCTTGATCGTCAACTTCTCGTCAGCGAGGGCGGCGTCGGCGGCGGCGAGCAGTTCGCGGCCGCGTTCCGCGTTGGCGAGGGCCTTGTCGCGTTCCTTGGCGGACGCCTCGACGGCGCGGGTCAACGCCTTGATCTCGTCCTCGTAAGCTCTGGGGTTTGCGGCCTTGCGGGCGGCTTCCAGTTCCTCCTTGGTCGCCGCAAGCACGGCGGTGAGCGATTCGGCCCGCTTGGCGGAGAGATCGGAGGCCCGGCGCAGCGTGTCGACCTCCTTCTGCTGGCTGGCCAGTTCGGCGGCGTAGGGGGCGGTGATGTCGGCTTCGGACTTCTGCGCGGCCTGCAGCGAGCGAATCTCCTCCCGCGCGGCGTCGAGGCGCGTCTCGATGTCTGCAAGCTTTCCGGTGGCGGCTTCGGCGCGCTGGATGGCCTCGTCACGCTCGCCGGTGGCGACCTTGGCGGTCTTGCGCAGTTCCTCGGCCTCGGTGGCCGGGACCGACGCGGAAAACGACTCGAGACGCGACTTCAGATCGCGGATTTCGGCCTGCGCACCCTCGAGCCGCGCCTGGAGTGTATCCACCTGGACCTGGAGTTTGCCGGACTGGCCGGTGGCGGCGTCACGGTCCTTGGCGACGCTGCGCAGTTCGTCCTGGATTCGCTTGCGTTCCGCCTCGATCTGGGTGGTCGAGGATTCGAGTTCCTTCAGCCGTGCCTGCATGGATTCTGCGGCGGCGGCGGCCGTGCTCAGGCGGCGGATCTCGTCGCGAAGGGCGGCAAGTTCGGCGGCCTGGGCGGCGGCGGATGCCGTTGCGGCAGGCGTCTCCGCCGGGGCGGCGGGGGCGACGGGCGCAGCGGGGGTTGCGGGCAGGGCAGCCTTCAGGGTGGCGATCTGCCGGCGGCAGTAATCCATGCGGAACTCCAGTGCCGCGGCCTTGTAGCCCGGTTGCTCGGCGCGGAGGGCGCGGAAGAGGTCCATCGACCGCTCGTAGCCGGCGATGGCCGCCGCGACATCCCCCCCCTCGCGGGCGCGATCGCCGCGGAGCATCTCCACGTAGGCCGCCTTTTCCGGAAGATCGGCCGCCCGTGCGATCCCGGGGGCGGAAAGCGCGAGGGACGCCGCCGCCAGGACGAGGAGGATCCGGCGATGACGCGGGGCGTCAGTTCTTCGCGGGGGACATGCGGGCGGGGGTGGACAGTGCGGGGCGGAAGCGCTTCTCGATTCGTTCATCGCGTGGTTCTCCAAGGCTCAGGGCTTTCTCGTAATAGCGGGAGGCCTCTTTCAGGGGCGAAGGATCCGTCATCAGAAGTGCGGCGCACGCGTTGAACCACGACTCGCCGTCGGCGGCATCGAGCCGGGTCGTCGCCACGAACATGTCGGCCGACTCACGGTACTTGCGCAGATCGAACAACACCGCGGCCAGTTCGCGCTTCACGTCGGGATTGTCGGGCGAGCCCTTCATGGCCCGCTCCAGCAGGCCGAGGGCCTCCTCGCTGCGGCCGTCGCGTGCGGCGGCGCGCCCGGCAAGGAACAGCCGGCGGGGACTCGCGGGATCCGCGTCGAGCAACTGGCGGGCCTTGTCCAGCGCCCTGCCTGTCTCGCCGGTCTGCATGAGGACTTCCGTGAGACCGACCGAGGCGACGGGATCCGACGGGCTGTCCGCGAGAACCTTCTCGTAAAGCGAACGCGCCCGGTCCCAGTCTCCACCGTCGAACGCCGCCGACGCGTCGGCCAGGATACGGTCGATGGCCTCCGGACGTTCCCGGTCGGCCGCCGGCGCGGCTTCCGTACGGGTCGCCGGAACCAGAGGCGGCGCCGGTGCGACCATCTCCGCGGGCGGAGCATTGGTGAGGATGGGCTCGGGAATGGGCGGGGCGGTTGTGGATTTCCGGTTCTCGGCCGGTTCATCCGACGGCCGTCCGACCATGGCCGCCGGCAGTTCGGGTACAGGCTTGGGCGCCAACTGGAGCGCCGGCTTCTCCGTCGGCACATCGGGCGGGGTCGGAGGGGCGGGTGACGGCTTGACAGGTTCAGGCTTCGGCGGGACGGGCGGCGCCTCGACCGTGATCGCGGGCTCCGGTTCCTTCACGGGCGTCCGGGCCGGCTCCGGCGGCGGGGCGGAGCCGGTGATGAGCGACTTCAGCCTGGCCTCGAGGGCGAGCAGGGCATCCCGGGCGCGATCGCGATCCTTCTCGGCATCGGCCATGCGCTCGCGGGCCTTGTCCGCCGTGGCGAGGATGTCGTTCTTCTCCTGGGACGCCTTTCGCGCATCACGCTGGGCCGACGCGACCTGGTCTTCCAGGTTCGTCACGGTCCGCAACAGCCCGGCGATCGTCTCCTGCGCCTTGGAAAGCTCGGACTCGATGCGGCGGTTCCGGTCGCGGAGATCCTTGCGGTCGGCCTCGGCCTCCCCAAGCCGTGTCTCGACGACCCGGCACTGGGCCTCGGCCGCCTGCTGGGCCGAGATCGCCTGGCGGAGCAGGCGGTCCTTCTCGACGAATCTCAGGCGGATCTCTTCGTAGCTCGATCGAATCCGACCGATCGCATCCTCCACATCCCCCAAGGGGTTGGGGAGGGCATCCCCGCCGGCCGGGGCGTTGGTCTGCGCCCGGACTGCGGCGCCGACGACCATGCATGTCGTCGCGATCGCGAAGAGCCTCAAGTTCATGTTTTGGGCGGCCGGATTCGGAAAACCATTCCAACCGGCCGGGCGGGATGCTATAGGAAGACCCATGCGACATCAACGGGAATCCCCGGACTCCGGGCGTGAGATCCTGTACTGGCGCCAGGCCCTGCTGGAGGTTCTTCGGGCGGGCCGCCGGGACCTTCACCGGCTTCTCGTCGCCGAAGGGACCCAGATGGCCGGCCCCCCGGCCGAAATCCTCCGCCTGGCCCACCACCGGAAGGTGCCGGTGACGGCCTGCGCGAGGCGGGATCTCGACCGCATGACCCTCAACGGCAACCACCAGGGCCTCGCCCTCGAGACCGGGCCGTACCGCTTTGCGGAATTCGACGCCCTTCTCTCCGGGGCTGCGGCTTCGACGGAACCGCCGTTTCTTCTGGTCCTCGACCACATCCAGGATCCCCAGAACGTCGGATCGATGATGCGTACGGCCGATGCGGCCGGCGTCACCGGCGTCGTCCTGCCCCGGGACCGCGCCTGCGCCGTGACGCCCGCCGTGGTGCGGGCCTCCTCCGGCGCCGTCGAGCACCTGCAGGTCGCCCAGGTCACCAACCTGGTCCGCGCCATCGCCGAGATCAAGGAGCGGCGGATCTGGGTCTACTGCCTGGAGGCGTTTCCCGAGGCCCCGCTCCATACGGACATCCGCCTCGACGGCGCCGCCGCCATCGTTGTCGGCAACGAGGGGCAGGGGATTGGACGGCTCGTCCGCCAGACGTGCGACGGCGTCCTCCGCCTCCCGATGAAGGGCCGCGTCGGCTCGCTCAACGCCGCCGTCGCCGCCGCCATTGCGCTCTACGAGGTCCGTCGCCAGCGCGACAACGCGGCCGCCCCGCCGGCATGAGTCTGCGACATCCCAAGGCAGAGGCCTGGGAGGACCGGCTCCGCTCGGTCTTCGCCCGCATCGACGAGGAACTCGAGCAGGAGTTCGGCTCGCGCCTTCCGCTGCATCCCGCGCGCCCGCGGCGCGGTGCGACCCCGAATCCGGACGGTGACGGACTCTTTGAACTGGGCGCCGCATTCTCCGCGGGATTCGGGACGAAGCGTGGCCGTGGCTACGTCGTCGACCTCCGCATCGCCACGCTGAAGTCCGTCCCCGCCGCGCTCCGCCGGGAGATCGAGGACCGCGCCATCGGCCGCCTCAAGCAGGACCTCCCTGCCGCCTTCCCCGGCCGCCGCCTCGACGTCCTCCGCGACGGTCCCGCGTGGAAGATCGTCGGCGACCTGAGCCTCGGAAACGCGTGAGTCCCGCCCGCATGCGGGCCGTCCTTGACTTGCGCGAATCCTTTGCGTAGTTTGCGCGGCCATTCGCCGTTTTGGCGGACCGGCCAACCGGCGGGTCTGCGGACAAAACGGGCATACGGGAGCAGAGAAACCATGAAACGTGCGGGCTTGCGGGTTTTTGGACTGGGAATCGCGGTCGCGATGCTGGCCATGACGGCGTGGATGGGGGCTGGCTGCGACAGCGGCGACGGCGGCGGGGGCGGCGGTTCGGGCGGGGGTGATTTCGTCGGGGTCTGGGAGGTGACCAAGTTGGACACAGGCTCGGTCGGCTACTACTACTTCCAAGAGGACGGAACATTCTACAAGACCCGCGAGGAGTTGGACGGCCCCGTGCATCTCTCCGGCACCTACACCGTTTCCGGCGGCACGCTGAAGGGCCCCTTCACGAACCCCGGCGTCGGCGACGGCGAGATCGAGGCCACGATCTCGAACGGGGTCATGACGATGGACTTCGTAGAATTCTGGCATTCGCCGCCCAAGCACGTGCCGTGCTCGGGGACGAAGATCTAGTCCGGCCCGCAGATTCGCAGACCACCGGCGGTTCGCTTCAGGCGATCCGCCGGTTCTGCTTCCGGTGCACCCGTGCCGGATTCGGCGGCCGCCTTGGATCAGCACGGAGGGCGTTGCGCGACGAAGAACTCGTAGGCGTAGCTGTTCGAATGTCGGCGGTGCATCGCGGGTTCCTCCGCAATGCGGTCCAGGATGCCCAGGGCCCCGGCGTCACCGCCGTAGGCGACGCGGAGGACTTCGATCCGCTTCAGCATTGGCGTGTAGAAGTCGTCCCACCAGGCCTCGTCCGGCAGTGTGAATCGCCTCAGGTGGACGAAGCCGCCGGCCCGGATGGCCGCCTCGACATCCTCCGCCCGTCCCATGGTGGGGTAATCCGGCTCGAAGCAGGCCCGGACCTCCGGCGGCGGGTCCGCCACGCGCCAGACGGCGTCGGTGAAGGCGAGAAAGCCGCCCGGGCGCAGCAGCCCGAAGCTTGTCCGGAGCGCATTCGCGATGCCGATGTTGTAGAACGCGCCCTCGGACCAGATGAGGTCGAACGACTCCTGCGAAAGCCCGGGGTCCGCCATGTCGCCAACTTGCGCGCGGACCCGATGCGACAGCCCCCGTGCGGCGATCTTCCGGTCCAGAATCGCAATGCTTGGAGCGTGGCGGTCGACCGCCACGATGGACCCCGCGGTGAGTTCGGCAAGCTGAAGCGTCTGTCCGCCGGCGCCGCACCCCAGGTCGAGGATCGCGGGCTCCGGCGGAAGCCCCGCACACAGCCCCAGCGCCCGTTCGGCGCAGGCGCGACTGCCCGGTCCCTGCCGGGGCAGCGCCTCGAACACCTCCAGGAAGATCGATTCGAATCGGGAACTGGACTCGTTCATTTCCGGTCTCTCCCTTCTGTGTGCACTGGACGCCACGCTGTCCGCCCCCCCCTACGCCTTCCGCAACCGGGCCGGGGAAACCCCGAAGGCCTGGCGGAAGGCGCGGGAAAAGTTGTGGGTGTCGCTGAAGCCGAGTTCGGACGCGACCTCCTTGACCATCCGTCCGTGATTCAGGAGCAGGTCCACGGCGCGGTTCATGCGGAGGTGGCGGAGGAACTGGATGGGGCTTTCGCGGCCGTAACGGCGGAAGAGGCGGCAGATGTAGGCGCCGTCCACGTGACAGGCGGCGGCGATCTCCGGCAGCGATTGCACGCGCAGGTACTCGGCGGTGATGAACGCGCGGCAGCGCTGGTAGGTCGCCAGCGCCTGCGTTCCGCCCTCGTCGAACGGCACGGCGAGCGAATTGATGCGCGTGATCAGGTACTCAAGGGCGACGCCGCACAGGCGCTGGCGGTCGGGATGGTCGCCGAGGGCGTGGTCGATCAGGTCGTCGAAGACCTGCTGCACCGGCTCCGGCCGCGCGACGCGGCAGGCGGTGCCCGGCTTGAGCCCGCAGGTGCGGAGCAGGTCGCGCCCCTCGGCGCCGGCGAACACGACGAAGTACTTGAGCATCGGTGCGTCGGGGTCGGTGCGGATCCTGTGCGGCACGCCGCGTCCGTAGACGAAGGCCGCTCCGGGCGCGAGCGCCCACGTCTGCCCGCCAAGCCGCAGTTCCCCGGCGCCGCGCGCCACGAACTCCAGCGCGGTGTGGGGGAAGCCCGGGCGGCGGATCGCATAGTCCGCGCGGCACTGCTCCCAGCCGCCGCTCACCACCGTCAGCGGTCGCCCGCGCCCCGGCGCAAGGCGCAGGTAGAAGCGCCGCGCGGCCGAAACCCGTGCGCTGAAGTAACTCGGTTCGGCCGGCATCGTTCCGGCGGACCTTTCTGGGGATGGAGTTTCCCCGCCCCCCCGGCCCGCGGGGCCGCGGGCCCTCCCGGCTGCGGGGTCGGCGCTCCGCGTTCGGCTCCGTGAAATCCGTTTCATTCGTGGTTGTCCTTCGTCCAGACGCCGGAACACAAGGTCAAGAAATGACACCTTCAAGTCAAGCACGGCGATTGCCCCGCGGGGCGGGGCGGGGCATGCTGCCCGCCGCAACATGGGGAGCATGCCAATGACAAGGTGCGGAAGGTTCATGATCGTGCCGGCGGCCGTGGTGACGGCGGCGGCGACTGCATACGGTGCGGATCTGCGGGCCCCGGTCCCGCTGCGGAAAACCGCGGCGGCGGCCCCGGCGGCCGTGCAGACGCCTGCGGTGGCGGCCACGCCCGCGGTGCCCGCGGTGGCGGAGGAATCGAAGGCGGCGCGCGATGCGCGGATGGCCTGGTTCCGCGAGGACAAGTTCGGGATGTTCATCCACTGGGGCGTCTACGCCGTGCCCGCCGGTACCTACAAGGACCAGCAGATCGCCGGCATCGGCGAATGGATCATGAACCGCGGCAAGATCCCGGTCGCGGAATACAGGGCCTTCGCGCCGAAGTTCACGGCGGCGAAGTACGATCCCGATGCGTGGGCCGCCCTCGCGAAGAAGGCGGGCATGCGCTACGTGGTCATCACCTCCAAGCATCATGACGGTTTTGCGCTGTTCGATTCCAAGGCGAGCACGTGGGACGCCGTGGACGCGGCGGGCGCGAAGCGCGACCTGATCAAGCCGCTGGCCGACGCCGTGCGGAAGCAGGGGCTCAAGTTCGGGCTCTACTACTCGCAGGCGCAGGACTGGACCCATCCGGGCGGCGCCAAGTCCGGCTACAAGGAGGGCGAGAGCTGGGACGAGGCCAATAAAGGCGACTTCGACCAGTACCTCAAGACGATCGCCATCCCGCAGACCCGCGAGATCCTTGAGAACATCCAGCCCGACGTCCTCTGGTGGGATACTCCGACGTGGATGACCCCCGAGCGCGCCGCCCCGCTGCATGCGCTGCTGGCCCTCAAGCCCGGCATCATCTCGAACAACCGCCTCGGCGGGAACTACCACGGCGACACCGAGACCCCCGAGCAGTACATCCCCTCCACCGGCTTCAAGGGCCGCGACTGGGAGGTCTGCATGACCATGAACGACACGTGGGGCTTCAAGAGCTACGACCAGAACTGGAAGAGCACCGAGGACCTCATCCGCAAGCTCTGCGACATCGTCAGCAAGGGCGGCAACTTCCTGCTCAACGTCGGCCCGACCGCCGAGGGCGAGATCCCGCAGCCGAGTATCGAGCGCCTGACGCAGGTCGGCGAGTGGATGAAGGTCAACGGCGAGGCCATCTACGGCACCTCCGCCAGCCCCTTCCGCAACCTGCCGTGGGGCCGCTGCACGCGGAAGGTCCGCGGCGGCCTCTTCGGCCGCACGACGACCCTCTTCCTGCACGTCTTCGACTGGCCGGCGGACGGCAAACTGGTCGTCCCGGGCCTGAAGAACAAGACGGGCAAGGCGAAGATGCTCGCCTGCGGTTCGCCGCTCGAGGTCTCGAGGAACGGCGAGGATGTCGTCATTGCCGTGCCGAAGGATGCCCCGGACAAGATCGCCTCCGTCGTCGTCCTCGACGTCAGCGGCGAGGTCGAGACGGCGCCCTTCGTCGGCTTGGCCGAGAAGGACGGATCGATCCTGCTGCGCCCCGAGAATGCGGAGACCACCGGCGGCCTCAAGTCCGAGGGCCACATCAACCTGAACCTCGGGTTCTGGCTGGATCCGAAGGACTCCGCCTCGTGGCGGATCAAGGTCGACAAGGCCGGCGCGTACAACGTGTCGTTCGACGCGGGCAATACCGGCGGATCGAAGGTCATCCTCGTCGCCGGCGACAAGCGCCTCGAAGTCGCCACGCCCGACACCGGTGACTACAAGAAGTACAAGGGCGTCAAGGCAGGCACCATCGAACTGCCGGCCGGCGCCCAGGTGCTGCGCCTCGAAGCCGTCGCCGCGGGCTGGAAACCCGTGAACGTCCGCACGATCAAACTCGAACCCAAGAAGTAGAGACCATTTCCGAAGGTGGAGGGCCGGCCTCCGTGCCGGCCGATCGCACGGCCCGGACGGAGCCGGGCCCTCCACCCGAACTCTGGAAGTCAAATAGGAATCAAGTTCATGAGCAATCAAGCCCCACGCTGGATCGGACAGTTCCCCAAGATCGGCATCCGGCCGACGATCGACGGCCGTCGCCGCGGCGTCCGCGAATCCCTCGACGCGCAGGTCATGACGATGGCGAAGACCGCCGCATCGTTTCTTTCCGCCAACCTTCGTTATCCCGACGGCTCGCCGGTGGAGTGTGTCATCGCGGACACCTGCATCGGCGGCGTCGCCGAGGCCGCGGCGTGCGCCGACAAGTTTGCGCGCTCCGGCGTCGGCGTGTCGCTGACCGTCACGCCCTGCTGGTGCTACGGCAGTGAGACGATGGACATGGATCCGCTGATGCCGAAGGCCGTCTGGGGCTTCAACGGCACCGAGCGGCCGGGCGCCGTCTACCTCGCCGCCGTGCTGGCCGGCCACAACCAGAAGGGCCTGCCCGCGTTCGGCATCTACGGCCGCGACGTGCAGGACCGTGGCGACACCTCGATCCCGGCGGACGTGCAGGAGAAGCTGCTGCGGTTCGCGAAGGCGGGTCTGGCGGCGGCGATCATGCGCGGCAAGTCGTACCTGTCGCTCGGCGGCACGTCGATGGGCATCGCGGGGTCGATCGTCGACCAGACGTTCCTCGAGGACTATCTCGGTGTCCGCGTCGAGGCCGTTGACATGACGGAACTCGTCCGCCGCATCGACGAGAAGATCTACGACGAGAAGGAGTTCAAGCGGGCGCTTGCATGGACGCGCGCCAACTGCCCCGAGGGCGAGGACGTCAACAAGCCCGGCAGCCGGCATGACGACAAGGCCAAGGACCGCGGGTGGGAAGTCTCCGTCAAGATGACGATGATCGCCCGCGACCTGATGGTCGGCAATCCGCGTCTCGGCGAGGCCGGCTTCGGCGAGGAGGCGCTGGGCCACAACGCGATCTTCGGCGGCTTCCAGGGCCAGCGCCAGTGGACCGACCACTTCCCGAACGGCGACTTCATGGAGGCGATCCTGAACTCCTCGTTCGACTGGGACGGCATCCGCGCCCCGTACGTCTTCGCAACCGAGAATGACAGCCTCAACGGCGTCGCGATGCTCTTCGGTTATCTGATGACGAACACCGCGCAGATCTTCGCCGATGTGCGCACGTTCTGGAGCGCCGACGCGGTGAAGCGCGTGACGGGCCACAAGCTGGCCGGCCGCGCCGCGGGCGGGCTCATCCACCTGATCAACTCCGGCGCCGCGACGCTCGACGGCACCGGCGAGCAGACGCGCGGCGGCAAGCCCGTGATGAAGCCGTTCTGGGAGATCAGCGAGGCCGAGGCGAAGAAGTGCCTCAAGGCCACGACGTGGCCCTCGGCGGTGACCGAGTACTTCCGCGGTGGCGGGTTCTCGTCGTGCTACCTCTCGAAGGGCGGCATGCCGATGACGATGAGCCGCGTGAGCCTCGTCAAGGGCCTCGGCCCCGTGCTGCAGATCGCCGAGGGGTGGTCGGTGGACATCCCGGCGAAGGTGCATGCGACGCTCAACCAGCGCACCAACCAGACGTGGCCGACGACGTGGTTCGTTCCGAACCTGGCCGGCAGCGGTCCGTTCGCGGACGTCTACAGCGTCATGAACAACTGGAGCGCAAACCACGGATCGATCAGCTACGGCCACGTTGGCGCGGACCTGATCGCGCTGGCGTCCGTGCTGCGCATCCCCGTGGCGATGCACAACGTCGCCGAGGAGCAGGTGTTCCGTCCGAGCGCGTGGGGCCTGTTCGGTGCACAGGATCCGCAGGGCGCCGACTACCGCGCCTGCGCGAACTTCGGACCGGTCTACGGGTAGAACCCGCGAATTTCAGCCGGGTGGGGGATGGGAAGGGTTCCAAGGGTTGGACGGCCCGCAAGGGCGCCGGTCCAACCCTTGGACATTTCTTACCGGGCCGGCAGCGGGCGGATCCGGAGATCCTTGTAGAACACGGTGCTCTTCGGGTCATGGCCTTGAAGGGCGATGGTGCCGGATGAAAGCTTGCGGCCGGGCATCTTCTCGGGCGGCGTCCAGCCGTCGGGCTCGGTGAACTCGGCGGTGACCTTGCCGTCGATCGAGACCGTGATGGTCCGGCCCTGCACGCGGATGACATAGTCGAACCAAACGTCGTCCTTCGACGGCGCATCGTTCATCACGTCTCGGATTGCGTAGAGGCCGCCGGTCTTCTTCGGGTCCTTGTGGGAGGTGTTGACCTGGCACTCGTAGCCCTTTTCCGGCCAGCCCTTCTCCTGGAACGAGGTGTGGATGTAGATGCCCGAATTCGAGCCCGGCGTGGTCTTCACCTTCGCGCGGAACTCGAAGTCCTTGAACGAGGCCTTGCCGTCGGCGCCGACGTAGAAGATGTGGGCGCGGCCGCCGGAGACCTTGAGGGTTCCGTCCTCGACGGCGAAGGCCCCGGGGACCTCGTCGTTGGACTTCCATCCGGCGAGGGACTTCCCGTCAAACATCGTCACCCACCCCTCGTCCGCCCCGGCGGGGACGGCGAGGGCCATTGCGGCCAGCATTGCGAGACATGTCTTCATGGCGGGTAGGATTACCCCGCCGGCCTGCCGATGTCCACCCGCACCCGAAAGGGAAGCACGAAATCGGAATCCCGAAGCACGAAACAAATCCCAAACCCCAATGCGGAAAGCACAAACCGTGAACCTTGAACCGTGAACCGTGAACCTTGAACCGTGAACGCCAAACCTCCGCCCTTTGCCCCGACGTTGACCGTCGGGCCGGGGCTGACTACGATGCCCGCATGCCCAAGCCCCATTCCACTCCACGTCGCGCCTCCGCGCAGCACGGTCCTCCGGTTCGCGGCGGAGCGCAGCCGGTTCGCATGACGGTGACGCCGGTCGAGGACGGGCGGACGCTGGAGGTCGTGATCGGCGAGCGGATGAAGCTCTCGCGTCGCGGTGCGCGCCGGCTTCTGGACGCCCGCTGCGTATTCGTGAACGGCAAGCGCATCTGGATGGCCCGGCACCAGGTCGACTCGGGGGATCGCATCGAGGTGTACGCGTCGCTCGCGACGATGCCGGTTCGGACGGAGGCGCCCGAGGTGGCGCAGCTTCAGGTTCTCTTCGAGGATGATCGGGTGCTGGTGATCGACAAGCCTCCGGGGATCCTGTCCAACGGGGACGGCAGCGTCGAGGAGTCGATGCGTGCCCGCCGCAAGGATCCTTCGATCCGGGCCGTGCACCGGCTGGACCGGGACACCACAGGATGCCTGCTTCTGGCGCGGTCCGACGCGGTCTTCGACGAGGCCGTGGGCTGGTTCCGGGACGGACGCATCCGCAAGGGGTACGAGGCGATCGCCGTCGGTCGCGTGCGCCGGGACCTGCGCGAGATCGCGAGCCCCATCGACGGGCAGAGCGCGCGCACCCGCGTGTCGGTGGTGGACGCAACGGACGAGGCATCGCACCTGCGCCTTGAAATCGAGACCGGGCGGACGCACCAGATCCGGAAGCACCTCGAGGAGCGGGGGCACCCGGTGGCGGGCGACAAATCGTACGGGACGGCGCGCGAGACCGGCGAGCGGTTGCGTCTCCTGTCGCGGCAGATGCTGCACGCGGCGTCGCTGTCGTTCCCCGCGGCCGCGGGCGATGCCCCCGTGGTGGTGCGTGCGCCGGTGCCGGCGGACTTCCGGGGCGCGCTGAAAAGCCTCGGATTGAGGTAGGGAACGGGGGACGGGGCGGCCCGTGCCGCGCCGGTCAGTTGCGGTGCCGGAACGTGATCCGGCCCTTCGTCAGGTCGTACGGCGAAATCTCCACCGTCACGCGGTCCCCATTGGTGATGCGGATGAAGTGCTTCCGCATCTTACCGGAGATGTGCGCCAGGATTTCGTGGCCGTTCTGCAGTTTGACCTTGTACATCGTCGCCGGGAGAACCTTGGCAACGACGCCGTCGACGGTGATGCAGTCCTCGGTTCCGGCCGGGGCTGCCGCTGGATTCTGATTGCTTGGTTCTGGCCTCATTCAGGCCGGGACTGTAGCAGGCTGCCTGCCGAAAGCAAGCATGCCGTTGATCTCCGGGGCGGGCCGTGTTATAAGTGCGGGCTTCACCCGGGAATTCCCGACAGCAAGAGGTGCATCATGGCTACGAATACCAAGCAGCGGACCCTGAAGAACAAGAACCGGAGCCGGCCGAAGAAGAAGACGGCGGACAAGGTTCGCCGGCAGCGCATGCAGCGCAAGCGGCTGGTCGCCATCGGCATGCCCGAGGCGGTGGTCGCCGTGATGCCCCCGGTCGCGGTCCGCACGCTCCTGAAGCGCCCGGCGAAGCTGAAGAAGAAGCTGGCCGCGAAGGCCTGACGGTGATTGCGGAGCCCGGGCCCGTGCCCGGGCTCTGTCGTTTTATTCCGGCCGTCGGGCCTTGGCGCGCGCCTGGAGGCGGCGCGCCCGGATGACCCGGTGGCGGCGGACGACGGCCAGGCTGACGAAGTAGGCAGGGACTCCCGACAGGACGCCCACCAAGAGCCCGCCGATCCACATCGCGAGCCAGAGATCCCCGCTGATCCTCATCAGGTCCCGCCAGTTCTCGTGGAGGGACAGTATGCCGGTGTTAGCAATCAGGTGCTGGACCTTGTCCCACCGCGCCAACATCTCGACGGAGCGTGCGTCGGGAAGGAATTGTGCCCCGATCCAGCACTCGAATCCGTACACCGGACCGGCCGTCAGGACGTTGGTCAGAAACAGCGGCGGCAGGGAGGCGAGGCGGTTGACACGCACGATGGAGGTGACGATCAGAGCCAGAATGATCTGGACGCCAAGCGTCGGCGTGAAGGCGATGAACATGCCGATGGCAATGCCCCACGCGATACTCTCGGGCGAACCGCGCTGGGCGAGTGTCAGCCGGATGTAGTCACGCCATGTCCGGCGTTCTTTGGAGCGTTCCACAGGCATGCGTTCTCTTTCGATCCCCCGATCATTCTAGCGGAGGTCGCGCAGGAATCAAATCCGCCGGTTGCGACGGTGCGGGGAACAGGTAGACTGGGCGCATGAATATCCGGATCTTTGAATCAGCAGAGGCTCTTGCGGCCGAACTCGCGGCGCGGATCCGGCGGTCGATGGAGACTGTGGGGGAGTCCGGGGCCGTCATGCTGGCGGGCGGGCGAACGCCTCTGGCCGCCTACCGGCGACTGGCCGACTCGCCGCCTGCCGAAGGGTGCGGCGGGCACGTCTTCCTCAGCGACGAGCGGATGGCGCCCTCCGACTCTGCCGATTCCAATGTCTTCCACATCGGGCCGCTGCTGCACTCGGCCGGTATCTCGGGCGATCGCTTTCTGCGCGTCGACACCGCCGGGACCCTGGATGCCGCGGCGGAGGGATACGGACGGCTACTGGCGGAGATGGTGGATGAAGGCATCCGCATTCCGTTCGGTATCCTTGGGGTGGGAGCCGACGGCCACACGGCATCGCTGTTCAGCCGCGCCGATGTCGATGCGGCACGCAAGAGCGGACGCCTTGCGGTTCCGGTCCGCCGCGCCGAGCCGCCGGACAGGATCAGTACGACGCCGGACCTGCTGGCCCGGGTCGAGGACCTGGTGTTTGTGATCACGGGTGCCGACAAGGCGCGGGTCATCCAAACCCTGCTTTCCGCGCCGGAATCGATCCCCGCCGGACTGGCGGTCGAGGGGCATCCCGGTGTCTCCCTGTGGGCCGACCGCGCGGCGTTCCCCGAGCACTTCTGACGGAAGACGGAAAACGGAAAACGGAAGACGGAAGAGGGGGCAGGGGGGTCAGAGTTCTTCCATGACAATGGATGCGGCGCGGTCCGCCGCACCGCCGCCGCCAAGTTTCTCGCGCACCGCGGCGTAACCGTCCAGCATTCCGGCCCGCCCGGGCGTGTCGCCGAGCAGGGGGTCGATCGCCTCGGCCAGCCAGCCGGGCGTGGCTTCGTCTTGGATCAGCTCAGGGCAGATGCCGCGGCCGGCGACGAGGTTGACCATGCCGATGAAGGGAACGCGGATCAGCGCCTTCCCGAGGTGGTAGGTCAGCGGATGCGTGCGGTAGACGACGACCTGGGGACACCCCATCAAGCAGGCTTCCATCGTGGCGGTTCCCGACGCGACCCATGCCGCGCGGGCCTGGCGCAGCACTTCGCGCGTGACACCGGTGACGATCGGGATCCGGTCCGCGTCTGGACATCCAGCCAGGACGCCGCGTGCGATCTCCGCCACGGGCTCCGACGGCGCGGCGAGAAGGAAGGCGGCGTCGGGATGGCGGCGGGCGACTTCGGCCGCCGCGCCGACGAGGGCCGGCAGGATGCGACGGATCTCCTGGCGGCGGCTGCCGGGAAGCAGCGCCACGCGCGGCCCTGCGCCTCGCCACGGCAGTTCCACGGGCGGCGCACGCAGGGCGGCGGTGGTTTCATCGACCAGCGGATGCCCGACGAAATCGACGCGCAGGCCTGTGCCCCTGAAGGCCTCCACCTCGAAGGGGAAGATGACCGCCAGCCGGTCGATCGTGCGGGCCATCGCGCCCATGCGTGAGCGGTGCCAGGCCCAGACCTGCGGGCATACGTAGTACACGACTTTGACGCCCCGCTTCCGCAGCTCCGGCGCGAGACGGAGATTGAAGCCGGGGTAGTCGACGAGGATGGCCACCGCGGGGCGGCGCCGGTCGACCTCCGCGAGGATGTGGCGGAGCACGCCGCGGAAAAACCGGAGGTGGCGGAGCACCTCGACGAAGCCCATCACGGCGGTCTGCCGGACGTCGTAGAGCAGTTCCGCCCCCTCGGCACGCAGGCGGTCGCCCCCGATGCCCCACAGGGCGAGGGCCGCGCCGCGCGCCCGCAGGGCCGCGGCCAGGGCCCCGGCGTGCAGGTCGCCGGAAATCTCGCCGGCGATGACGAGGGCGGACCGGCGGCTCATGAGGGGCCGGACTTCAGTCGCTGGTGGATCGCGATCGCAAGCCGCAGGGCCTCCGCTGCCTGGCGGCCGCCGACCCGCGGCTCGCTGCGGCGCGCCACGCATTCGGCGAAAGACGCCAGTTCGTTGCGCAGCGGCTCGCCCTTCTCGATGGGCACCGCCTCGTGCACGATGCCCGCAGGCCCCTTGCGGTAGACCTCGCCGGCCTGGTTCATGTAGTCGAGCGACAGGTAGGCCTCCGGCGTGAACACGCGGATCTTCCGCATACGCTCCGGGCTGATACGGCTGGCGGTGACGTTGGCGATGGCGCCGTTGGCGAAGGCGAGGCGGACGTTGGCGATGTCCTCCGTCGGGCTCAGCACCGGCACGCCGACCGCGCGGATGTCGACCACCTCCGAGCGGACGAGATGCAGGATCACCTCGAGATCGTGGATCATCAGGTCGAGGATGACGCTCACCTCCGTTCCGCGCGGCGCCGCATCGGGGCGGAGCGGAGGGTAGGGGGCCAGCCGGTGCGCCTCGATGAAGCGCGGCGTGCCGGCCGCGGATTCGAGAAACGACAGCACGGGGTTGAAGCGTTCGACGTGGCCGACCTGCAGGATCACGTTGCGCGCGTCCGCCATCGCGACGAGTTCCTCCGCCTCGCGGGTGGTGGATGCGATCGGCTTCTCGACCAGCAGGTGCAGGCCGCGCTCCAGCAGCGCGCCGGCGATCTCGCGGTGGCGGTCGGTCGGGACCACGACGCTTGCCGCCTCGACGGCCTCCGCGAAGGCTTCCATCGAGGGTGCCACCCGAGTGCCGTACTTCGCCGCGATCTCGGCCGCGCGCGCCGGATTGGCGTCGTACACGGCCTCAAGGCTGACGGACGGCAGCGTCGCATAGAGGCGTGCGTGGTGCTCGCCCAGTGCGCCGACGCCGACGACTCCGACCCGGATCCTGTCGCTCATGCCGATTCCCCCTTTACCCCGCCCTCCGGCTCGAACGCCACGAAGGCCAGTCCCTGGCGGTCCGCCTCGGCCACCAGCTCCTCGCGCTCGAGAAGGATCGTCCGCCGCGCCTCGACCGCCAGCACGGCCGCCCGCGCCTTGCGCAGCGACTTCATCGTCCGAAGTCCGACCACCGGGATGTCGAAGCGCATGTCGTGGCCGGCCTTCGCGGTCTTGACGATCACGGCGCCCGGTCCGCCCAGCTTGCCGCCGCGCAGGATGGCCTCGTCGGTGCCCTCAAAGGCCTCGACGGCCAGCACGGTGCCATCCTTGATCACAACGGTCTGGCCGATCTCAAGGCCGCTGGTTGCCTTGGCTACGCGGCGGCCGAGGGCGATGTCGGCCCGCTCGCGATCGTCCGGCGCGCGCTGTCCCAGGACGCCCGGCTCCGGCATGGTCCGCTCCATGAAGCGGCTGGCCGGATGCATGCGGACGCCTTCGCGGGCGAGGCGCTCGACGATGGCACCGAAGATGGTCTCCGCGTTGCGCTCGCGCAGCGAGGCCAGCAGGTCGAACATCGCCCGGTCCGGCCGGAGGCGGAAGAGGCTGGAGGGGGAGATCTGGCCGGCCATGACCGCGTCGGTCACGCCCGCGGCGCGGACGGCGTCAAGGAAAGCAGCCAGCTGGCCGACGGCGACCCAGCGAGTTTCGTCCGCCAGCCGCGCGACGGCCGGTTCGGTCTCGCCGCGGAACGCGACCAGGGAGATGCGGGCGACGCCCTGGGCGCGGGCGGACTCCGCAAGCAGCCGGGGATAAGCGCCGCCACCCCCGATCAGGAGAAGCTGCGCGGGCACGGAGGGCGCGGGTGGGCGGCCTCCGGCGGCGGCCGGATCGTCACCAGGAGAACTCATCGCCCTGGGCGCCGATGCGGCGCTTCATGGTGCGGCCGAGGAGCCGCACGGACTGGCGCTTGGCGTCGACCACCCCGTACACGACGCGGATCGGGTTTTCGACGCCGTAGCTTTGCGACACGGAGTTGCGGAACCAGCGATAGCCTTCCTGGGAGAACTCGACCGTGATCGTGGAGTTGTCGAGGCCGACATCGGTCGCGTACACGCCCGGACCCGCCTCGGAGATGGTCATCCGATAGCGGAACCGCAGGCGGACGACGCGGCCGTCGAGCTGGCGCATGCGGCCGTTGAGCTCGCCGACGTTGAGTTGCTCGATGTTGGAGGTGTCCATCGAATCCTCAGGATCGGCCTTTCCGGAGCCCGGGGCCGCCGGCGTCTTTTCGGGTGCAGGCATCGGTGCCGGGGGTTCGCCGAGTTCCTCGCGGATCAGAGCCGACAATCGCTGCAGTTCGGTCCGGCGCGCCCACTGGAAGATGTCGGAATCCGCGTAGGTCTGCGCGGCCGTCACCAGCAGGTCCCCGGCGGCCTGGAACTGGCTGTCGACGACCTTGGCCTTGACCTCGTCCACGGCGCGGTCGGCGCGGACGTTCAGGACGATCTGCTGCCAGTCCTTCAGCCACGTGACCAGATCCTCGCATTCCAGGCTGGCCGCCCGGGCCTGCACGAGGTAGCCGTCGACGCCCGCGAACTGCGCCTCGCCCAGCATGAACCGGGCGGCGTTGAGAGGGAAGTGGGTCGGGTCGGACGCCTGGATCAGGCCGAGCAGGTCCTGCGCCCCGAGCCGGTAGAGGTCGTGATCGACCTGGGCCGTGCCCTCGCCGAGACGGCGCGAAAGCGTGATCTTCGATCCGCGGATCGCCAGGATGTCCCCGACGACGCCCGGGCTATTGAGGATGGGCCGGCCCGAGAGGGAGCGGCTGTTGGCTTCCAGCATGGGATAGAGGGCGGCGATGGACTGGACGCGGGCCAGTTCGGTCTGCACGAGGGTCGTGTTCGGATGGCCGGTGTTGGCGTTCATCCAGTCGGTCAGCAGCGCGGCGGCGCCGGTGTAGTTGCGGCGGACGCACTCGGTCATCACGCTCTGCAGAAGCCGAAGGTGCGTCCGCAGGTTCTCGGCGCGCTTCGCCTCCTCGGCCGCCGCGGCGGCGTCCACCTCGGACGCGGCATTGGTCGCCGGCGGCGGCACGGGGGCGCTATTCGTCGCGGCCGGCGCCGGGGCGGCGTTTGTTGCCGCTGGCGGCGGCACGGGGACGTCATTCGTGACGGTCGCAGTCGGCGGCGTAACGGGTGCCGCGGGGACGTTCGTCGGGGGGGTGACCGATGGCGACTCGACGTGGGTCACGTCGTTGGTGGCCGCCGGCCGCCACTTCCGAAGCGGTGTGTTCGGCAGAAACCACAACAGGCCGAGAATCACGTCGGCGACGACCAGCACGGCGGCCGCGGTGATCAGGATCGCCAGCTTTTTCGGCTTCGGCCTGGGCACGGTGGTCGGCAGGGGCGCCGGCGCGGCAGCGGGGGCGGGCGGAGCGAAGACCGGCGGCGCCTTGGCCCGCGCGGGCGGCGGCGGGGGCGGGGCCTGAACGGTCCGCAGGATCGTGCTCGAACCGGGATAGGGGAACGGGGGAAGCGGGGGCTGGCCTGCGCGCACGCGGCCGATATCCGCCACAACCGATTCCCAGCTTGCGGATCGCTGGTCGCGGTCCTTGACCATCATCTTCTCGACCATCATCGAGAAGTTCACCGACACGGCGGGATTCAACTCGGCGGGGTCCGTCAGCTTGCCCTCGACCTGCTGCTGCATCGCCTCCTCTTCCGTGCAGTGCTCGAAGGGGAGAACGCCGGTGACGAGGTGATAGAGGAGGGCGCCGAGCGCGTAGATGTCGACACGGAAGTCGATCGCCTCAAAGCCCCGGACCTGCTCGGGCGACATGTAGTTCGGCGTGCCGATCGTCACCTCGCGGAGAAGTTGGGCCTCCTCGCTGATGTTCGAGCGGCTGATTCCCGAGAAGTCGGCGATCTTGATGACGCCGTCCTCATCGACCAGAATGTTGCCTGGCTTGATGTCGCAGTGGATCAGCCCGGCCTTGTCCCATGCGTACTGCAGCGCCCGCGCCACGGAATCGGCGATCGTCAGCGCGTCCGTCTCCGAAAGCACCCCCTTCCGCGCAAGCCAGTTCGCCACGCTGTAGGCCGCGACATACTCCATAATGAAGTAGTTCAGCCCGTTCGCCTGCCCGGCCTCGTGAAGAAGGAGGATGTTCTGGTGCTTGAGCATGGCCACCGAGTTCGCCTCGAGGCGGAACTGGGCCACGGCCGTGGGATCGCTCGCAAGCTCCGGGCGCAGGACCTTTACGGCCACAAGACGGTCAAGCGATCTCTGGCGCGCCTTGAAGACGAACCCCATCGCGCCATCGCCGATCTTCTCAAGTATCTCGTAACCAGGAATTTCGATATTAAGCATTTCGGTCCCCGAACAGCCGGAAACACCGGCCCGTCCGGTCCTCTGTCCGGAGGTTCCGTCGACTATAGGGGGGCGCCCGGTCCGGGGCAACCGGAAAAACCCCCGGCGCGCGGCTCTACGGTGCTTCCGGCTTGAGGCGGACGGCGCGCGCACCTATGCTGGACGCATATTTTCCGCCGCGGCGGAATCGGGGAGATGACTCATGGCCAGCACGATGCCTGCGGTGGGAGAGGTTCTGCACGGATTCGAGGTCGAGGCGGTCACGCCGCTGCCGGACCTGCGGGCGACGGCCACCCGCCTTCACCACCGGAAGAGCGGTGCCCGGCTCCTGCACCTCGCCGCGGCGGACCCCGAGAATCTTTTCGCCGTCGCCTTCCGCACCCCCCCGCCGGACGACACAGGCCTTCCGCACATCCTCGAGCACACCGTGCTGTGCGGGTCGCGGCGGTATCCGGTGAAGGACCCGTTCGTCGAACTGCTGAAGACCAGCCTGGCGACATTCCTCAACGCCATGACCTATCCCGACCGCACCGTCTACCCCTGCGCGAGCATGAACGCGCGCGATTTCGGGAATCTGATCGGGGTCTATTGCGACGCGGTCTTCCATCCGCGCATCACCGAGGAGCACTTCCGGCAGGAAGGGCACCATCTCGACCTCGCCGAGCCGGGCAATCCGGAAAGCCCCCTCACCGTGAAGGGCATCGTCTACAACGAGATGAAGGGCGCCTATTCGACGCTCGACGGCGTCATCTACCGCACCGCCGCCGGGCTCTTCCCGGACAACGCCTACGGGCGCGACTCCGGCGGCTCGCCCGACGCCATTCCGTCGCTGACCTACGAGCAGTTCCGCGCCTTCCACGCACGGTACTATCATCCCTCGAATGCGTTCTTCTTCCTCTACGGCGATACCCCGCTCGCGCCGCACCTCGAGTTTCTCGACCGCGAGGTTCTCTCCGGTTTCGACCGGATCGAGATCGACACCGCGATCGCCCCGCAGTCGCGCTGGACCGCACCGCGCCGCGTCACCGTTCCCTATCCGGCCGCGGAAGGCGAGACGCCCGCGCGGAAGTCGGCGTTCGCGATGGAGTGGTTCACCAACCCCCTGACCGATCCGGAGACCTCGCTCGCAATGGGCGTTCTCGGCGAGGTCCTCCTGGCCCACGAGGGCAGTCCCCTGCGGCGTGCCCTCATGGAATCGCGCCTCGGCGAGGACCTCGTCGCCGAGGGCTACTCGACCTACCGCCGCGACACCAGCTTCGGCGTCGGCCTGCGCGGCATCGATGTCGCCAAGGCGGGCGAGGTCGAGGCGCTCATCCTCTCCACCCTGCGCGGGCTCGCCGACCGCGGGATCGACCGCGAGGCCCTCGCCTCCGCCTTCCACCAGTTCGAACTGGCCGCGCTCGACATCCCGTCCTCGTTCCCTCTCGTGCTGATGGACCGCGTGTTCAACATGTGGCTCTATGACGAGGATCCGCTGACAATGCTGCACATCCGGCACCATCTCGCCGCCCTGCGCACGCGCAGCGAGGCCGAGCCGGGCTATTTCGAGGGTCTGCTGCGCCGGCTCGTCCTCGGCAACCCACATTGCATCGCCATGACCTTCGTGCCCGACGCCTCGCTTCACCGCCGCCGGGAGGAGGAGTTCGCGAAGCGCATGGCGGACGTGCGCGCGACCATGACCCCCGCCGACCTCGCCCGTGTCGACCGCGAGGCCCGCACTCTGGAGGAGCGGCAGGGGCTTCCCAACCCGCCCGAGGCGATCGCCACGCTGCCCCGGCTGCGGCGTTCCGACGTACCCGTCGAGCCGACACGGCTTTCGGTGGAGACTGCCGTCGTCGCGGGCCGCCCGCTCCTGCGCGCCGAGGCGCTCACGAACGGGGTCGGCTACCTGCAGATGGCCGTCGATCTCCGCGGTCTCGACGCGGACCTCTGGGATCACCTCCCGCTCTTCGCCGCCGCGCTGACCAAGACCGGCGCCGCGGGCGAGGACTACGCCGCCGCCGCCGATCGCGAGGCCGCCGCCTGCGCGGGTGTCGCCGCGTCGGTCTCGACCGGCGGCCGCGTCGACGACCCCTCGCGGGTGCAGCCGTTCCTCCATATCGCCACGCACGGTCTCGACGATCGCGTCGACCGCATGCTGGAAATCGTCCGGAGCCGCCTCCTCACCGCCGATTTCACCGACGTCGCCCGCCTGCAGACGCTGCTTGTCCAACACCAGGCCGGTTTGCGTGAGACCGTCGTTCCCTCGGGCAACGCCTATGCCGCGGGCCGCGCCCAGCGCGGGCTCTCGGACAACGCCGCGCTGGCGGAACGGCTCGCGGGCATCTCGCAGGTCCGCTTTGCGAAGCGGTTGGCGGACAGCGTCCCCTGCGATCTCGCCGGCCTCGCCCGCGCGATGGAGCGCATCCGCGAAACCCTCCTCGTGCGCGGCCGCGTCACGGCCTCGTTCGTCGGGTCCGACGCCGCGCACACCCGCGTCCGCGACTGGTACGCGGGCCTCCTCGGCGAACTGCCCGACCGGCCGGTCGCCGCCGTCACACCGGCCGCCGCGCCGGGCGCCGGCGCGCCCGAGGGCGTCGCGGTCCCGGCCGAGGTTGCCTTCGTCGCACTCGCCTTCCGCGCCGTCGCCGCCGACCACCCGCTCGCGCCGGCCCTGCTCGTTCTCGCCACGCGGCTGACGCTGGACTACCTCTGGACCGAGATCCGCGTGAAGAACGGCGCCTACGGCTGTCGCGCCGGTTTCTCGCAGGGACTCGGCCTGTTCTCGCTCAGCAGTTATCGCGATCCGCGCATCCGCGAGACGCTCGACACGTTCGCGCGGATCCCGGACTACATCGCCGCGGAGATGGACTTCGCCCCCGACGCGGTCGAGCAGAGCATCATCGGCGCCATGAAGGCGCTCGACCGGCCCATCCGGCCCGAGGGCGCCGTCGCCACCGCGCTGGACCGCCACCTGAACGGCGTCGACGACGCCTTCCGCCGCCGGTTCCGCGAGCGGCTGCTCGGCGTCACCGCCGCGGATATGCGCCGCGCGACGGACGAGATCATCCGCCCCGGCCTCGCCGCCGCCCCCGTCTGCATTGTCGCCGGCCGCGAGAAGCTCGAAGCCGCCGCCGCGGACGTGCCGGGATTACTCGTCGAGGACTTATAGGCGTGCGAGGGGAAGGGATGGGAGGATGAATGGATGGGAGGGAGGGTCGAGGGTCTGATGCATATGGACCGCATGGATCGGTGGACGAGAAGGCACGGACGATCGGATGCTGGATGTTGGATGTTGGATGTTGGTTGTTGGCTGTTGATGTCCTCCGCGTCTCCGTGTTCTCATCCTCTTTGCGTTCTTTGCGTCTTTGTGTTCGTCTTCCCGGAAGCGACCGATCGTGACTACGCCTCTGCTTGAGATCCGCGACCTCGCGGTGGACTTCTCCCAGTCGGGGAGCGCCGTCCACGCGGTGCGCGGCGTCAGCCTCGACGTCGCGCGTGGGGAGATCGTCGGCATCGTCGGCGAAAGCGGCTCGGGTAAGTCGGTCACCGCGCTGTCGGTTCTCCAACTCCTCCGCGGTGTCGCGGGCTATCCCGCGGGCTCCATCCGCCTGCACGGGGCCGACGGCCGTTCCGAGGAACTGATGGGGGCGCCCGAGGCCCGGATGCGCGCGATCCGCGGCAACCGCATCTCGATGGTCTTCCAAGAGCCGATGACGTCGCTCAATCCGCTGCACACGATCGGCCGCCAGATCGCCGAGGCGATGCGTCTCCACGGCGGCCCGCGCGGTTCGGCGGCGCGGGATTCGGCCGCGGAATGGCTCGGGCGCGTCGGCCTGCGCGAGGCCCGCAAGCGGCTGGATGCATACCCGCACGAACTGTCGGGCGGCGAGCGCCAGCGCGTCATGATCGCCATGGCGCTCGTGAACCGGCCGGACCTCCTGATCGCCGACGAACCGACGACCGCCCTCGACGTCACCATCCAGGCGCAGATCCTCGAACTCTTTGCGGACCTTCAGAAGTCGCTCGGCATGGCGATGCTCTGGATCACGCACGACCTCGGCCTTGTGCGCCGCATCGCGGGCCGCGTCGTCGTCATGCAGGGCGGGCAGGTCGTCGAATCCGGTCCCTGCGCCCGTGTCTTCGACGCCCCGGAGCATCCCTATACGCAGCGCCTCGTGGCCTCCGCGCCGTCCGGAACGCCGCCGCCCCCGCCGCCGGATGCGGCCGAGGTGCTCGCGGTGGACGGACTCCGGGTGCATTACCCGGTGCGCGCCGGGCTCCTGCGGCGCACCGTCTCGCACGTCCGCGCCGTCGATGGCATCGGATTCCGCCTGCGCGAGGGCTCGTCGCTGGGCATCGTGGGGGAGAGCGGTTCGGGCAAGACGACCGCTGCGCTGGCCGTGCTGCGGCTGATCGCCCGCGGGGCGGCGAACCTGAGCGGGTCGATCGTCTTCGCCGGCCGCGACCTCGCGGGCCTTTCATCCGCCGCCGTCCGCCCGCTGCGGCGCAACCTGCAGGTCGTCTTCCAGGATCCGTTCGGCTCGCTGAGCCCGCGCATGTCCGTCGGACAGATCGTCGCCGAGGGCCTCGAACTGCACCGGCCGGACCTCGACGACGCGGGCCGGGATGCGGAGGTCGCGGAGACGCTCCGCCGCGTGGGCCTCGATCCGGAGGCGCGCCACCGTTACCCGCACGAGTTCTCCGGCGGCCAGCGGCAGCGCATCGCGCTCGCCCGCGCCCTCGTGCTGCGGCCGAAGGTCCTGATCCTCGACGAGCCGACCTCGGCCCTCGACCTGACGCTGCAGAAGGAGATCCTCGACCTGATCCGCGACTTGCAGGCCCGCGAGCGGATCGCCTGCGTTTTCATCAGCCACGACCTGCGCGTGATCCGCGCGCTGTGCCACGACGTGCTCGTCATGCGCAACGGATGCGTGGTGGAGCAGGGGCCGGCGGATCGCATCTTCGGCGCGCCGGCGGACGACTACACGCGCGCGCTGCTCGCCGCCGCCTTCGAGTTCAGGACCGTCGGAGGGGATGCGGCATGATGCGGCTCTCCCCGATGACCCGCCGCCGCCTTGCGGTCTTCCGCGCGAACCGCCGCGGCGTCTGGTCGCTGCGGCTCTTCCTCCTTCTGCTGGCGGTCTCCCTGCCCGCCGAGTTCGTTGCGAACGACCGTCCGCTCGCCGTACGCGCCGGCGGCCGCTGGTTCTTCCCGGTGGTGCAGTCCGTTCCCGAGACCGCCCTGGGCGGCGTCTTCGCGACGCCTGCGGACTTCCGCGACCCGTACGTTGCGGAGGATCTTGTCGCGAAGCGGGGCGGGCGCATCTGGTGGCCGGCGGTGCCCTTCGGCCACGACACGGTGGACCTGGAGTCGGAGACGCCCGCCCCCGCGCCCCCGTCGCACCGGCACTGGTTCGGCACGGACGATCAGGGCCGCGACGTGCTGGCCCGCGCGATCCACGGGCTCCGCCTCTCGGTCCTGTTCGGCTTCACACTCACGGTGCTGAGCACGGTGGTCGGCGTGCTGCTGGGCCTCTGGCAGGGCTATGCGGGCGGCTGGATCGACCTCGTGTTCCAGCGCTTCATGGAACTCTGGGGCGCCATGCCGCGCCTCTACATCCTGATCATCATGTCCACCGTGATCGAACCGAGCTTCGCGACGCTGCTGGGGATCCTGCTGCTCTTCTCGTGGATGAGCCTCGTGCACGTCGTCCGCGCCGAGACGCTGCGCGCGCGCAACCTCGACTACGTCCGCGCCGCGCGGGCGCTGGGCCTCTCCGGCTTCCGCACGGCGATGCGCCACGTGCTGCCGAACTCGATCGTCGCGGCGCTGACCTACCTGCCGTTCATCCTCGCCGGCTCGCTGACGACGCTGACCTCGCTCGACTTCCTCGGCCTCGGCCTTCCCCCCGGGTCGCCGTCGCTGGGCGAGATGCTGCAACAGGGCAAGGCGAACCTGCACGCGCCGTGGCTGGGCCTCACGGCATTTGCGGTGCTCGCGGTGCTCTTCACGCTTGTTGTCTTCATCGGCGAGGCCGTGCGCGACGCGTTCGATCCGCGCAAGTCCGCGGGGGGGAGGGCGTCATGACCGCCTACATTCTCCGCCGCCTTCTGCTGCTGATCCCGACGCTGTTCGGCATCCTGCTGATCAACTTCGCGATCATCCAGTTCGCGCCCGGCGGGCCGGTGGAGCAGGTCATCGCCCAGATTCGGGGGATCGATGCCGACGCCGCCGGCCGCATCAGCGGGGCGACGGGCCGGGAGACGG
Organism: uncultured Verrucomicrobiota bacterium; assembly: GCA_964423465.1. Classification (GTDB taxonomy): domain Bacteria; phylum Verrucomicrobiota; class Kiritimatiellia; order PWTM01; family PWTM01; genus VGWF01. The sequence goes on along the minus strand of CAYRFK010000001.1, from coordinate 13,458 downwards.
CGTCCGGCGGGCCCGCCTCGCGCTACCGCGGCGCCCAGGGGCTCGATTCGGAGTTCATCAAGAGCCTCGAGAAGCAGTTCGGCTTCGACAAGCCGGCGCACGTGCGCTTCCTGCACATGTGCCGCGACTACCTGACCTTCCATTTCGGGCACAGTTACTACCGGGACCGCTCGGTGCTGGAGTTGATCCGCGAGAAGATGCCGGTGTCCGTGTCGCTCGGCCTCTGGTCGACACTGCTGATCTACACGATCTCGATCCCGCTGGGCATCCGCAAGGCGGTGCGCGACGGCAGCCGCTTCGACTCGTGGACCAGCGCGCTTGTCGTCGCGGGCAACGCGATCCCGAGTTTCCTCTTCGCGGTGCTGCTGGTGATCGTCTTCGCCGGCGGGCGCTACCTCGACTGGTTCCCGCTCCGCGGCCTGACGTCGGAGAACTGGGAATCGCTCTCATGGGGCGGGCGGATCCTCGACTATGCATGGCACCTCGTGCTGCCGGTCACGACGATCACCATCGGCGGGTTCGCCACGCTGACGATGCTGACGAAGAATTCGTTCCTCGACCAGATCCACCTGCAGTACGTCACCACCGCCTACGCCAAGGGCTGCACGCCCCGGCAGACGCTCTACGGACACGTGTTCCGCAACGCGATGCTGATCGTGATCTCTGGCTTCCCCGCGGCGCTGATCATGACGCTCTTCACCGGGTCGGTCCTCGTCGAGGTCATCTTCAGCCTCGACGGCATCGGCCTGCTCGGCTTCGACGCCGCCATGAAGCGCGACTACCCCGTGATGATGGGCACGCTCTTCATCTTCGAGTTGCTCGCGCTGACGCTGAACCTGGTCAGCGACGTGCTCTACACGATCATCGACCCGCGCATCGACTTCGAGGGCCGGTAGGAGAAGACAACACAAAGGCGCAAAGATCGCAAAGAGGACGAGGGCGGGAGAAGGCTGGGGAGGGCCGGCGGCCCCGCCGGCCGGAAGAGACGACACGAAGACGCAAAGGACGCAAAGATGGAAGAAGGCGTGACAGACAGGATGAGAAGGGATGCCGGAGCGATCGAATGGCGATTTCGTTCCCTCTTCCTTCAGGTTCCAGGTTTCCGCCCTCCTCCATCCTCTTTGCGTCCTTTGCGCCTTTGTGTTTCCGTCCTCCTCCTCGCCGCGGCGGGCGCGCGGGGCGAATGGACCAACGGGGTCTGGTGCGGGCACGGGCTGGCGCTGCACGGCGATCTCAAGTACCCGGCGGATTTCACGCACTTCGACTACGTGAACCCCGACGCGCCAAAGGGCGGGACGATCCGGCTCGAGGACGAGGGCGGCTTCGACACGCTGCACCCGTTCATCCCCCGCGGCGCGCCGCCGTCGGCGATCGCGATGTCGCTGCCCTTCGAGACGCTGACCGTCAACAGCGAGGACGAGCCGTTCTCCGTCTATGGCCTGCTCGCCGGCCAGATCGAGATGCCGACGAACCGCGCGTGGGTCGGCTACCGGATCCGTCCCGAGGCGCGGTGGCACGACGGACGGCCGGTGACGGCGGATGATGCGATCTTCTCGCTGAACGTCCTTCGCGAGAAGGGCCTTCCGATGTACCGGCTCTACTACAAGGACGTCGTCTCCGTCGAGAAGCTGGGCGAGCGGCACGTCCGTTTTCATTTCCCGACGAACGAGATCAACCCCGAGCTCCCCCTGATCATGGGGCAGCTGCCGATCCTGCCCGCACACTGGTGGGCGAAGCGCGACTTCTCCGCGTCGACACTCGACCCGCCGCTCGGGAGCGGGCCGTACAGGATCTCGCAGGTCGACGCGAACCGCTTCGTCGTGTTCGAGCGCCTGACAAACTACTGGGGCCGCGACATCGGGCCGTGCCGCGGCATGTACAATTTCGACACCGTCCGCTACGACTTCTATCGCGATTCTACCGTTGCGCACGAGGCCTTCAAGACCGGCGCCTACGACTGGCAGCTCGAGATGAGTGCGAAGACCTGGGCGACGGGCTACGAACTCCCCGAGCGCGACGCGGGCGTGCTGCGGTGCGAGACCTTCCCGAGCGGCCGGATCGCCTGGATGCAGGGTTTCGTCTTCAACCTGCGCCGCCCGCTGTTCGCCGACCGCCGCGTGCGGCGCGCCATCGCGCTCGCCTTCGACTTCGAGTGGGCCAACCGCGCGTTGTTCCACGGCCAGTACACGAGGTGCCGGAGCTATTTCGGCAATTCGGAATTGGAGGCGAAGGGGGTCGCGGAAGGCGGCGTGCTGCAGCGGCTGCGCGACGTGAAGCGCGAGTTTCCGGAGCACGTGCCGGACGAGGTCTTCGGTCCGGAGTTCGCCCCGGCGACCACCGAAGCCGCCGCCGGCGAGCGCGCGCACCGGCTCTCGGTCCGGCGCAACCTCGTCGAGGCACTCGACCTCCTGCGCCAGGCGGGATGGGCGCCGCGCGAGGGCGACGGCCGGCTCGTCCACGCGACGCTGAAGGACGCGGCCGGCCGCCCGCTGGAGTTCGACTTCGAGATCCTGCTCGTCCAGCCGACCTTCGAGCGCGTCGCCCTGCCTCTGCGGCTCTCGCTGCGGCGTCTCGGCATCGAGGCGCGGGTGCGGACCGTCGACATGTCGGTCTACATGAATCGAATCATGGACTACGACTACGACATGATCACCGGCCACTGGCCGCAGAGCGAGAGCCCGGGCAACGAGCAACGCGACTTCTGGCACTCGATGTCGGCGGATCAGAAGGGCGCCCGCAACTTCGCCGGCATCCGGAATCCCGCCGTCGACCGGCTCGTCGAGGAACTCATCCGCGCGCCCGACCGGCGGAGCCTGGCCGATGCGACCCGCGCGCTGGACCGTTTGCTTCAGTGGGGCGAGTACTGCATCCCGAACTGGTACCTGCCCGTGGAGCGCATCGCCTTCTGGGACCGCTTCGGCTTCCCGCCTGCGACCGAGAAGGCGGGCACGCTGTGGATGTGGTGGTGGATCGACGCCGCGAAGGATGCGACCCTCGAGTCGCGCCGCGCCGCCGTGCGGTCTGGCGCCGCCGCGGCAAAGTAGGGGGGCGCATGGATACGCGCAGGGAGCGGGTGCCACGCAGTCCCCGTGCGGACAGTCCGCTCCGGTCGTTCCCCCCGATCGCCCGTCGCGACGCCGTCGTGCTGGTGCTCGGCACGATGCCGGGGACTGCGTCGCTGGCTGCCGGCCGCTACTACGCGCATCCGCGGAATGCCTTCTGGGACGCTATGGCCGCCGTCACGGGCGTCCCGCGCGACGCGCCCTATGCGCGCCGGTGCGCCGGCCTGCGCCGGGCGCGGATCGCGCTGTGGGATGTCGCCGGTTCGTGCCGCCGCGAGGGAAGCCTCGACACCGCGATCGAGCCGGGCAGCGTGCAGCCGAACGACATCGCGGGGCTGCTGCGGCGGTGCCCTCGCATCCGCACCGTCGTCTTCAACGGGTCCGGGGCGGAGAGGCTGTTCCGGCGCCATGTGCTGCCGGGACTCGATGCCGGGGGGCATGCGCTGCGCCTGGTGGCATTGCCCTCCACGAGTCCCGCCCATGCCGCGTGCACCGCGGCCGCCAAGCGGTGCGCCTGGCTCGCCGCGCTCAGCCGGAACGATTCAGTTGAGCGTGAGCTGCGGGGAGTCCATGGCACCGGTAAAGAAGTAGGGAAACTCCAAACTCCAAGGAAGTTGGAAGTCCAAAGGGGATAAGGAGGGAAGTCGGAGGGGGTTTCGACTCCGATTCGGGGCGTACCAAACGGTGCGCGCCTTGGACAGACCGGCGCCCACCCGTGGACCGTCCGGCCTTTCTTCCTTCTTCTCCGTTCCACTTATCACTTCCTTGGAGTTTGGAGTTTCTTACTTTCCTCCTCCGGAACGATTCACCTTCCGGGCCGCCTTTGCCCGGGTTCCAATTGAATCGTTCCGGCTCAGGCCCGCGGAACGATGCGGCCGACGATGCGGCGCAGCAGGGTCTTGAGGTGGACGTTCTGGAGCGGCTCCAGCGAGCGCACGGCGGCGTTCTTGTGGTGCTCCATCATCTGCAGCGCCTTCTCGGCCACGCCCGCGGTTCGGATGAACTCCCGCAGGTCGAAGCCGTCGCGGGCGGATGCGGGGTCGGTCCACGCGCGCTCCGCAGCCTGCCGCGTCGCTCCGGCGGCGGTTTCAACGGCGAGCGAGGAGAGGATCGACATCCGCGGCTTCGACGCCGCCGCGCCCGTGGGCGGCTCGTGCAGGTCGTCAAGGTCGTCGCGGATCTGGTAGGCGATGCCGAGGGCGGCGCTGTAGTCGCGCAGCGCCGATTCGACGGCGTCGTCGCGGCCCGTGGCGGCCAGCGCGCCGAGCCGGAGCGCGACCTCGAAGGCGGGGGCGGTCTTGCGGCGGAAGATGTCGAGGACGGCGTCCGGGTCGATCGCCCGCGGGGCGCGCATCCACGCCAGTTCCCCGCCTTGGCCGATGCACAGGGTCCGGTGGCCCTCGGCGGCGACCTCGATCATCGCGCGCACGTCGGCGGGCGGCGCGTCGCACCGGGCGATCAGCCGGTATCCGTCGCCCAGCAGCGCGTCGCCGGTGTTGATGGCGACCGGGATCCCGTGCTCGCGGTGCAGCGTGGCCACGCCGTAGCGGGTGTCGTCGTCGTCCTCGATGTCGTCGTGGATCAGCGAGGCCTTGTGGAAGCACTCGACCGCGACGGCGAGGTCGCGGACGGATTCCGGGACCGCCGCCTCCGGCGCCCGCATCGCGCGCCAGACCGCCGCGAGCAGGAAGGGTCGCCAGCGCTTTCCGCCGCGCAGCATCCAGGCACGGGCGAGATCCTCCACCGCCTCCGTCGGTACGCCCATGCGCCGGTCGAGAGCGTCCGGGGCGAACCAGCCCTGCACGTCCTCGCGCAACCGGTCGAGGTCGGCGCGGCCGAGCCAGACCTCCGCCGACCGCAGCCGGATCGCCCCGGTCACCCAGTCGGTGTCGAGGCTCGTGCGGTGGCAGCCGTCGTGCAGCAGCGGGATGGCGATCCCGGGCACGGCCTCGGCGGACAGGTGGGGGAAGGCGCGTTCCAGCACGGACAGGCAGCTCACGCCGACGACTGCGTCCACCTTCCCGCTCTCGATGAGGCGCGTCACGACGGTGGTGCCCTCGGCGACGAGCACCACGTAGCCCAGCCCCTCGGCCTCGGCCTGGAGGGCGCCGATCGGACACCGTCCGCATTGCTCGCAGAGCACGCCGAGCGCGTCCATCGAGGCCGGGCATTCGTCGCGGTCGCGCAGGCACTGGGGCAGGAGGATCACGCGGCGCTCGAAGGGGATCCGGGCGACGGTCTCCCGCCACACCGCGTTGCTCACGAGGACCGTCAGGAAGTCCGTGTAGGCCACCGGCGCCGATTCGCGGACGACGATCTGCCGCGCGTGCGCCCGCAGTTCGTCGATGGGCAACGGGGGCACGAGACGCCGGGCCGCCACGTAGGCCTCCGCCACGGCGCGCAGCGTGTCGCGCTCCGTGCGCTCCGGGGGAACGCGGACGCCCGCCGCGCAGGCGACAGCGGCGGGCGGCGGCGGGGCGGGTGTCCGTTCATCCATAGGCGCCGAGTCCGAAGAAGACGTTACGCTTGGCGGCACGGTAGAGCCAGTGCCGTTCGGGAATCGCCTGCGCGCCCATCTCGTGATCGGGACGCGCCCGCATGGCTTCCAGTTCGGCGATCGCCGTTCCGCGGCCGGAGGTGTCACGCGCGCCAGTCGAGCGGACGTAGTCGAGTAGGCGGTCCGGCCGGCGCATCAGGATGCAACCTCCGTCGGCAGAGGCGAGCGCCTCGCGCGCGCCGGCGAGGAACGTTGAGCCCGCGATCGTCTCCGCGGCCTGCGAGCCGTCGCCGATGGTCTCGGCGGCGAACTGGATGACGGGGCACGGCTCGATGTCGCCCGCGGGGCCGATGTGGTGGCTCAGGCCGGCGGCGGCGGGGCACATGCCCCTGCCGTCGGCGTCCCAGTAGGCGTCGACGACCATGATCGGGACGCGCGCGCGGACGTCGACGAGGAACCGGCGCAGGCGGAGGACGCCGTCCGCATCCAGCGCGATCTCCGGCGTCGGGCGCGGGCCGACGGGGCGATAGATGTAGTACCACGCGTAATGGACGCCGTGTCCGATCAACTCCCGAAGGAATTCCTCGCAGGCCAGGTCGTCGATGTTCGTGCGGCACACGCTGGTCGCCACGCCGGTGATGAGGCGGTGGCGGCGGCAGTGGTCGAGGGCCTCCATCGCGCGGCCGAAGACGCCCCGCCCGCCGCGCCGCTCGTCGCCGGCCGCGTCGCGTCCCTCGATGCTGATCAGGGGCGTCACGTTGCCGAGTTCGCGCAGTCGCGCCGCGACGGCGTCGGTCAGCAGTGTGCCGTTCGTGAAGAGCTGGAAGTAGGCCTCCGGATGGCGCGCGATCACGTCGAAGAGGCCGGGGTGGAGCAGGGGCTCGCCGCCCAGCAGGCCGAAGAACGACGACCCGCGGTGCTGCCACTGGGTGATGAGACGGTCGAGGGTCTCCGGCGGGATGGCGGTTGGCGGCTTCGACGGCGTGACCCAGCAGCCCTGGCAGGAGAGGTTGCAGTCGTTGGTCAGCGAAATGAAGAGGAACGGCGGCACGAGGCCGGCCCCCGGCGGCGTGCGGCGGAGACGGCGCAGCGCCCGCATGCCCTTCCATCCGGCGTTGACCGCGAAGCGCCGGATGAGCCGCGGGTCGGGCTCGGTCAGCATGCGGCGGGCGAGCTGCAGGATCATGGCGCGCCCTCCGCGCTGCCGCCGCCCGAGCAGCGCGCCCGCTCCTCCATGGCGCGGCGGACCTTCTCGGCGTCGAGCAGGCGCGATTTCGCGCGCCGGCGCCGTTCGGCGAGGGCGGCGTCCAGGTCGGTGCCGAGCAGTTCGTGCAGGTCCCGCCGCGCGCGGGCCTTCTCCGCCTCCTCGTCCACGATCGGCGCCCCGTCGATCGGCGCCTCGTTATGCTTCGGAAAGATGATGGCCGCATGCGGGCAGATGCGTGCACAGGCGGGGCAGTGCGGCTTGCAGTTCCGCGGTTGCCGAACCTCAACGCGCCCGTCCTCGAAGCCGTACACCCCAAAGAGACAAAACTCAAGACACTGGCGGCACGACGTGCACCGCTCGCGGTCGATCACGGGGAACCAGGGAAGCCAGGGGGGAAGTGATGAAGGATGAGTGATGAGTGATGAGTGGGTAGTGATGAGGGATGAGGGATGAGTGATGAGTGATGAAGGAGGAGGGTTGTTGGATGTTGGCTGCTGGGTGTTGGCTGTTGGATGTTGGCTGTTGGATGTTGAGCCCGTGTTTGACGCCCCCTCTTCCGTTTTCCGTTTTCCGTTTTCCGTCTCCCGCAGTCCGAGTTCTGCGGCGGCGTCGGCGACGCTGCCGGTTCGCAGGTTGACGATCTGGGCGTCGCCCTGCAGCCGTGCCCCGGCGGCGAGGAAGAGGTTGACGACGGCGCGCGGGTGGCAGGCGACGATCTTGAGACCCGGCCGCCCGGCCCACGCAAGGAGATTGGGATCCCGCTTCGCGCAGAGGCTGCAGAGGTCCGGCACCGTGACATGGTGGCGGCCCGCCTCGCGGAGGACGTCGGCGATGGCGGACGAGCGTTCCGCCGGAACAATGCCGGTGTGGACGCAGCGGCAGATCAGGATGTCAGGCCAGACGGTCACTTCCCCGCCGCGACGCAGGCGATGGAGCCCTTGTCATTCCGGAGGTAGAGGCGTCCGTCGCTGAACGTCGGCGCGGTCCACGCCTTGCCGCCGGTGACGATCGCGTCGGCGCGGGCGACCTGCCCGAAGCCGGCCGGCGAGGCCTTGCCGATGATCAGGTCGCCCTTCTCGTTGAAGTAGACGATGTGCTTGTTGATGACGACCAGCGAACCGAAGCCTGTCTTCTCGCGCCATGTCTCCTTGCCGCTGGCGGCGTCGAGGCACACGAGGTCGCCCTTGCCGGTATTGCCGTCGCAGGCGTAAAGGTGGCCGTCCAGCAGGATCGTGCTGCTGAAGTGGTTCCGGATGGACTCGTTCCGCCAGACCTCCTTCGCCTTGGGGCCGGAGATGTCGAGCATCGCGCATCCCTTCCCGTAGCCCGATGAAATGAACACGCGCTGATCGACGAGCACCGGGTCGGCCGCATTGACGTCGTAGGAGGTCTCCCACGGATGCTCGGCCGAGATCTTCCCGTTCGCCGCGTCGACGACGTAGAGGAACTTGGCGCCGAACACTGCGAGGTGGGGGCGTCCGCGATACTGCATGGGCACAGGCGTTGCGTAGCCGGAGGTGCCGCCCTTGCCGGCCCAGAGGACCTTGCCGGTGTTCTTGTCCAGCGCGCATCCCGACTGGCTCAGGTTCAGGTAGAGCGTCGTGCCGGCGATCCACGGGGACCCGGCGAAGCCCCAGCGCCCGGCGTCGCCGCCGACTTCCTTGGCGACGTTCTTCTCCCAGACCGGCTTGCCGCTGGCGGCATCGAGGCAGCACACGTGGCCCCAATAGCCCATCGTGTAGACGCGCGTGCCGTCGATCCACGGAGAGGCCCGCGGGCCGGGGAAGGTGCCGGCCTCGGCCGCGTAGGTGTGCCGCCAGAGTTCCTTGCCGGTCGCGGCGTCGTAGCAGATCACGGAATCCTTGCCGTCGGCGTTCCCCAACGTGAAGGCCCGGCCGCCGGAAATGGAGAGGGCGGAGTAGCCCTTGCCGGCCTCGGCGGTCCAGATTTTGCGGCCCTGGCCGGCGACAGCCGGGTCGAAGGCCTTATCCTCAAGGATGCTGGTGCCGTTGGGTCCGCGGAACCGGGCCCAATCGGCTGGGGCGGCCGACACGGCGGCAAGGCAAAGAACGGAGGCCAGGATGGTTGGCCCGCGGACGGAAAAGCATGTCTTCATCTGCGATCTCCCGGATCGGCCCCGCGGGGCCGGTCCGCAACCCTATCCCGCCGGCGCGACCGCTGCAAGTGCGCGGAAGCGCGCGAGCGTTGCGCGGGCATCGGTCTTCCCCTATGATGCCCGTACTGATGCGTAGGAAGGCAACAATCCAGGCTGGCATCGCGGCGATGGCGCTGATGGTCGGCGGCTGCATGACCGAGCCTCCTCCGCCGTCGGCCTACGGGGCCGCGGATGACCATGCGATGGTTCTGGCGGTGCGGGAGCGGCTCGCCGCGGACCCTGCGATCGCGCGAAGCATGATTTCTGTGACGGCGTTTCGCGGCCAGGTCACGCTGCTGGGGACCGTTCCGGCGGATGTGAAGGCGCAGGCCACGGGCATCGCGCACGGTGTGCCGGGTGTGCGCTCGGTTGTGGATCGTCTCTCGGTGTCGCCTTGGAGCGTGACGCCCATCCGATGAAGACGGACGCTCCCGAACCGTCCCGCCGCGCGCGCAGCATCTACGAGGGGCGCGAACCGGCCGGCCGCCTGTTCCGGCGGGGAGGACGCGATGCATCGGATGCCGGAGTCCCGTCGCGGAGCCGCCCCCCACGACCCCCTTTTTCGATGGACATCCTCTTTCTGGCCCTTGTGGCCATCTATGCCATTGCATCCACCGCCTACATCGTCCATCGGCACCGGGCGCTGGCGGTGGAGGCCCGCTCGAAGGCGAGTCATCCCGTTCCCGCGGCGGATTCCCAACCGGAGGGCAGGGGCGACGCCCAATCTTCGGCTGGGACGGGGGACCGGCCGGCCGGCGATGCGGCCGTCGGCGTGGTCCGGAGGATTCGTGACGGGAATCGCGAGATCGTGGACCTGGTCCGCGATGCCGACCGTATGATCGATCGGGGCCTGGTGACCGAGGCGCTCGCACGAATTGATCGCCGGCTGGCGTCGGCACCCGGGAATCTTGATCTCCGACTGCGCAAGGCGGGGATCGAGCGGACACTGGGCCGGATGGCCGCGGCGCGCGATGGGTTTGTCGCCGTGCTGGAGAGCGATCCCTCCCGGATCGAGGCCCGCGAAGGGCTCGCCGCCGTGCTGCTGGAATTGAAGGATCCCGAGGGTGCGCTGGACGCCGCGCAGTGGGTGCTGGAGGTGGAGGGCCACCGTCCGGAGTCCCTTCGCGTGGCTGCGCGGGCGGCTGTCGATCTCGGACAGTATGCCGTCGCACTCGGTCACATGCGCTTGTGGGTGCAGCAGGAGCCGGAGTCCGTCGAGGCGCAGGATCTCCTCGGCCTCTGCCAACTGCGTCTGGGCGAGTACGGCAAGGCGGCGTTCCAACTCGGCGCCCTCATCCGCAAGGGCAAAGGCACCGAGGCCACCTATCTGAATCTCGTCCTCGCGTATGCCCAGCAGAAGCAGTCGAACGATGTGGCCGACCTCCTGATGAAGGCCGTGCAACGGCTGGATCGCGCCCGTGTTGTGGCGTGGTTCGGACGGCCTGACTTCGCGGTGATCCGGGAGGATCCGACGGTCGCGGCGGTCGCGTCACAGATCATCGAAGGGGTTTCGCCGGGTCTGTCGCTGCACTTGCCCGAGATTCAGCGCGAGGGACCGTCCGAGCGGGGCATCGGCATGACACCCGCCCCCGACCTCGGCACGAGACCGATCCTGCTGAAAAGGTAGCGAAACTGCAGAGCCCGCAATGGGCGGAAAACCCGTCGCGTTGCCTCAGGCCTTGCCGGTCTTCGCGTCGGCTTGGGCGTCCTTGCCCTTGGCGACGTCGCCGGTGTCCTTCTCGCTTTCCTCGCGGCCCTTTTTGAATTCCTTGAGGCTCTGGCCCAAGGCGCGGGAGATCTCGGGGATCTTCTTGCCGCCGAACAGGAACACGATCAGGACGACGACGAGCAGCACCTGCCAGGGGCCGACGTTGCTCGGACTGATGAATCCAACCATGCTCATGGACGTTCCTCCGTCCTCTCCGACAACCCTTCGATCATGTCGCCGGCTTTCGGCCGGCCCTCAATAATTTCCGCCACCACGTGCGGTCCGCGCCGATGCAGGGTCGTGCGAACCCGTGCCGTGGGTGTTCCATCCCGCGCCAGGACCACCACGGAGTCCGGTGGCGGGGGGAGCGAACACTCCAGAACCACCCACCGCTCGGCCTCCCGCACCCGCAGCACCGTCCCGCACGGGCGGGCGCTGGGCTCCGCGATCGCAACCACCGGCAGTGCTCCGGAATCCGGCTTCGTTGCACAGCCCGCCGTCACGCCGATGACCGCCGCGACCGCACATCCAGCGATCCATCCGGTCATCCGTCGATCCTCCGCAGACCACCCCGGGGGAGCCGGCGGTGAAGCGGACATCCGGCACACCGGGGTTCCGGCCTGCAGTACTGCTTGCCCAAGGCCACGATCAGGCCATGGTACTCGTTGAAGAGGGCGGTGTCACGCCGCAATCCGGCCGTGAAGCGCGCGGCCAGCGCGTCGTAAGAGATGCCGTGGCGAGCCCAGCCGTGGCGGACTGTCATGCGCCGGGTGTAGGCGTCGACAACGAAGACCGGCCGGCCGGCGGCGTAGAGGAGGATGCAGTCCGCCGTCTCCGGCCCGATGCCGTGGGTCGAAAGCAGCACGTCCCGCAACTCCGCCGTTTCCAGCGCGAACAGGCGGTCGAGGCTTCCTCCGAAACGGTCGCAGATCAGGCCGGTGAGTGCCCGGAGGCGGCGGGCTTTCACGTTGAAGTACCCGGCCGGCCGGATCAGGGTGGCGAGGGCCGGAAGGGGGAGGGCGTGCAACCGCGCCGGCGTGAGGCGCCGGGTGCGCCGGAGGGCGGCGATGGCCTTCTCGACGTTCGTCCACGCCGTGTTCTGGGTCAGCACCGCGCCGACCATGACCTCGAACCGCGTTCGCGCCGGCCACCAGTTCTGCGGGCCGAAGGCGCGCAGGAGGTCGTCGAAGATCCCCCGGAACGGCGGGCCTCCGGCCGTCGATGTGCTTTGACTTCGGTTCCGTTGCACGTTTGAATGCCGCGTGTTGCGGCCCCCATGATAACCGGGCCGGGCGCGGAGGCGAGCGCGTGAAACTGACGTTTGACGGCGGGGCGGACACGGTCACCGGATCGATGCACTGGCTCGATGCGGGCGGGCACCGAATTCTTCGCGATTGCGGGCTCTTTCAGGGCCGCCGCGCCGAGGCGTTTGCGCGCAACAGGTCCTTCCTCCTGCCGCCGGAGTCCGCCGACGCCCTCGTTCTCTCGCACGCCCACATCGACCATTGCGGCAACATCCCGTCGCTCACCCGCGCCGGCTTCCGCGGCCCCGTGCACGCCACCCCGGCCACCTGCGACCTCTGTGGCATCATGCTGCGCGACGCCGCGTACATCCAGGAGCAGGACGCCGCCTACCTGAACCAGAAGACCAGCCGCAAGGGACTCCCGCCCATCGAGCCGCTCTACACCGCCGCGGATGCCGAGATCGCGCTGAAGCTCTTCCGCGGCCACGCCTACGGCCGCCCCGTCGAGGTGGCCCCGGGCGTGACCGTGACCTACCACGACGCAGGGCATATCCTCGGCGCCGCCCTCACGGTCTTCGATCTCGAGGAGAACGGCCGCCGCAGGCGCGTTGCATTCGCCTTCGACCTCGGCCGGAAGAACCTGCCGCTGCTGCGGGATCCCGAATCCCTGAAGGATGTCGACACGCTCATCCTGGAGAGCACCTACTGCGACCGCCTCCACGACGACGCCCGCAGCGCCACCGCGAAGCTCGGGGAGATTGTGCGCGAGACGCTGGGCCGCGGCGGGAAGCTCTTCATCCCGTCCTTCGCCCTCGAACGCGCCCAGGAGATCCTCTACCACCTCAACGTCCTGCAGGCGCAGGGCGTCATCCAGAAGAGCTGTGCCTACGTCGACAGCCCCATGGCCGCCAAGGTCGCCAAGGTGTTTGAACAGTACGTCGGCCTCCTCGACGAGGAGACGCATGCCCTCCTGCGCGACCAGGGATCCGTCTTCCCTCCGTGGGTCCGCTTCACCGAGTCGGTCGACGATTCCAAGCGCCTCTCTGCCTCGCGGTCGCCCTGCATCATCATCGCCGCCTCCGGCATGTGCGAGCACGGCCGCATCCTCCACCACCTCAAGCACGGCATCTCCGACCCCCGCAACGCCGTCGCGATCGTCGGCTACCAGGCGTCCTACACGCTCGGCCGGCGCCTCGTCGAAGGCGACCGGCAGGTGCGGATCTTCGGGGACATGTTCGATGTGCGCGCCACCGTGCACACCCTTCACGCCTTCAGCGCCCACGCCGACCGCAACGACCTGATCGCCTACGTCGAGGCCGTCCGCCCGCGCCGCACGTTCCTCGTGCACGGCGAGGCCGCCGCCCGCACCTCCCTCGCCGAGGCCCTGCGCGCGAAGAACCTCGGCGACGTGTTTACCCCGGCCCGCGGCGACACCGTCGATCTGTGACAACAGCCAACAGCCAACATCCAACATCCAACAGCCAACAACCAACATCCAACAGCCAACGATCAGCAGCCGATCGAAAGGATGACCATGACGGAGCAGGTTTCAAAGCCGCAGCGGATGCCTTGGATCTTCGCCGGG